>NZ_DASZCQ010000032.1:0-45298 GCF_035942955.1 Actinophytocola sp. | reverse complement strand
CCGGTGATCCGGTCCGGCGCCGGCGCGCCGGCGCCGGTGTCCGTGGTGACGGCGCCGAGGTTGCCCCCGTAGCGGATCCACAGTCCACTTCGGCCCGGTGGCAGCCGGACCGCCGCCCAGGCGCCCGTGGTGCCGGCCCGGGATTCGGCCGGCACGAGGTGATCCGGGTCGGTGCCCACCTCGGCGCCCTCGCCCGCCACGTGCACCAGGTTCCAGCCCGGCCGGTTCGGCACGACCAGCACATCTACTGTGGATGAACCGATCGCGGCCTGGTGAATGGTGGCCACCCCGGGGACCGGCGGGGGCGACCGCAGCACCGCCGCCTGCGCCACGCCCCCGGCGAGCGCGATGGCCAGGACCGCCGCGATCACCCGGACGGCGGCGGTCCCGATCCTGGTGCGCGGCCGGCACACGACGAACCACGCAAGGCCGGTCAGCGCCAGCACCACGCCGGTGTGCAGCAGCAGCCGCACGGTGGCCGCCGGACCGCCGCCGAGCACGGCGCGGGCGAACTCCACGACGGCGATCGTGCCGGCCAGCCCGAGGATCCACGGCGCGATCATTCGTAACCGGCTTGCCAGACCGGCGAACCGGGGATTCCTGGACCGGGTCACGTACACCGGTCCGGCGAGCGCGGCCAGCACCAGCGGCACCGCCTGCGCCGGGAGATCGAGCCCGCCGGCCAGCATCAGCTCCAGCACCACCGCGCCGCCCGCGACGCCGGCGACCGCCGTCGCGGTGACCCGCCCCGGCTCGGCGAGGAAACCGCGCAGCAGGGCGAATCCCGCGACGACGGGAATCGCGGCGAGCAGCAGCACCCGAAGCAGCAGTGGGCCGATGCTGACCCCGACGGAGAGAACGTGGTCGTGCGGGCTCACCGCGCCGGTGCGGCGGCCGGCGCCAGCGCACACGAGCATTGCATGAGCGCGCGCTCCTCCGGCCGCGGGCGCATGTGCATGACCATGGCCACCACCATGGGAATGAACACGATCGCGTTGTAGAACAGGTGCAGCTCGACCCTTGGGAAGATCAGCTGGGCGATGCTCGTCGGGACCGTCTTGCCGAGCAGGTAGGCGCCGGTGAGGGCCTGCAGCAACAGCAGCAGGTGCTCGAAGTGGTGCCACACCTGGATCCACATCGCCGCGTTCCACCACGTCCGCGCCCGCCCGGTGAACCCGTGCCGCAGCGTCACGAACGCGACCAGCATGACGATCGCGAACCCGTAGTGCAGCCACTCCGACTTGACCAGCCACGGGAAGGCCAGCCCCAGCGCGCCGCCCGCCTTGGGCCGCGGCCAGCCCAGCCCGAAGATCTGCACGGCCTGGGCGATGTGCTCGACCCAGTGCGCGATCACGACAAGGAGGAACACGTTCACCGCGGCCCGGTGATACTTGGTGTTCAGCAACCCGTCCGGACCTAACCAGCGCCGTTGCTTGACTCCTGCCGTCGTCATGGCAAAGCTCCACTTCGTCGTCACAGGCTGTTTCTTGATGCTGCCTAGAGATCGCGGGGCCGGGCATCTTCCATCATGCTGTGTCGAAGATCCAGGCGCTAGACACTCGGTCGGGTCGAGCTGGTGGAACGGGAGTGCACGTGACGGAGCTGATCCCGATCGGGGAGGCGGCGGAGAAGCTGTCGATGAACACGTCGGCGCTGCGCTACTACGAGGAGCGCGGGCTGGTGGCGCCGGCCGAGCGGCGGGGCGGGAAACGGATGTACGGCCGGGCCGAGTTGCGGCGGTTGGCGCTCATCCAGCTCGCCCACCGGCTCGGGGTGCCGCTGGACACCGTCGGGGCGATCATGGACGCGCCGAACGAGTCGTGGCGGGACACGGTGCGCGCGCAGATCGCGGCGCTGGACGAGCTGATCGCACAGGCACAGGGGGCCAAGAACTTCCTGTCCCATGCGCTGCAGTGCCCGAGCGCGCATCCGATCGACGAGTGTCCGGTCATGATCGGCGTGCTGGACGACCTGGTCGCCGGCAAGTCGGTCGAGCGAGTGGCCGCGGAGCACACTTAGGACCGCGCCACTAGCGCGAGCGGCATGGTCAGGTCGGGTCTGCCCTGGTGGGCGGTGCTCGTGCCGCCGGTGGCCGCGCTGGTGCTGGCGGTGACCAGGGGCCGGGACCTCGGCGTGGGGTTGGCCCTCGTGGCGGTCGCCCCGGGCAAGGCCACCCTCATGCTGGGCACCGTTCATCTCACGATCTTTCGGCGCGTTCCTGTTCCTTGCCGTCACCCCGTAGCCCAGTCCACCACGTCGGAGATCGGGCGGCGGCCGGTGGCCGGGAACGGGTCCGGGTCGTCGGCCGGCCAGCCGACCCGCAGCACCAGTTGGGGGACGGAGCCGCCGCCGAGCACCCCGGCGCGGACCAGGTCGCGGGTACCGGGCGTGTCGAGCGGTTCGGTGAGCGCGCAGGTGGCCAGGCGCCTGCGGGTGGCGGCGAGCAGGACGGCGCTGGTCGCCTCGCCGGCGCGCAGCCAGGCCAGCCGGCTGTCGGCACCCATACCGAGAACCAGCAGCGTTCCCACACCGTCCTCTTCGGACTCGACATGGTCACGGCGGAGCGCGGGGCCGGCGCGGGCCAATGCGTACACGGAGGACCGATGGAGATCCGGTAGCACCGAAAGCAACCGCGCGCGGGCGTCGCCGGGATGCACGACGCGGAGCTGGGCGCCCTCGGCCCCGGCGAGGTGGGTGAGCTCGGCGATGCGGGCGCCGGACACCTCCAGCGGGCCGTACGCGCGGCGATCGGTACGCCTGCGGGGGATCGACACGGCCAGCGTGACATCGGCGCGGGCGGGCAAGCGGGGCACGGTCTCGATGGACGCGAGGTGATCCGGCCGCCGCGGGTCGGGCAGCCGGTAGGTCGCCGGCAGCCAGCCGAGTGCGGTCAGCCCGATCCGCAGGTGATGCAGGGCCGCACCACAGCTGATCAACAGGTCCCGGCCGTCCGTCGCGGGCAGCCGGGTGGCATCGGCGTACAGGTCGATGGACCCGCGACCGACGCGGAACCGCCACGGCTGCGAGTTGCGCACCGACGGCGCTCGCACCGCCAGCTCCAGCGCGGCGTACACGGTGTCCCGGTCGAGGAAACGCGTCACTGTTGCTACCCACTCCTGCTCGAACCATGACGATCGCCTGAACCGTGCCCCCACGGACAGGGTCTCCTGGCCCCGGATGAGGGGGCCTAAGTACCCGGTTTTGACGCAAATGTCACCCTGTTCTCGGAGCACACGACCGCGGAGGTCCGATGAGCACACCGGCACAGGTCGGGCGCGCGGCGGCGGAGGAGCTCGCCGCGACCCTGCGCGTGGACGCCGCCGAGCGGGACCGCGCGGCCCGGCCGCCGGTCAAGGAGGTCGGGCTGCTACGCGGATCGGGCCTGCTCACCCTGCTGATTCCGGTGGAGCTCGGCGGCGGGGGCGGGGCGTGGCCGGACGCCAACACGGTCACCCGGATCGTCGCCGGCGCCGACGCCTCGGTCGGGCACCTGATCGGCTACCACTACCTCCACCAGTGGCGCAGCGAGCTGTTCGACCGGCGGGAGATCACCGAGCGGCTGCGGCGGCAGACCGTGCGGCACTCCTGGTTCTGGGCCGGGGTGAGCAACCCGCTCGACGCCGACCTCACCTTGACCCCGGCCGGCGACGGGTTCACCGTCGACGGGCGCAAGACGTTCGCCACCGGCGCGATGGTCGCCGACCGGCTCGTGGTCAGCGCGGTCCGGGCGGACAGCGGCGAGAAGGTCACGTTCACGGTGGACGCCGGCGCCAGGGGGATCGGCTACCTCGACGACTGGGACAACATGGGTCAGCGGCTGACGGCCAGCGGCGGCGTGGTGTTCGACAACGTGGCGGTGCCGGCCGGGGACGTGCTGGGCGTGCAGCCGGACGACCCGCTGGCGCCGGGGGCGGTGCGGATCTCCCTTGCCGCCCTGGGGTTCCAGCTCATCCTGTGCCAGATCTACGTGGGCATCGCGGAAGGCGCGCTGGCCGAGGCGGCCGAGTACACCAGGCGCCGGACCCGGCCGTGGACATTGTCCGGAGTGGACAGTGCGGTGGCGGACCCGTACATCCTGGCCGGATACGGGGAGCTGGTGGCCGGCGTGCGGGCCGCGCGGCTGCTGGCCGACGAGGCCGCCGCGGCGCTGCACGCCGCCGCCGAGCGGGGCTCGGAGCTGACCGCGGAGGAGCGCGGTGCGGCCGCGGTGACGATCTCCGCGGCCAAGGTGCTGTCCACCCGGGTGGTCACCGAGACCACGTCGCGGATCTTCGAGTTCGCCGGCGCGCGGGCCACCGCCGCCGCGTTCGGCTTCGACCGCTTCTGGCGCAACGCCCGCACCCTGACGTTGCACGATCCGGTGGCGTACAAGGCACGCGAGGTCGGTGCGCACTTCCTCACCGGTGAGTACCCGCCGTTCACGGGGTACAGCTGATGCTTCCGGTACTCGCCGACAGCGTCCGGCTGGCCGACGACGGCGTGCACATCCTCGACCGGCGGGTGTTCCCGGCCGAGCGGGTGTGGGTGCGCTGCCGGACCGTCGAGGACGTGGCACGGGCCGTCGAGGACATGGTCACCCAGTCGTCCGGGCCGTACTTCGCGGTGCTCTGGGGGATGGTGCTGGCGGCCAGGGAGGCTGCGGATCTGGAACCGGCCGCGGCCAGGGCGTACCTGGACCGGGCAGCCGCGCGCCTGACCGCCACCCGGCGCACGAACAACCACCTGCGCAAGGCCGTCCGCGCCGTGCTGTCCACAGTGGACGACACGGGCTGGCGTACCGGGGCGGAGCTGGAGGCCGCCGCGCTCGCCGGGGCGCGGGCCGGCGACGAGCGCTACCGGACGCGCAGCCGCCTGCTCGGCGAGTTCACCGCGGAGTTGTTGCCGGACTCCGGATCCGTGCTCACCCACTGCTGGGCCGACCTGTACCTGGTCGAGCTGGTGCTGGCCCTGGGCCGGGCCGGCAAACGGATCGGGTTCGTGTGCACCGAGACCCGGCCGTACCTGCAGGGCGCCCGGCTCACCGCGGCCACCCTGGTCGAAATGGGCGTGGACACCCGGGTGATCACCGACGGGATGGGCGCCGCGGTGCTGGCCGCCGGTGAGGTCGACGCGCTGGTCACGGCCGGCGACCGGGTGACGATGGACGGCCACGTGGTCAACAAGATCGGCACGCTGGGGTTGGCGGTCGCCGCGCACGCGTTCGAGGTGCCGTTCCTGGCAATGGTTCAGGCGCCCGACCGGAACGCGGCCACCGCCGCCGACGTGCCGATCGAGCACCGCTCCGGCGACGAGTGGCTGACCGGCGGCTACCCGGTGTTCGACATCACCCCGCCGCGGTTCGTGACCCTCGTGGTGACCGACCGCGGCCCGTTCGACCCGCGCAAGCTCGCCGACTACTACCGGGAGGCGCCGTGAACCTGATCGCCAGTTGGGTGGTCCTCGACATCGAGGGCACCCTGACCGCCACCAGCGCGGTGCACGTCGGCCTCTACGACTATGCCCGCCCGCGGCTCGGCCCGTGGATCGACGCGCACCCGTCCGACCCGCAGGTGCGCGATGCCGTTGCCCGGACCAAGAAGCTGGCCGGGCTGCCCGAGTCGGCCGGCACCGCCGAGGTGGTGGAGGTGCTGCACGGCTGGATGGCGGCCGACGAGAAGATCGCCCCGCTGAAGACCCTGCAGGGCCTGATCTGGCAACGCGGCTACGCCTCCGGCGAGCTGATCACCGAGTTCTTCCCCGATGTGGCGCCGGCGCTGCGGACCTGGCACGCCGACGGGCTGCGGCTGGCCGTGTTCTCGTCCGGCTCGGTCGCCGGCCAGGTCGCGTCGTTCTCCCGCACCACCGACGGAGATGTCACCGGCCTGTTCTCCCGGCACTTCGACACCGTCAACGCCGGCCCCAAGCGGGAGGCGTCCTCCTACCGCGCGATGGCGTCCGAACTGGACACAGACCCGGGCGGCATCGTGTTCCTGTCCGACGTTCCGGCCGAGCTGGATGCCGCCGCCGGTGCCGGCTGGCAGACCGTCGGCGTGGCCCGGCCGGGGGAGCCGTACGCCGATGCCGACTTCGGTCCACATCGGACAATCCGGTCCTTCGCCGAGATCCGGATCACCCGTGGATGACCGGCTGCGGGCGGCCGGCCGGGCCCTCGCCGCCGAGGCCGCCCGCTACGCCGCGATGGGCTGGATGCGCGGCACCTCCGGCAACCTGTCGGTGGTCGTCGACCGCGACCCGCTCCGCCTCGCCGTCACCGCCGGCGGCCTGGACAAGGGCGAGCTGACCCCGCGGGACGCGGTGCTCGTCGACGGGTCCGGCGCGGCCCTGCCCGGCCAGGACCGGCGCCCGTCGGCCGAGGCCGGCCTGCACGCCCGCATCGCCACCGTGTCCGGCGCCGGCGCCGTGGTCCACGTGCACGCCCTCGCCCCGGTGCTGGCCGCGGAACGCTGGCCCACCGGCATACCCCTGCAGGACCTGGAGATGCTCAAGGGTTTCGGCCGCGCCGCCCACCGCGACGTCGTCATCGTCCCGGTCATCCCCAACGCCCAGGACATGGACGACCTTGGCGACGCGTTCGAGGTGGGCTTCCGCCAAGACACCCCGGCGCTCGTCGTGGCCCGGCACGGCGTCTACGTCTGGGGCGTCGACCTCTACCAGGCCCGCCACCGCCTCGAGTGCCTCGAGTGGTTGCTCCGCTTCGCGGTGGGGACGACACTCGGCATGTAGGGAAGGGGAGTGCGATGACGCTGCTGACGGTGTGGGCGGACGAGGATCCGGACACGGCGCTGACCCGGACCGAGGATGCCGGGGAGATCGCCGTCGAGCTGAAGCGGCTCGGGGTGCGGTTCGAGCGGTGGCCGGTGGTCGAAGGGCTGCCGGCGGAGCCGAGCTCGGAGCAGGTGCTTGAGGCGTACCGGGAGCACGTCGACCGGGTGGTCGAGACCGAGGGCTACGTGCTGGTGGACGCGCTGCACATGACGCCGTCGGACAGTCCGGAGTGGACGGAGAAGGCGCGGCAGGCCCGGCAGAAGTTCCTCGCCGAGCATACCCACGACGATGACGAGGACCCCTTCTTCGCCCGCGGCGCCGGCGTGTTCTACCTGCACGTCAAGGGCAAGGTGTACGCCGTGCTGTGCGAGGCCGGCGACCTGCTCAGCGTGCCGGCGAACACCACCCACTGGTTCGACATGGGCACCCGGCCCGACTACGTGGCGATCCGGTTCTTCCACGACGATGACGGCTGGGTCGGCAACTTCACCGGCAACCGCCTCGCCGAGCGCTTCGCCGACTTCGACACGCTGATGGCCGGCCGGTAGCTCAGCCGCGCAACCGCTGCCGGTCGCGGTGCTTCCGGTTCAGCCGGCCGGACCGATCGGGTGCGGGCGGCGGGCCGAGCGGCGGCTCTTCCTGCCGTTGCATGGGAATCAGCCCGGGCTCGAGGTACTGCGACGGCGGCAGGGTCGGCTCGTGCCACGGCGGCAGGTTCGGTTGGTGCCACGGTGGCAGGTTCGGTTGCCGGGCCGGCGGGGGCGCGGTGGGCGGCAGCATCAGCTGGCCAGGTGGCATCGGCTGGCCCGGCGGTACCGGAGGGGCCGGCGGTAGCGGGTCGGCCAGCGGTCGTTGGCCCGGCGGGACGTACGGCACCGGCTGCACCCGCGCCACCGGCTTCAGACACGGCGCCGGCCGGACCGGCGGCAGCTCGAGCGGCAGCATCAGCTGGCCCGGCGGCACCGGCTGACCCGGTGGCATCGGATGGGCAAGCGGCGCTTGCGGTTGCTGGCCGGGCGGGATGTACGGCACCGGCTGCACCCGGGCCACCGGCTGAAGGTGCGGCACCGGCTGGGCCGACGGCACCGGCTGCAAGCGTGGCGCCGCTGGGGCCGGTGGCAACAGGTGCGGCGGTGGCATCGGCCGCGACGCCGGCATCGGCCGAACCGGTGGCACCGGCTGGCCGGGCGGTAGCTGCCTCGGCTGGGCGGCGGCCCGCCGGCTCGGGCGGACCCGCGGGCAGGAGCGGACCGTGACCGGGAGCCCGGCGATCGCCCCGCTGCTTATCTGTCCACACAGGACAACCAGGAGCGCGGCGAGCGGCACCTCCCAGGACTGCGTCGCGGAGTACAGCAGGCCGCACCCGAGCGCGGTGGCGCCGGCAAGGGCGTAACCGAAGCCCTGCACCATCGACGACAGCGCCGCGGCCGTGTCGGTGGACTTGTCGGCACGCAGCGAGATCGCGGCAAGGGCCAGCCCGACGGCCGGCATGCCGAGGCCGAGCCCGGCCGCCCACACCCAGGGCATCATCGTCGGCGCGATCAGCAGCCCGACCACCCCGACCAGGCTGGGCAGGGCGAGCAGCACGGCCAGGCCGGCCTGGTTGGAGCTGCGCCGGGCCCAGGCGGGCACCCGCAGCGCCACCGGCACCCCAAGCGCCATGGCCACGGTGAACAGCCAGGCCACCGTCGAGGGCGGCAGCTGGGCCCGGTCCATCAGGATGCTCGGCAGCCAACCCATGATGCTGAACGTGAACCCCGATGTCAGTCCGAAGTGGACAGTCAGGGACCAGGCCGTGGTGGCCGGCCGCAGGTGCAGCGGGCTCGGCTTGGCGGTCGCCGCCACCGGCTGCTCGGGCAGCCGCCGGGCGGCCACCCGCCACATCAGCCCGGCGGCCATGGCCAGCAGCGCCCAGCTGCTGGCCCCGAGCTGCCACGAGGTGTGGTGGCTGATCTGCGGCGTGATGAGCGCGCCGACCGCGCTGCCGCTGCCGAGCGCGGCGATGTAGCAACCGGTCAGCGTGGCCCATTCGCGGGCCGGTGCGGCGTGCACGATGGCCGGAAGCAGGGTGCCGAGCACGGCGATCGCCAGGCAGGCGGCCACGGTTCCGGCAAGCAGCAGGTACGGCCCGCCGAAGACGCGGGCGACGAGCGCAACCGCAAGCACGGCGAGCGCGTAGGTGACGGTCCGGCCGGTGCCGTACCGGATTCGCAGCGCCCAGGCGAGCCCCCCGCCGGCGGCGAAGCACCAGACGGGCACGGCCACGACGGCCGAGGCGAGGGCGGCGGACATCCCGGTGTCCGAACGGATGTCGGTCAGCAGCGAGCCCATGCTGGTGACCGCGGGACGGAGGTTGAGGGCCAGCAGCGGCACCGCGAGCAGGACCCCGATGGACAGGGCCAACCGGGATCTGTCGATCGAATCCGGTGCCAGAACTGCTGACGTGGCGGGGGAACGGTGGGCGGATACGGAGGGCTGAGGCTGGGGCTGGTGGGACAGGGCGGCGGTGTTGTCTTGGCTCACGTCGGCCTCCAGCTCGGTCAGCTGGCCAGCCACGGTGGCGCGCACGTTGGGGGAGCAACTTGCGTGTGCAGGGAGGCGGCGGCCGGGCCGCGTGCGGGAGGGAACGCGGCGGCCGCCGCCGGGCTGTTGGCGCTCGGCTAATGGTCACTTTCCTCAAATGATCATGCGGCGATCTGGTGCGTGCACCGGACCTTGCCAGGGTCTAATGTGGGTGGGTCGTCTAGAGCTGCCGCGGTTACGCCGTAACGCGTTACGGAGTAAAAGGTTACGCCGTAACCACGCGTAATGGAATGGGTGCATGTCACGATTAGATGAGGAAGGAGGCCAAGTGATCGCACCGAGCCCGACCGTGCTCAAGCGATATGTGGCGCTCGAACTGCGCAGATTGCGAGAATCGGCCGGTTTCAAGCGCGATGAGGTCGCCAAGCGGGCCGGGTGCGCGACGAGCCATATCACGCACCTGGAAGTCGCTCGGAACCTACCCAAGGTGCCGGAGCTGGAGCTTCTGCTGCGGCACTACGACGCCGAGGACCGTATCCCGGCGTTCGTCGAGTTGCTCGACGAGGCCCGGGCCGGGCGCGACTGGTGGACCCCGTTCGCCGGCGCCGCGCCGTCCTGGTTTCACCTCTACCTGAGTCTGGAGGCCAGCGCCGAGCAGATCTCGAGCTACGACGCGCTGGTGATCCCCGACCTGTTTCAGACCCCGGCCTACGCCGAGCACATCGTGCGGGCGGCCGAGCCGGACCTGTCCGACGTCGAAGTGGCCCAGCGGGTCGATCTCGTCCTGGCTCGGCAGGAGATCCTGACCCGCCCCGAACCCCCGACCGTCACCAGCGTGCTGGACGAGTCGGTGCTCTACCGGCCGGCCGTCGACGACGCCGTCCTCGCCGAGCAGCTCAACCACCTGCTCGAGCTCGCCGCGCAGCCCACGGTCACGATCCGGGTGCTGCCGCTCGCCGCGGGCGTCCACGCCGGCATCACCGGCACGTTCGCGCTGCTGACCTTCCCCGCCGTGTTCCAGAACGACCCCGGCGTCGCCTACACCGAGGACCGGATCCGCGGGACCTACTACGACGACCCCGAGGACATCGCCCGCTACCGCCAGACCCTTGACCGGCTTTCCGAGGCGGCCTACTCGGTGGACAAGTCGCGTGCGACGGTGCTCAACCGTGTCGAAGAACTGTTGCTTTGATCGTCCAAGGTGGAGCGCAATGTGGCCGTGCCCTTGTGACTTTATTTGCGCCCGAGCAATTGTCGCACTGCGCTCCACAGTGACCACTTAAGTAATGACCGGTCAGGGCGGTGGCGCCGTCGTGCCCCGCGGGGTGAGCCGCGGGTGCGGCACCTCAACCCCCGCGCCCGGCTCGCCGCCGATCACCTCGAGTAGCAGCGCGGCGCTGCGGGCGCCGTAGGCCGGGATGTCCCGGGTGAGCGCGGTCAGCGGGGGCCGGACCACCTGGCACAGCGGCGAGTCGTCCCAGGCCACGATCGACAGGTCGGTCGGCACCGCCAGGCCCATCTCGTGTGCCACCGACAGCCCGGCCACCGCCATGATGTCGTTGTCGTACAGGATGGCCGTCGGCCGCGCCGGGTTGCTCAGCATCGTGCGGGTGGCGTGCGCGCCCTCGTCGCCGGTGTAGTCGGTCCAGATCACCATCGAGGTGTCCACGCCCAGCGTCGCGCCGGCCGTGGCGAACGCCGCGTCGCGGTGGTGGGTGTGCAGCAGCTCGGGCAGCCCGGCGACCCGGCCGATCCGCCGGTGCCCGAGCGCGGCGAGGTAGCTGACCGTCTCGGTCACCGCCGCCGCCTCGTCGGACCACACGTGCGGCAGGGAACCGACTCCGGTCGGCCCGCCGACGATCACCGCGGGCAGGGCGAGCTCGGTGAGCAGGCCGACCCGCGGGTCGTCGGTGCGCAGGTCGGTGAGGATGGCCCCGTCGATGCGACGCTCGCCCCACCACCGCCGGTACAGCGCCAGCTCGGTGTCCGCGTCGCCGACCACCTGCAGCATGAGCGCGGAGCCGGCGGCGGACAGCACCCCCTCCATGCCGCTGACCAGCTCCATGAAGAACGGCTCGATGCCGAGGATCTTGGCCGGCCGGTGCAGGGCGAGGCCGATCGCGTTGGCCGCCGCGCCGGACAGCGCCCTCGCGGCGCTGTTGGGCCGCCAGCCGATCTCCTCGGCGATGGCCAGGATCCGCTCGCGGGTGTGCGGTGAGACGCCGGGCCGGTTGTTGAGCGCGTAGGACACCGCGCCCTTGGACACTCCCGCGCGCCGGGCGATGTCGGCGATCGTCGGCCGTCTCATGCCGGAAGGATAGCTGAACCGTATTTGTCGGCGTTGACACCGAGGCGTCGCAACTCTAGCGTGAGAGGTACTTTTCCGGTTAAGTACCTTCGCCTCGAAGGGTTGCCAGGTGACCGGTTACCGCCCGCTGCACGACGGCTGGACGCTGTCCTCGACGGCCGGGCCGGGCGTGGCCGGGCTGCCGGCCACCGTGCCGGGCTGCGTGCACACCGATCTGCTCGCCGCCGGCATCATCCCCGACCCGTACCTGGATCTCAACGAGGAATCGCTCGGCTGGATCGGGCGGGCCGACTGGACGTACGCGCTCGGGTTCGACTGGACCGACGGCGGCGCCGACCGGACCGAGCTGGTGTGCGCCGGACTGGACACCGTCGCCGCGATCACGCTCAACGGCGCCGAGGTGGGGCGCACGGCGAACATGCACCGGTCCTACCGGTTCGACGTGGGGCCGATGCTCCGCCCCGGCAGGAACACGTTGCTGATCCGGTTCACCTCGGCGTACCGGTACGCCGAGCAACTGCGGGCCAGGCTCGGTGCGCGTCCGAACGCCTACCCCGAGCCGTTCAACCTCATCCGGAAGATGGCCTGCAACTTCGGGTGGGACTGGGGGCCCACGCTGGTCACCGCCGGCATCTGGCAGCCGATCGGGCTGCACGGCTGGCGCACGGGACGGCTGGACCGAGTCCGGCCGCTGGTGACCGTGGCCGGTGACGGTGGGCACGTCGAGCTCCATATCGCACTGGAGCGCGCCGGCGACGAGCCGCTGAGGGTCACCGCCACGGTCGCCGGCGAGGCGGCCGACGCGATCGTGCCGCCGGGCGAGCGGACCGTCACGCTCCGGCTCGATCTGTCCACTGTGGAGCGCTGGTGGCCGCGCGGCCACGGCGGGCAGCCCCGCTACGACCTCGAGGTGACGCTCACCGACCCGGCCGGCGTGCCACTGGATCGCTGGCACCGCCGGATCGGCTTCCGGTCGGTCCGGCTGGACACCACGCCGGACGCCGACGGCACCCCGTTCACCGTGATGGTCAACGACCGGCCGATCTCCGCGCGCGGGTTCAACTGGATCCCCGACGACTGCTTCCCGCACCGCGTCGACCGCGCCCGGTACGCCACCCGGCTGCGCCAGGCAACCGAGGCCGGCGCGAACTTCCTGCGCGTGTGGGGCGGCGGCCGCTACGAGAGCGAGGACTTCTACGACCTGGCCGACGAGCTCGGAATCCTTGTGCAGCAGGACTTCCTGTTCGCGTGCGCGGCATACCCCGAGGAGGAGCCGATCGCCGCCGAGGTCGCCGCCGAGGCCCGCGAGCAGGTCGTCCGGCTCGCCCACCATCCCAGCCTGGTGCTGTGGATCGGCAACAACGAGAACATCTGGGGCCACGCCGACTGGGGCTGGGCGGCCGCCCTGCGGGGCCGGACCTGGGGCGCCGGCTACTACTTCGACCTGCTGCCGCGCATCGTCGCCGAGCTGGACCCGACCCGGCCGTACTGGCCGGGCAGCCCGTACTCCGGGCACTTCGACCTGCACCCCAACGATCCCGCCCACGGCAGCACGCACATCTGGGACGTCTGGAACACCGACGACTACACCCACTACGCCGACTACCGCCCGCGCTTCGTCGCCGAGTTCGGCTTCCAGGGCCCACCGATGTACAGCACCCTGCGCCGGGCGATCACCTCGGCGCCGCTTGATCCCGAGTCGCCGGCCATCGCGCACCGGCAGAAGGCCGTCGACGGCAACACCAAGCTGCTCCGGGGCCTTGCCGGGCACCTGCCGCCGCCGGCCGGCTTCGACGACTGGCACTGGTCCACCCAGCTCAACCAGGCGCGCGCGCTGCGGTTCGGCGTGGAGCACCTGCGCTCCCTGCACCCGCTGTGCACCGGCGCGATCGTCTGGCAGCTCAACGACTGCTGGCCGGTGATCTCCTGGGCGGCGGTCGACGGCGACGGCCGGCGCAAGCCGCTGTGGTACGCGCTGCGCCGCGCGTTCGCCGAGCGCCTGCTGACCGTGCAGCCCCGGCCGGCCGGCGGCGGCGCGCTGGATCTGGTCGCCGTCAACGACACCGGCACACAGTGGCGCGGCCAGGCTGTGCTCACCCGCAGCCTGTTCACCGGCGAGCCGGAGGCCAAGGCCGTGCTCGACTTTCTGGCCCCGCCGCGGGGCGCCGTGCGCCTGCCGCTGCCCGACGAGGTGAGCCGGCCGGGCGATCCGGCGTCCGAGTTGCTCACGATCACCGAGGGCGGCAACCGCTACCACCACTTCTTTGCCGAGGACATCGACCTCGCGCTGCCGCCGCCGCGCTACGACGTGAAGGTCGCCGAGGCCGGCGACAACCTGGAGGTCACCGTCACCGCCGGTGTGTTGCTGCGGGATGTCGCGCTGTTTCCCGATCGGCTGAATCCGGAGTCCACAGTGGACGACATGCTGATCACTCTGCTGCCTGGCGAGTCCGCCACGTTCCGGGTGGGCGGCAGCCTCGGGCTCGACCCGACCGCGCTCACCGCGCCGCCGGTGCTGCGCTGCGTCAACGATCTCGGCGCCCGGCCGTGACCGGGCACGCGCTGGCGATCGACGCCGGCGGCACCACGCTCGCCGCGACCGTCGTGGCGTCCAGCGGCCGCCGGGTCCGCGTCGCGGCGTCCCCGCTCGGCCGGTCCGCCGGCCTGCTCGGCGCGGCCAGGCTGGCCTTCGACAACCAGCGCGCGGTGCTACCGCTGGGCTAGCTCGGCGTCCACCTCGCTCCACTTCTTGTGCAGCTGCGGCACGGACGCCAGCAGCTGCCTGGTGTACGGGTGCTGCGGGCTGCCGAACACGTCCGCGGTCGGCCCCTGCTCCACCACCTCGCCGCCGCGCAGGATCACCGTCTGGTCGCTGAGGTAGTTGCCCAGCGCCAGGTCGTGCGTGATGAACAGGATGCCGAGCCCGCGCTCCTTGAGATCCCCCAACAGGTTCAACACGTCGATCCGGGTCGACGCGTCCAGCATGCTGATCACCTCGTCGGCCACCAGCAGCCTGATGTCCAGCAGCAGCGCCCGCGCGATCAGCAACCGCTGCAGCTGGCCGCCGGACAGCTGGTGCGGATACTTGTCCAGCACCGCATCGGGCCGCAACCGCACCGCGGCCAACGACTCGGCCACCTTGGCTCGCCAGTCCGAATCGGACACTCCGGGGAAGTATGCCGACCTGATCATCGCGAACACCCGGTCCGCCTTGAACACCGGGTTGTACGAGCTGAACGGATCCTGGAACACCCCCTGCACCTTGCGGTAGAACGACTTCAGCCGGGAGCCGCGCAACGCCGAGACGTCCTGGCCGTCGAGCGTGATCGTCCCCGCGCTCACCGGCGTGAGCCGCAGGATCATCCGCCCGATCGTGGTCTTCCCGCTCCCGCTCTCCCCGATGAGCGACACCACCTCCCCGGCCCCGAGCGTGAAGCTGACGTCCCGCACCGCGTCCCTCTTCCGGCCGCCGAACGCACCGACCCGGTACACCTTCGACACACCCTCGAGCCGCAGCATCGTCACCCCGCCTTCCAGCACGCGACGAAGTGATCCTTCTCCACCTCGACGAACGGCGGCTCCTCGGCGCACTTGTCGAACGCGAGCGGGCACCGGTCCCGGAACCGGCACCCGGTCGGAGCGTTCAACAGCGACGGTGGGCTCCCCGCGATCCCGCTGAGCCGCTTGCCCTCGTAGCGCACCCCGACCTCGGGCAGCGCGGAGATCAGCAGCTGCGTGTACGGATGCAGGGGTGATCCCACCAACGCCTCGGCCGGCGCCTTCTCGGCCAGCTTTCCGGCGTACATCACCATGATCGTGTCCGCGATCTGGTACACGAGCGACACGTCGTGCGTGATGACGATCATGCTTCGCACGAACCCGTGGTCCCGGAACCCGACGAGGGCCTCGGCGACGGCCCGCTGCGTCGACACGTCGAGCGCGGAGGTGACCTCGTCGGCGATGAGCAACGCCGGGTTGAGCAACGTGGACAGCACCATCACCATCCGCTGCTTCATCCCGCCGGACAGCTCGATCGGGTACCGCCTCAGCACGTCGGCGTCGAGCCCGACCAGCTCGAGCCGGCGCTGGAGCTCGGCCCGCACCGAAGCGAACCGGATTCCCCGCGACTCCACCAGGTCCCGGGTCAGCTTGCCGATCTTGCGGGTCGGGTTCAGCGCGCTCATCGCGTACTGCGGGATGAGCGAGACCTCGGTGAACCGGAACCGGTTCATCCGCACGTTGTCCGAGATGGGCAGCTCCGCGCCGTCCAGCTCGACCGTTCCGGCGACGTGCCGCATCCGGCCGTCCAGCCGGATCAGGCTCTTGCCGAGCGTGGTCTTGCCGCAGCCCGACTCCCCGGCCAGCCCCATGATCTCCCCGTCGGCGACGGCGAACGTCACTCCGTCGAGCGCCCGCACATCCCCGCGCAGGGTCCGGTAGTACACCGCGAGACCCGTGACCGTCAGGCTCATCACGTCTCCCTGAGCCTGGGGTTGAACACCTCGTCCAGCCCCACGTTCATGATGTAGAGCGCGCCGACGATGGCCGTGATGCCAAGCCCCGGCGGCACGAACCACCACCACATGCCCAGCTGCAGCGCGGTCCAGGTGACCGCGTTGCGCAGCATCAGGCCGAGCGAGATCCCCTCGGTCGGGCCGAGGCCGATGAAGTCGAGCGTGGCGGCGAACAGCACCGATCCGCCGAACAGCAGGATGAACACCATGAACAGGTAGGAGGCCATGTTCGGGGCGATCTCCCGGAGGATGATCCGGCGCACCGGGGCCCCGCTGAGCCGGGCAAGGTCGACGAAGTCGCGCGAGCGTAACGACATGGTCTGCGCCCGGACCGCCCGGGCCACCCATGGCCAGGAGAACAGCCCGATGATCAGCGCCTGCACCTGGATGTCGCGCACCTCCAGGTATGCGGCGATGATCAGCAGGACGGCCAGCACCGGCAGCGCGAGCACGATGTTGGTGAACATGTTGAGGATCTCGTCCAGCATCCCGCCGCGGTAGCCGGCGACGAACCCGATGAGCATGCCGATGACGCCGGCCAGCAGCCCGGCGAAGAACCCGACGAAGAACGTGCCGCGCAGCCCGTGGACGAACTGGTTGAACACGTCCTGACCGAAGATGGTGGTGCCGAACCAGTAGTCGGCCGACGGCCCCTCCCCGCGCGGCCCGACGTAGTCCAGCGGGTTGGCCGCGGTGAACAGCGGCGCGATCAGGCCGGTGCCGAGGAACAGCAGCACCACGGCCAGCCCGCCGACGAGCTTCCTGTTCCGCAGCGCGAAGTAAAGCGACTCGCGCCGCGCGCTGACCACAGTGGACACGGCGCCCACCCCGGGCACGGCGGCGGCCTTGCGTTCGTCCGGCGTGCTCATGCCCGACCACCTCCCACCCCGGTCCTGGTCCGCGGATCGACCAGGACGTACACGACGTCGACGATGAAGTTGGCGACCAGCACCCCGACGACGATGAACAGGAACACGCCCTGCAGCAGGAAGTAGTCGCCGCTCTCGATCGCCTTGAGCGTGATGTAGCCGAGTCCCGGGTAGCTGAAGACGATCTCGGTGACCACCGCGCCGCCGATGATCACCCCGAGCTGCAACGCGAGGCCGGTGACCTGCGGGAGCATCGCGTTGCGGAACGCGTACCGGCGCACCAGCCGGCTGGGCGCCCCGAGCGCCTGCAGGTAGTGGGAGTAGTCCGCCTCCAGCTCGTAGATGATCAGGTTGCGCATCCCGATCGCCCAGCCGCCGAACGCGACCAGGAACAGCGACGCGAACGGCAGGAACCAGTGCAGGGCGAGGTTGCCGACGAAGTCCAAAGACCACGTGGGAACGACGAGAAAACCGTAGCCCCCGGCGGTCGGGAAGACGTTGGCGACGATTCCCAGGCTCCACAGCAGCAGGATCGCCAACCACATGTAGGGCGTGGCGGTCAGCACGTACCAGATCGGCAGCGCGGCGTTGTCGAGCACCTTGCGGCGGGCCGCGTAGGCGCCGAACTTGTTGCCGGCCCACCAGCTCAGCAGGATGGCCGGGAGCAGCAGCCCGAGCGTGTACGGCAGCGCGGTCAGGATCACCGAGCGCACCGACGCCGGGAACAGCCACATGCTGACCCCGAGGTCACCGCCGAGCAGGTCGGCCCAGAACCTGAGGTACTGCTCGAGCAGCGGCACGTCCAGCCCGAACCACTCGGTGTACTGCGCCCGGATCGCCGCCGCCGCTTCCGGCGTCTGCGCGCCCGCCCTTGCCACCATGCCCTGGATGGGATCCCCCGGAACCAACCGGGGGATCATCCAGTTGATCGTCACGGCGACGAAGAACGTGAGGACGTAGATGAGGAGCTTCCTCGCGAAGTACCGCCGCATCCGATCCTCCTCGCCGCCCAGCGCCCCGCCGCCGTCCTACTTGGCCGGTGGTGCCGGCTTCAGGTCGGAGAGCATCTTGATGGCGCCGCGCTGCATGTAGCCCCGCCACGTGGTCGGCAGGTGCTTGGGTGCGTTGTCCTTCGCCGACGGCCAGTTCGTCCAGACCGCGTTGCTGTACTGGGCCCACAAGCCGTTGTACCACAACGGGATCAGTGGCATCTCGGTGAGCTGGATCCGTTGCAGCTGGGAGGTGACCGCCTTCATCCCGGCCACGTCGTCGACCTTGGTCTTGTCCAGCTGGTTCACCAGGTCCCACGCCTGCTGGTTCTCGTACCGTCCGAAGTTGACAGTCGTCTGCTGCTGCTGGATCGGCAGCCGGAACACGTAGTCGTAGTAGGTCCACGGCGTGTTGTCGATCTGCCGCTCGTTGTTGAGGATCATGTCGAAGCTGCCGCTCTCCCGCATGTCCTCGACCTGCGTCTGGGCGGGGAACTCCGTCTTGATGTTGATCCCGGCCGCCTTGGCGCCCTCGGCGATGGTCCGGATCGCCTCCATCCAGTCGGTCCATCCGGTCGGCACGGCCAGCGTCAGCTCGATCGGGGACCCGTCGGTGTTCTCGACCAGCCCGTCACCGTTGGTGTCGCGGAAGCCGCCCTCGGCCAGGATCGACTTGGCCCGGTTGGTGTCGAAGCTGAACCCGAGCTCGTCGACCACCGCCTGGTCGATGTACTTGTCCCAGATCGGCAGCAGGCCCGTTGGGCTGGCCGGCTTGACGATCTGCCCGTACACCCCGTTGACGATCTTGTTGATGTCGATGGAGTTGGCCAGCGCCCGGCGGAACGCCGCGTTGTTCATCGGCGCCTTCTTGGTGTTCATGACCAGCCAGGTGGTGTTGGCCGACAGCATGTACGGCGCCTCGGGGAAGTAGGTCTCCAGCTTGTAGCCGCCGCGGACCAGCGTGGAGATGCCGGGCAGGAAGTTGTTGCTCAGGTCGATGCCGCCCTGCAGCAGCAGCCCGAGCGCGGCCTCGTTGCTGGAGTTGACGATGTCCACGATGTACTTGGGCTTGGGGTCGAGGTTGAGCTTCTGCTTGCCCCACCAGTTGTCGTTCTTCACCCAGACCATGCGGTCCTGGTCGTGGGTCTGGTACAGGTACGGGCCGGTGCCGACCGGCTTGTCGTTCGCCCCGGCCGTGACGTCCTGTTCGGACCTGCCCTGCCACAGGTGCTTCGGGACGATCGCGTTGAAGTAGACCCAGTTGGCCCACTGCTGGTAGCTGGGCTGGGCGCCGAAGGTGAACTTGACCGTGCGCGGGTCGGTCGCCTCGGCCTTCTGCAGATAGTTCCACAGGTTGCTGTACGGAACCGACTTCATCTTGCCGAGCTCTGCGGTGAACACCACGTCGTCGGCGGTCAGCGGCTTGCCGTCGGTCCAGTTGACACCGTCGCGCAGCTTCACCTCGTAGGTCGTGTCGCTGGTCCAGTTGCCGCTCTCGGCCAGCCACGGCTCGTATTTGTCGGTCTGCGGGTCGTAGAGGAACAGCGTCTCGTAGACGAAGCCGATCGTGCCGGTGGCGTAGTTCTGCGTCGCGATCGGGTTCCAGCTCACCGGCGGGCCCCACTGCGTGCCGCTGGTGAACAGCGTCTCGTTGCGGGGGTAGGAGGCGGGCTGTGCCGCCTGCTGCCCGCCACCCGGCACCCCGCCGGGCGGGCCGGCGCCATCACCCCCCTCGGTGCACGCCACCAGGGCCAGGCTGGCGGCCGCGAGCAGGATCAGGGACCGGGACCGGTTTCGCATAGTGATTCACCTCGGGCACGCGTGCACGTCACTGAACCGGATAAGTAACGGATAGCGAACCACCGCGGGTAACCCGCGTCAATCCCCGTTCTTAACCGTTACATCACCCGACCCCTCCCGGCGTCGCGTCATGCGGATCCTGATCACCTGTGATCTGCTGGTGGTGCGGCGCGACCAGGGGAGGTGGCTGGTTTGTCCGTGCTCGCCGAGGCCGACCTGCGACTCGACGCCAACGCGGTCGATTACGTCCTGCTCGGCCTGTACTTCGTGCTGGTGCTTGGCATCGGCTACCTGGCCCGCCGGCAGGTGTCCACCAGCCTCGACTTCTTCCTCTCCGGCCGCTCGCTGCCGGCCTGGGTGACCGGTCTGGCGTTCATCGCGGCCAACCTCGGCGCCATCGAGGTCATGGGGATGTCTGCCAACGGCGCCCAGTACGGCATGCCGACCGCGCACTACTTCTGGATCGGCGCGATCCCGGCCATGCTGTTCCTCGGGATCGTGATGATGCCGTTCTACTACGGCTCCAAGGTCCGCAGCGTCCCCGAGTTCATGCTGCGCCGGTTCAGCCAGCCCGCGCACCTGGTCAACGCGATCAGCTTCGCCACCGCCCAGATCCTCATCGCCGGGATCAACCTGTACCTGCTCGCCAGCGTGGTCAACCTGTTGCTGGGCTGGCCGATCTGGGTGTCGGTGATCGTGGCCGCGGCCATCGTGCTGGCCTACACCGCGCTCGGCGGCCTGTCCGCCGCGATCTTCAACGAGGTGCTGCAGTTCTTCGTGATCGTGGCCGCCCTGCTGCCGCTGACGATCGTCGGGCTGTACAAGGTCGGCGGCTGGCAGGGGCTGGTGGACAAGGTCTCCGCCGGCCCGGGGGGCGCCGAGCAGCTCGACTCCTGGCCAGGCAACCAGCTCACCGGTTTCGGCAACGACCTGCTGTCCGTGCTGGGCCTGGTGTTCGGGCTCGGCTTCGTGCTGTCGTTCGGCTACTGGACGACGAACTTCGTCGAGGTGCAGCGAGCCATGGCGGCCAGGAGCATGTCGGCGGCCCGGCGCACCCCGATCATCGGGGCGTTCCCGAAGATGCTGATCCCGTTGATCGTGATCATTCCCGGCATGATCGCCGGCGTCTCGGTGGCCGAGCTGGCCGGCGAGAACAAGGCCGCGCTGCTGGCCGGTGGCGAAGCGCCGAGCGGCGCCACGTTCAACAACGCCCTGCTGCTGCTCATGCGCGACCTGCTGCCCAACGGAATGCTCGGCATCGCCATCGCCGGCCTGCTCGCCTCGTTCATGGCGGGGATGGCGGCGAACCTCAGCTCGTTCAACACGGTGTTCACCTACGACATCTGGCAGGACTACCTGGTCCGCGACCGGCCGGACGGCTACTACCTGGGGGTCGGCAGGGTGGTCACCGCCGGGGCCACGGTTCTGGCGATCGGCACGGCGTTCATCGCGGCCAGCTACACCAACCTGATGGACTACCTGCAGCAGCTGTTCTCGTTCTTCAACGCGCCGCTGTTCGCCACGTTCATCCTCGGCATGTTCTGGCGTCGCATGACCCCGACCGCCGGCTGGCTCGGCCTGGTCAGCGGCATCACCTCCGCGGTGGTCGTGTTCGGGTTGACGCAGAGCGGCGTCATCGACCTGCCCGGCCAGGGCTCGGCCTTCGTCGGCGCCGGCGCGGCATTCGTCGTCGACGTCGTGGTCAGCGTGGCCGTTTCCTATGCCACCACGCCCAAACCCGAAGCCGAGCTGGTCGGCCTCGTCTACTCCCTCACTCCCAAGGCCGACCGCCGCCACACGACCACCGGCGCCGACGCCGGCTGGTACCGCAACCCCGGGCTCCTGGCCGGAATCGTCCTGGTCGTGACCATCGCGCTGAACCTCGTCTTCTAGGAAGGCACCGATGTTCGACATCCGCCTGATCGTCGCCCTCCTGATGGGCGTCTACGGCCTCGTCCTCACCGTTCTCGGCATCGCCTTCACCCCCGACGAGCAGATCGCCCGCTCCGCCAACGTCAACATCAACCTCTGGGCCGGCATCGGCATGCTCGCCGTCGCCGCCGCCTTCATAGCGTGGGCGCGCCTACGCCCCCTCAAGGTGCCGCCGCCCCCCGACGACGGCCCGCCGCAGTGAGTTCGTGCCGATCACCGCCCAGACCATGGACAGCGGCCACAACACGAGCAACGGCGCCGCCCCCGCATTCGAGACGACAAGTATCACCGTGGCGATCAGCCCGGTCGTCACCGACAGGTAGCACAGCCCGACCGGCCCGAAGATCGCCGTCAACACCAGCGCGGCGGCGGATCGTCCCTCCCCGCACCCGGCGGCCGCCTTCCCGGCCTGGGCGCGGCTATGCCCCCTCAAGGTGCCGCCGCCCCCCGACGACGGCCCGCCGCAGTGAGTTCGTGCCGATCACCGCCCAGACCATGGACAGCGGCCACAACACGAGCAACGGCGCCGCCCCCGCATTCGAGATGACAAGTATCACCGTGGCCAACGCCGTGGCGATCAGCCCCGTCGTCACCGACAGGTAGCACAGCCCGACCGGCCCGAAGATCGCCGTCAACACCAGCGCCGCGGCCACCGATCTCGGCCTGGGTAAATCGACCGGATACCGCCCCGGCCCGAGGACCTCCCACCGCACCAGGCTTCGGTACCACCCTCCGGACTGCAGCGGCGGATGCGGCGGAAAGGCCCGCGGCATCGTGGCGGACGGCATCTGGCGATCGCGAGAATGAGCTGCCATCGTTAGTTCCCTGTGGTCAACAGCGCGGACGCCCTCATGTTCTGCGCGCACGGGAACAGGCGATGTGTCAGATGGAACACCCCATCCAGAAACTCATTCTCGAATCGGACATCCGAGGTTGGCACCGCCTCACCTCGGCGGAACAGGCGGCCCTCACCGCCGCCGGCTACCCCCGCAACTGGCACCCCGGCGAGATCATCGCCCTCCAGGGCGATCAAACCACCAGCATGTTCGTCATTCTCAGCGGCCGCGTGAAAATTTCGGCCACCAACTACCGCGGCGACCACGCCCCGCTCGCCACCCGCGGCCCCGCCGAGATCGTCGGCGAGCTCGCCCCCATCACCGGCCTCCCCCGCACCGCCACCATCCAAGCCATGTCCCTAGTCCACGCCCTGGTCATCCCCCGCGACCGGTTGCTGGCCGTCCTCCGCACCCTCCCCCGCATCGCCGAAGAGCTCCTCCGCACCGCCGCCATCCGCCTCCAACAATCCGACCGCCTACGCCTGGAGTCCGGCGGCCCGGACTTCACCCACCGCCTCGCCGCCATCCTTCTCGAACTCACCCACCAAGCCCCCGAAACCGCCGATCAGGTGACCGTCGACCTCCACATCACCCAAACCGAACTCGCCGCCCTGGCCCGCGTCTCCCGCTCCACCCTCATCCGCGGCCTAGACTCCCTCCGCCGCCTGTCCGCCATCCGCACCGCCCGCCACCACATCACCCTCCTCGACCCCGCCCTCCTCCGCTCCCTGGCCTCAGGAACCCCACCAAACCTTCAGCCCCCTTCCTGAAACCAAACCCATGAGCCATCATGGAATTGCGCGCTCCCACCGCCGCCACAGGGAGGGGAATCATGACCACGTTCTCCACCGACCCCGATCCGGGCATCGAATCCGAGCTGATCGACCTCAGCACGGTCCCATTCGCGCTGCTGCGTGACCTCGACGGCGCCACTCTCCACGGCGCCCTACGACACGTAGTAGAGCGAACCGGACAGGTCAGAATCACATCCAGGAGTTCAGGCAGCTCAGGAGGTGAGCGGATCGACTGATCGAGCCCATTCGAAGACATGCAACCCGAGTGTCGAGACGATCACGACAGTTTTGCCTTCCACCGTTTGTCCTGGCTTCATTTCGACCAGCTGGCCTGTGGCAACGTCGACCCGAGTTCGGTGCGACTACTCAGGGACGCCGAACGGAGTAGGCGTCTACTGCTGTTGCGCGCGCTGGTGGACGAAGTTGTCAAAATGCCCGAACTGACCGGCCCGTTCTCGTCACCGGAGGCGGCTTGGGAATTGCTGGCCCGGGTCGAGGCGAGATCGTCCGCCACGTTCAACCTGCTGCTCGCCCATCCCTACACTGGAAGTTGGTCCGGCTACACGACGCGCTTAGTGCACAGCAACATCACAGGTGTATGTCCTTTATGGATGCACGTTGGCCATCTGCATGCGATCGCAGCGGCCGCTGCGATTCGGGCCAGGCTCAACTTCGAGATCTCCGTGCCGCTGTGGAACGGCAACGCGATCCTGCCCTCGTTGGGCCTTGTCAACTTGCCCACCGCACAGCAGCATGCGGTGGCCAAAGTCGTTGGCGAAAATGGACAATTCGAGGTGAGCAACGGTATCGATCGGGTTCGTCTGCCCAGCCCGCTCGATCAGGACGCGCCGGGATGGTGGAGCATCCGTCGGGCCACGGCGACAACCGGGGGCAGACGGCTCGCACTCTGGCTGGACGACGTAGATCCGTATCGTGGTCTGTACGGGCCCGTGCCACCGCAACGACTCGACCCCGACGAGGTCGGTACGTGGCGATGTCTGCTCGAGGACGCGTGGCAGCTCATCGTGCGTCATCTCCCTAAGCTGGCCCGCGCCATCCCAGTCGGCCTCGACTCGTTGGTGCCCGCGCCGAGCGTCCCCTTCCGCAACCCAAGCGCCTCTTCCGGCGAGGCCTTCGGCAGTGCGCTCGTCGCCCGCCCAACAGACGCCGCGTCGCTCGCGGCCACGCTCATCCACGAGTTCCAGCACATCGTCCTTGGCGGTGTGCTGCATCTGACCCGGCTGTACGACGACGATCCACGAGAGCGGTTCTACGTCCCCTGGCGGGACGACCCGCGTCCGCTCAACCGCGTCCTCCAAGGCATCTATGCCTTTTTCGGCGTCACCGCGTTCTGGCGTGCGCTCGCCCGCGCCGGCGAACCCGCTGTAGGACGGCGGGCCGCGTTCGAATTCGCCTATTGGCGCGGGCAGACATGGCGCGTTCTCGGTGCGCTCCGCGAGGACGCCAGCCTGACCTCGTCCGGTCGGCGGTTCATCAACGGGATCGCCGCCCAATTGGGCCCCTGGCAGAGCGAGCCGTTGCCGGCCGACACGATCGAGTTGGCCGAGGCGATGGGAGCGGATCACCATGCTGGATGGCGAATCCGGCATCTCCGCCCGGATCCGGTGATGGTTGCGGAGTTGACAACGGCCTGGCTGGCCGGCCGCTCGAGACCACCGGTCATGCACACGACCATGGTCGGGTCGGCGCCCACGCCGGTGCCGGATGGTTCATGGTCCAGTGCGCGCGTGGATCTGATCCGGCTCGCCATTGACACCGACCGCCGCACAATGCGTAAGGTCTGGTCCACCATGCCCGGCGCGACCGTGGCCGATCTCGCCTACGCGACCGGCCAGGTCGAGGAAGCGATCCGGCAGTACAGCGCCGAACTCAGAACCGACCCGGACCGCCCCGCATCCTGGACCGGACTCGGCATCGCCCTGGCGAGGACCGGAGAACGCCTCGCCTCGGGTGCTCTGTTGCATCACCCAGAACTTGTGCGTGCCGTGTACCGCAGCATCCGGGCAAGCGGCTCACCCAGTCCGGGACCGGTCGATCTTGCGGCCTGGATCGGTCGGGCCGCACACTGAACGCGGGCGTGACCTCGATCGATCAGAGCAACATTGGATCGATGTCGCAGTCTGCGCGCACGCCCCTGGCAGCAGCCAGGGTTCCCGGGTGCGCCTCGCCGAGTACCTTGCGATATTGGAGAAGCGTATCTGTGTAGCGTGGCTCCGCTTCCTTCGGGCGGCCGGCGGCGCGCAGGTCGAGACCGAGGTTCATCGACACCGCAAGTGACGTGGGGTGTTCGGGGCCAAGCACTCGAGCCGATCGGTCAACGATCTCGGTGTCAAGCGACAATGCCGCGTCGAGCTCTCCCAATGCGAACAGATCGCTCGCCAGGTTGACGGCGGCGACAATGGCATAGGGATGATCGGCGCCAACACCCTCGCGAAGATGCTCGAGCGCACGCTCGTCAAGCTCCCGGGCGCCGGCCGCGTCGCCGGACAGCCGGAGTGTCACGGCCAGGTCGACGGTGGCGGCGAGGGTCTGCGGATGATGCTCACCCAGGCTGTTCCGGTGCCGCTCGAATGTCTCCTCGCCCAGACTCCGGGCGGCCGCCAAGTCACGTGAGTGGCGCAGGTCGATCGAGTGCGCGAGCGCAGAAGCCATGGTGGTTGGATGGTTTTCGCCATAGCGATTCTGGAACTGTTCGAGCGCCGGGCCGGACAACTCCAGAGCACCACTGTGGTCACCATCCTTGCGCCGCGCGACAGCCAGCAGAAAAGACACGACCCAGGTGTCGGCTTGGCCTTCAGCGAAGCGTTCCCTCATGAGCTCTGCAAGCTTTTCATGCTCGGCCCGCGCCCATACATAGTCACCCGACTCGCGGCGATCAACAATCAGTGCCGAATAAGTACTCAAGGTGTCGAGGTTCTCGAAACCGAGAACCTCGACTCGGCGTTTGTGGGTCTTTTCATCCAGTTCCGCCGCGGCGGCGTACTCGCCCGAAAGGCGGAGGCTGATCCCATGCTGGAAGGCTGCGACCAGCGTTTCCGGATCGTCGGGTCCAAACAATTTGGTGGACTTCTGGAAGATCTCTTCACTTAGTTTCCGGGCAGACGCGAAATTGCCCTCGGCCCGGAGGTCTCTTACGACGTTGAGCTGTGCACGAAGTGCTTCTTCGCTGTTCTCCCCGTGCTCCTTTATGCGCAACTCGAGAGTTCGCTTGTTGAGCGCGGCCGCTTCGGCGAACCGGCCGACCACCCACATGTAGAAGCCAAGGCGTTCTGCGACTTCGAGAGTTTGGGGGTGATTCGGACCGAGCGCGGGTGAGCTGGCGAATTTTTCGTATGCGCGGTGCGCGAGACTGTACGCTTCCTCGTGATCGCCCCACTGGAACAGGAATCGCATCAGGTTGATGGCGAACTGTCGCACCCAACCGTCGTCGCAGTCGATCACCTCCGCGGCGTACGCGTGCGGCAGCAGTTCGCGGTAGCGCGGCCAGTTCCTGGCCGCGTTAGGGTCGTTCGGGTCGAGGCTGGCGAGCAGTTGATGGGCGCCGTGGCGCATCTGTGCCTGGAGTTGCGGTGGAGTGACCCGGTTGCGCAGAACGAGTTGGACGAGGCGGTGCAACAGGATGGTGTTGTTGCCATGGTCGATCTTCGCGAGCCCGTAGCGGTTGATGTCGCGAATCGCGCGGGCGAGCTGGATCGGATCGCGTAGTGCAACGTCGAGTTCGGGAGACACCGTTACGTTCCGGACGCCGGTAAACAGGTCCCGGGATATTGGCTCCGGGGCGAAGAAGGCGCAAATATGGAGGATCTGGTGTGCGGCGGGATTTCGTTTGCGGAGTTCGTCGAAGGAGACGTTCCAAGCGGCAGCGACAGAAAGATCATAGTCGACGGGGGTTGAGGTGTCGAGGATTTCGGCGACCTTTTCGTCGAACAGGCGGAGATATTCGGTGACCGGCATGCCGGTCTCGGCGCGCCAGGCAGCGGCTTGTTCGATAGCCAAGGGGAGGTCGCCGAGTTTTTCGGCGAGTTGGCCGGCTTCTTCGTCGGCGATATCGGGTCCGCGCCGCCTCAGCAGCTCGATGCTCTCCTCGCGCTTGAACACCGAGATCTCGAGTGGCCGCGCGATGCCTGCCCAGTCAGGGTTTCGCGAGGTGATCAGGATTTCGCCTGGGCCGTTCGTCGGGAAGAACTGGCGAACCGACTCGGGTGTTTCGGCGGCGTCGAACACGAGCAGCCATCTGCGGAACGGCTGGCCGAGCCGCAGCGCCTCACGCACGGCGGGAACGGCGGTGTGAGCCTCGTTGCTGCCCGGGAGGCGGAGTGCCCTGGCCAGCTCGGTCAGGCCGGACCGGATCTGGGTCGGCTGGGCCGCCTGGATCCACCAGATGATGTCATAGTCACGCAGGTGACGGTAGATATATTCCACCGCCATCTGGGTCTTGCCAATTCCACCCATGCCGTGGAGGGCGGCCGGTAGCACGGCCGTGGTGCTGCCGGCGACCAACCGTTTACTCAACTGGTCGAGCAACTCGACGCGGCCCGTGAAGTTCGGGTTGCGCGGGGGCACGTTCCCCCAAATGGGTGGGGCATCGTCCGCTTGGCGCTCACGGAATCCGAACGTTATCGCCGAGCCAGCTTGGCTAACCGTGTCGGAGTCACCGCTGTGCGTTTCGGTCGGCCGCTCCCGACGGGCGTCCAGATGTTGAGAAGTATGGGCTGCATCCGGGGCGCTCGCTAGCTCCGTGCGATCTGTCACGGCATCCAACCCTATTGCTTCCGTGTTGCTCACGCCAGCACTTGTATCGCGTGGCCGCGGGGCATCGGGGGAGGCGCTGCTACCCGGGATTGAAGCGTCCACCATTGTGTGACGAAGCCGGTCCGCGCGAGACAGGTACGGGCCGCTCAGCGCTCGCATGACGACGCTTTCGAGCACGACGGCCGCCGCGGTGTCCGGAGTGAATTCCGGATCGGGGGTGTCGTCGGGGGCGGCGATGGCGTCGCGGAGGCGACCCACGCACCAAATCTCGTTGGCGAATTTGCCCGCAACGAGGTTGACGGCGCGTTGGGTTTCCGAGCGACGGAGGGCGCTGAGCAGGACCGCACGGACGTCTTCGGGGAAGTCGAAGGTCGCGGCGTCCCATGTGGACTGGGAAGACGTGGTGAGGAGGCCGCTGGCGAAGACCTCGACCAGGTGCTCGGGCCCGGCCTCCGGCACCATCTCGGTTTTGAGGAGCTCGGCGATGGGGAGGGTGACAGGAACGGTCGCCAGCAGGGTGGCCAGACGGAAGGCGGGGGGTGAGGCGACACTGCGGAAGTGGTCGACGAGCTCGGTGGCCGATGGATTGCCGGTGAGGTCGTAGCCGCCGCTGTACGGGCGGGGTTTGTCGGCGGTGAGCAGCACCTTGGCATAGGCCGGGCCGTTGGTCGCGCCGGTGATGAGCTGGGCCCACGAGGCGAGTGCCCGGGGGCGCAGTTCAACGATGGGGATGGGGATGGTGCCGTCGGCTGTGGTGGGGTCGAGCCAGGCGTCGGGCAGGCGCAGCGACCACTGGCGGTTCGGTTTGAACCCGGCGGGCAGGGTCAGATGGGCGCGTTCGACGGCGAGGCCGGTGCGCGGCCAGAGGCGTTGCGGAAGCAGGTTGATGACTGCGACGGGCATCGCCGTGGCCCAGCGGGCGAGGATCGGGCCGGCGAGGTCGTGGCGCCAAGCGTCGCCGACGCCGTCGGTGAGCACAAGAACGAGGCGGCGGCCGGAGGGGTCAAGGATCTCGCCGGGATCGCGGGCCGGGGTGTCGCTAGTGGGCCCGCGCAGCGTGGGCGTGGTGGGCATGCCATCAGCCATGGAACGGGTATCCAGCAGCCGCGTCTGGATGGTGCGAAACGCGCCGAGCTGCAGCAAGGCGGACGCGAACGCGGCGACCGGGGTACGCCACAGCGACATCGACGGACCGTCGTCAATGATCAGGGTCAAGTCTAGGCAGCGTTCCCGGTTGGGTTTGGTTACCGGCCACCACAGGCCGTCCTGTACGGCCCGTTCGGCGGTTGTCTCCTCGTCGAGGACGACGTCGTCGGGCCGCCACGAGAGAACCGTGCGTTTGAGCGGACGGAGCGCTCGCACGATCTCCAGTGAGCCGTGGGCCGGCTCGACGAGCGGGACCGAGCTGTACTCGTCGGGCTCGTTGAGCCACCCAGGTTCCTCGATCGATTGCGGGAGGAACCGAGCCTCGCCCGGTTCCCACTCGAGCGGCTCGAGAACGGGTTGCGTGGGCCGGGCCGGTGCAGCGCCGGACTCGGCGACGTCGGTAACCGATCGGGTGTCGGGAAGGGGCGGCTCTGCCGGTTGCTTGTCCGGTTCCGGGCTGTCGGACACGGATTCTCTTCCGAGCCCGCTGTCTTGCCGGGCGGACGCCAGCCACAGGATGTCGGCGACTTCCCACGCGGCCAATGGTTGGGTTCCCGACGATCCGGCATCCGAGGACTGTGCCGGCTTGTCGGGATGCGACCCCGGGTTTCCAGCTGGTCTTCCCACGTCACGGCACCAAATGAGGATTCAAGCGACGCCACAGGGCGTCAATCAGTCGTTGCCAGGCTTCGTCGTTGGCACGGTACGCGCCCGACGTGGCCAGGTAAACCGCTTCCAACAGGCGATCGGCCGGCAGGCCATCATTGGTCGCAGATCGGGTAACGAAGTCCGCGACGAGCCGGTCGCGATGCTCGCCGTGCGGGTCGAGCATGTGGTTGGCCACCATCGCGGCGAGCTGCTCGGGGTTCGGGTCCTTGATCTCCAGCCGCAGGCAGCGGCGCAGGAACGCGGCCGGAAACTCCCGCTCGCCGTTGCTGGTAATGATCGTCATGGGGAAGGCCCGGCAGCGGACGCGACCGTCAACGATAGTGGCGGTCATCCCCGGATCGGCGGTATGCACAGTCACTTCACGTGTGTGATGACGCATCCTCTCCAGCTCGGGAATCAGGAAATCTCCGTCCTCGAAGATGCTGAGGAGGTCGTTGGGTAGATCCGCCTCGCTCTTGTCCAACTCGTCGATCAGCAGGACCCTCGGTAGCCTCGACGGCAGGAACGCCGTGCCCAGCCGGCCGAGCCGGATGTACTCGCCGATCTGCGGTAGGGGTTCCATCGGATCATCCCCGTCCAACCCGCGACGGGCGGCAACCGTCGCGGCCGCCTGGGCGCGTCCAATGGCATCGTATTCGTAGAGGCCCATTTTCAGAGTGGTCTGGCTCGTTATTGACCAACGTAGAACGCGGCCGAGTCGCAGTTCTCTTGCGATTCGATAAGCCAGGCTTGACTTACCGACTCCGGGCCGGCCGGTCACCAGCAACGGGCGGCGCAGATACAGCGCCGCGTTGACCATATCCACCTCGTGCGGATCGACGTGTCGCTCGGCGAGATGGAACTCCACTCCGAGCCGCCGGTCGGCGTCCTGATCGTCGTCGGGTGGCGCGTCGTGCGCCGGCAGCGGGCCGCCTCGGAAGTTCCGCCAGGGTGGCGGGGGCGGGAGCAGGTCGGCCACCTGAATGTCGTGGATGGGCCGGCCGGTGCCGCGGTAGATCCACCAGTCTGGTGCCGGGCGCACCTCACCGGGGTGTTCGTTGATGCTCATCCCCGGTATTCCTTAACTGTCGCGACGGGATTAGTGGCTGATCGAAAGCGACAATTCGAGTGGGATCGTCCCATAATATCACCAGGTCCCGTGCAACGTCGACATTGAAAGGGGCAGGATCGGGCAGGAACTCGGACAGCCGTGACTTGTGCGACCGTGCTGGGAGGTCGACGAGGCCATCGCTGTCGGTGAGCCAGTCAACGATCCGACGCACGTCCTCCGGTGGCGCGTCCGGATGCCAGATCACGACTGGGAGGCCCGACCGCAGCGCGGCGGCCAACTCGTCGAGGCCCGGCCGTGGTTCGCTGGGCGGCGGCGAGGCGAGCACCATCGACACCCATTGAGGGTCTCTCAGTAGGGCGTCGACCCGGTGCGGGATGCCGGCGTTGGCGAGCACACCGAAGTGGACCCGCGCCGGTGAAGGATTGTGCTGCATAGAGCGCCACCGATCACGCCAAACGCGATGCCAGTGTCGCGTCTTCATCCGTTCTAGTGACCGGAGCATGATTGGGTAATCGAGCCGCAGCGGGCTCGGGTTACCCGACGTGTGCTCCTTGGACCAGTGATGCACCGCCAAGTGCAGCAACTGGCGCGGGAGCAGGAACTCCAGGGTCACCCGGGCACTCTTGCACGCCCACTCCCGTTCCGCACCCAGTACCACCTCATCGACGCGATACTCGAGCTCTTCGACCGTGACGACCTGGATGTTCCCTCGGGGAGGTGGCCACAGCTCCGGATCGTCCTGCCGCCACGAGGACAGCAGATACCTATCGGCGTCGTATGGTTCCAGTGCGATCAACAGATGTAGGTGCGGCTCACTCGGCACCGGCGATGCGGCTTTCCGGCGGGTCTCGAGCGCGGACTCGACGCGCAGCTGGCGGGCGTATGCCGCGATCCAGTCGGTCAGTTTGGCTCGCAGTTCGTCGTCGACCAAGCCGGTCAGCAAATCGAGGAAGAGCAGGGCGGGCGGTATCCCGTCCGGCCCGGCATTGACGTCGGTGAGTTCGCGAAACACGTCCCAGGCGTTGTCACTGGCCGGTACCGCGACCGCGGGACCCGCGGCGCGGCGCACCATGGTGAGCACGTTGGGAACGGTGATGTCGGAGATCCAACCGGACAGCCGGTCCAACTCCTCGCTGGACAGCAGGTCAAGCACCGTCTTCGGAGGATCGACATCGGGCACGGGTTCGGGACCACCGGGCATGCGGAGCCACGCCTGGGTCGAGGTCCCCTTGACCGAGACAGGAATGCGCTGATAGGAGTCGGGATTGGCGGCCGGGTCCTGAAGGATGACGTCCCGGTAGAACGGATCCGAGGCGATGATCGCGACCACGCCGGGGGACACCCGCAACGCCGATTTCGCCGCCGAGGCGTCCAGGATGCGAAAAGCGAAGTTCACTGCCTGGCTGACCACGCCGTTCGCGTTCTGATATACGTCTCCCGAGTGCAGGCCGACGCGGAGTTGGACGGCCGCCTCGACGGAATGAATCGCGTTGTAGCGGCGCAAGCCGGCGGCGAGGCGATCGGGCAACCGATCGGCGATCAGGTTCTTCGGCACCTCCGCTGGGATCAGGATCATCGCGCCGTCGCCGCGGTCCTCCACATGGCACTTCGTCCACTCGATTCCGGATTCGGCGAAGGCGTTGTGTAGCACGTCGTACATACCCCTGTGCACGGCGAGCTGGTGGGTGACGGTCCTGGCCGGGTTGGTGAAGTCGGCGACGTCGATCACCATGATGGTCCTGTGGACCGCCGAGGGCGGCAGCGCCACGCGCATCCCTCCTCAACACCACCGTGGCCGGGGTGACCGGCCAGGCTCACCCGTTGATTATGTGGTGCCACCAGGAGGGCGTGGCAACAGTTGCAGCATGTTCATTTTTTGGATCTTAATTTGAACTAGATCAAGTTCACAATTGCCATTTTCAGGACAAGTCCCTGACTGTTTCAGGTAACGGCGGCGACCGGGATGCCGAGGCGGGTCAGGACCAAGGGGGTGTAGCCGGAGGATTGGCCGGTGCGGTTGGGGTGGTAGGACTCGCGGATGGGGTCGGAGAGGCCGTTGAGCCATTCGACGGGGTCGCAGACGGCGTGGCCGGTGAAGGGCGTGCGGGGGTCGGCGAAGGCGAATCCGTGGGCGGCGGCGCGGGCGGCGATGGTGGTGGCGAGGAGGTCGGCGGTGCGGTTGAGCTCGGCCTGCTCGCCGGGGCTGATGCGGGCGAACAGGTTGCATTCTTCGCCGTTGAACAGGCGCGGGTAGCCGACGACGACCACGCGGGCGGTGGGGGCGCGGGTGCGGATGGCGGAGTACAGGCTGTTGAGCCGGGCGGGGAGGGTGTTGCTGATGACGGAGTTCGCGGTGTTGATCTCGTTCCAGCAGGTGTACGGCCATGGGCGGGCGCAGGCGAGGAGCACATCGGAGAAGCCGGCGTCGTTGCCGCCCGCGGACACGGTGACGTAGCTCGTGCTCGGCGAGAGGCTGCCGAGTTGGGAGTTCTGCACGTCGGCGACGCGGGCGCCGGTGCATGCGGCGAACGTGAGCGTGGCGCCGATCCGCGCGGCGGTCAGGACGGGGTAGGAGTAGGGGGAGCGTAGGCAGGAACCGCTGTCGGAGTAATAGGTCCGGGTGCCGACGCCGGATGAGTACGAGTCGCCGAGGGCGGTGTAGGCGGGCGCCGCGGCGTGTGCCGGCGTGGGACCGGTCAGGATGAGGGTGGCGGTGAGGGTGAACAGGATGCTGTGCAGGCGAAATCGGCCCATGGGGTGCCTCCAGCGAGGGATGGCCCGGCAAGCAGGGAAGGGCGATCTCCAGCGTGCGGTTCCGTGCGCGGTGTTGGCTATAGGCCAAGGCGGTGAATGCTGATCAGTGGGCCTACGGTGATCGGTATGGCGGACCGGCGGTGGGTGGACTCGGGTGGGCTGCGGCTCGCGGTGCGGGAGCAGGGCCGCACCGACGGCGCGCCCACGATTTTGTTGGTGCACGGGTATCCGGACAACTCCGCGGTCTGGGACGGCGTGGCCGGCCGGCTCGCCGAGCGTTTCCGGGTGGTGCGCTACGACCTGCGCGGGCACGGGGACTCCGAGGAGCCGGCCGGGCGCGACGGGTACCGGATCGCGCACCTGGTCGGCGACCTCAACGCGGTGCTCGAGACAACCGGCCCGGACACCCGCGTGCACCTCGTCGCGCATGACTGGGGCTCGATCATGGCGTGGACCGCGGTCGGCGATCCCCACATCGCCAGGCGGCTCGCCTCGTTCACGTCGATCTCCGGGCCGAGCCTCGAGCACATCGCCGCCTGGGGGCGCAACCCGCGACGGCTGCCGGTGGCGCTGCGCCAGGCGGCGCGCTCCTGGTACATGTCCGCCTTCCAGGTGCCGGTCGTGCCGGAGCTCGTGTGGCGGATCCCCAAGCTGCGCGCGATGTTCCACGCCGACCACCGCGACGCCCGCAACGGGCTGCAGCTGTACCGGGCCAACATGTTCACCGAGCGCGCAGTACCCAGCCGAACGCAAGTACCGGTCCTGCAGATAGCACTAACTCAGGATCAGTACTGCCTACCAGCGCTGTTGCCGGCCGCCGACCCCTGGTGCGACCGACTCTGGCGCCGGGAGCTGGCCGCCGGCCACTGGGCCATCCGCACCCACCCGGACGCCGTGGCCCGGTTCGTCACCGAGTTCGTCGACCACCTCGAGGGCCACCCCGCGAGCCGCGAGCTGGCCAGGGCCCGTGTCGGCCAGGAAAACCGACCGCTGGCCGGCAGGCTGATCCTGGTCACCGGCGCGGGCAGCGGCATCGGCAGGTCGAGCGCGCTGGCCTTCGCCGAGGCCGGCGCCGACGTGCTGTGCCTGGACATCGACGTCGACACCGCCGAGGACACCGCCCGGCAGGTCGCGGCGCACGGCTCGACCGGGCTGGCCTACCGGCTCGACGTCGCCGACGGCGCCGCCACCCGCGAGCTGGCCGACGAGGTGATCACCCAGCACGGCGTGCCGGACATCGTCATGGCCAACGCGGGCGTTGGGGTGTCCGGCCCGTTCCTCGACACCACGGAGGACGACTGGCGGCGCGTGCTCGACGTGAACCTCTTGGGCGTGGTCAACACGCTGCGCGCGTTCCTGCCGCCCATGGTGCGCAGGGGCGAGGGTGGCCACGTCGTGATCACCGCGTCGATGGCCGGCTACTTCGCCACCCCCAACCTGCCCGCCTACTCCACCACCAAGGCGGGCGTGCTGATGCTGGCTCAGTGCCTGGCCGGCGAGCTGCGGGCGAGCGGCATCGGGGTGAGCGCGATCTGCCCCGGCGTGGTGCACACCAACATCACCAACACCACCCGGTTCGCCGGGGCCGGCCCCGAGGAGGAGCGCGCCCGGCGCGAGTGGGCCACCGCGGCCTACCGGCGGCGCGGCTACGGACCCGACCGCGTGGCCAAAGCCGTGCTGAAGGCGGTGCGGGACAACCGGTTGGTGGTCCCGGTGACCCCGGAGGCCAGGATCGTGAGCGCGGGCGCCCGGGCGGCGCCCGCCCTCACCAGGGCTCTCGGCCGGTGGATCGCCGCGCGGGCCGACAAGGTGGCCCGGCGGGGCGAGTAGTTACCTAGTGATTCCCAAGTTGAACTCATGCGCATGTGACTATATGTTTCCGGGAGAACCCACGGGGGAGGGCCATTGGGACACGATCACGGCCACGGCGCGGCGCCGGTCAGCGCCTCTGCGCGACACCTCGGCCCGCTGGCCGCGGCGTTCGGCATCGCCGCGGCGTTCATGGTGGTCGAGCTCGTGGTGGGCCTCGCCACGAGGTCGCTCGCCCTGATCTCCGACGCCGCGCACATGCTCACCGACGTGGTCGGCGTCGGCCTTGCCCTCGCCGCGATCGTGGTCGCCCGGCGCTCCACCGGGCGTCCCGGTAGGACGTTCGGCCTGTACCGGGCGGAAGTCCTTGCCGCGCTTGCCAATGCCGTGCTGCTGTTCGGGGTCGCCGGGTACGTGGGGTACGAGGCCGCCACGCGGCTCGCCGACCCGCCGGAGGTGCCCGGCCTGCCCGTGCTGATCGCCGCCTCGCTCGGGCTGCTCGCCAACGTGGTCTCGTTCCTGTTGCTCCGTAAGGGATCCACCGAGAGCTTGAACGTCCGCGGCGCCTACCTCGAGGTGCTCGCCGACCTGATCGGCTCGCTCGGCGTGCTGCTCAGCGGCGCGATCACGCTGCTGTTCGGCTGGCGCTACGCCGACCCGATCGTCGGTGTCGCGATAGGACTGTTCGTGTTGCCGCGCACCTGGACCCTGGCCCGCCGGTCGCTGCGGATCCTGTTCCAGCACGCGCCGGAACGGGTGGACATCGACGAGCTCACCCGCGCGCTGTGCGGCCTGCCCGGCGTGACGGGTGTGCACGATCTGCACGTGTGGACGCTCACCTCGGGCATGGAGGTGGCCTCGGCGCACCTGGACATCGACAACGGCGTCGACCAGTCGGACGTGCTGCGGGAGGCCCAGCACCTGCTCGCCACCCGGTACCGGATCGAGCACGCGACGCTGCAGCTGGAGGTCGACGGCGCCTCGGCCACGTGCCACGAGCTGTCCTGGTGACGGCCGGCCCGCGCCGGCCGAGCCGGCCGGCTAGTTCGGCGGCGGCAGCGGGGTCGCGCCGCGGGCGGCCAGCATGGTGGTCATCAGCGTGACCTCGGCCGTCTGCCCGGAGAGGATCTTCTGAGCCAGGTCGCGCACGTAGCCGGTGCCGGCCCGGTCGGCGGCGAACTGGGCCATCGGAATCGCGCCCTGGTGGTGACGCAGCATGAGCTGCAGGAACAGCACGTCCAGCTCCTTGCCGGACACGGTCCTCAACCGGTTCAGCTCCTCGGTGGTCGCCATGCCGGGCATCCGGGCGCTCCCGCCGGCCGCGGTGGTGGCGTCGCCGTGCCCATGGCCGCTGCCGGTCATCCACGCCATGTGCCCGCGACCGGCGTCCGGCAGCTCGGGGCGGCCCCACACGGTCAGCCAGCCCGCCATCTCGCTGGCCTGCCCGAGCTGGGTGGACTCGATGTCGAACGCGAGCGTGTGCACCTCGGGATCGGTGGTGTGGTCGCGCGCGATGCCGGCCATGGTGACCGCCTGCAGGTGGTGCACCTGCATGTCCTGCGCGAACCCCACGTCGACCGACTCCGGGCTCGGCGCGCTCGGCGCCCGATCCACCCGGGCGGTCGTGATCAGCATGCCGATGGCGGCGCCGACCAGCAGAACCACCAGCGTCGCACCGGTCAGCACCAGCGCCCGGCGCGGACCGGAGAAGCCTGCCGGCGCCGGGTCCCGCTCGTCGGTCACGAGCTGGGCGGGGCCGCGCCGGACGAGGGCACGCCGCTGGGCGCGCTCGGCGGCGCCGTCGGCACCTCGCCGTTCTGCTCGGCCTGGCTTTCGTTCTTCGCGCCGGTGCCGTCCATCTTGACCGCGTCCGGTCCCGGCGGGTCCTGCACGAACGGCGGCGGGTTGGACACGTCGAACTGGGTCGGGTCGGCGGCGTCACAGCGGCCGCGCGGCTCGGGGTTCTGGTAGCGGTTCTGCCGCAGCGACTTGATGAAGTCGTCGATCCGGGTGTCGTCGGCCCGGTCCAGCTTGAGCCGGTGCCCCCAGGACTGCAGCGAGATCGGCCGGTCGAGGCCGGGGTAGGGCGACAGCATCAGGTACGGCTGACCCTCGACCCTGGCCTTGAGCTTGTCCAGCTCGGCGTCCTTGACCTGGTCGGGGTTGTAGGCGATCCACACCGCGCCGTGCTCGAGCGAGTGGACCATGTTCTCGGTGCGCACGGCGGTCTGGTAGACGATGCCGGTGCAGTCGGCCCAGACGCCGTCGTGCGGGCCGCCGAACGGGGGGCTCTGGTCGTAGGCCACCCGCTGGGTCTTGTCGACGTGCAGGCCGGAGTCGTACTTGATCCGCTCGACGCCCTCGATGTTCTCCGACGGGTCCTGGTTGTCGTCCGAGACGACCCACTTGTTCTTCTCGTTGATCTGCAGGTACGCGTAGGTGAACACGCCGCCGGCCAGCGCGAGGACGAAGATCACCGCCAGGATCGTCCCCCACGGCTTCGGCTTGCTCGCCGCGACCGCACCGCGGGCGGCCCGTGCGCTCTTGCCCTTGGCGCCGCCCTTGCCTCTGGCCCCGCTCGCGCCCTTGCTCTTCGTCCCGCTGGCCATACCGGTTCAGGCCCCGTCTCGTTCGTGGTGGAGATGTCCGCTCACTGCCAGCGGCCAGTGTAAGGACCCGATGTCTGCCCGCCGTCAACTCCCCTGCCCGAACCTACATAGACTTCATCGAGTGAACCCCGCAGCGCTCGCCGATCTGGTCCGGACCACCGCCGTGGACGTGCTGACCAGCCGACAACTGGACACCGCCGCGCTCCCGCCGGTGGTGACCGTCGAGCGCCCGCGCAATCCTGAGCACGGGGACTACGCGACGAACCTGGCACTGCAGGTGGCCAAGAAGGTCGGGGTGGCCCCGCGCGAGCTGGCCGGCTGGCTGGCCGAGGCGCTGGCCGCCGCCGAGGGGGTGGCCAGCGCCGAGATCGCCGGGCCCGGCTTCATCAACCTGCGCATCGCCGCCGACGCGCAGGGCGCCGTGGTCCGCCAGGTGCTGGCCGAGGGCGAGCACTACGGCAACGGCGACGCGCTGGTTGGGCGCAACTTCAACCTGGAGTTCGTGTCGGCGAACCCGACCGGCCCGCTGCATCTCGGCGGCACCCGCTGGGCCGCGGTCGGCGACGCGCTCGGCCGGGTGCTGGCCGCCCAGGGTGCCAAGGTGGTCCGCGAGTACTACGTCAACGACGCGGGTGCGCAGATCGACCGGTTCGCCAACTCACTGATCGCGGCCGCCAAGGGCGAGCCGACACCGGAGGATGGCTACGCGGGCGCCTATGTCGCCGATGTCGCCGCCGAGGTGTTGCGCCGCAACCCCGGCGCACTCGACCAGTCCGATCCGCGGCAGCGGCACGAGATCTTCCGCCTGGCCGGTGTCGCGGTGATGCTCGAGTGGGTCAAGCGGTCGCTGCACGAGTTCGGCACGGACTTCGACGTCTTCAGCCACGAGAGCGCGCTGTACGCGTCGGGTGCGGTGACCCGGCTGGTCGAGCAGCTCAAGGCGAACGGCCGGCTGTACCTCGCCGACGGCGCCTGGTGGTTGCGCACCACGGACTACGGCGACGACAAGGACCGGGTGGTCATCAAGAGCGACGGCGAGCCCGCCTACATCGCCGCGGACATCGCCTACTTCGAAGACAAGCGGGCCCGTGGCTTCGACTCCTGCATCTACATGCTGGGTGCGGACCACCACGGCTACATCAACCGGCTCAAGGCGGTCGCCGCGGCCATCGGCGACGACCCCGACTCGGTCGAGGTTCTGATCGGCCAGATGGTCAACCTCATCAAGGACGGCCAGCCGGTGCGGATGAGCAAGCGCGCCGGGAACGTGGTCACCATGGAGGACATGGTCGAGGCGGTCGGTGTCGACGCCGCCCGCTACTCGCTCGTACGGTCCTCTGTGGACTCGACGCTGGACATTGACCTTGACCTGATCACTTCGCGCACCAAGGACAATCCGGTTTTCTACGTCCAGTACGCGCATGCCCGGATCTGCCGGGTGCTGGAGAACGCCGAGCGGCTCGGCATGTCGGCCGACGGAGCGGATCTCGCGCTGCTGCGGCACGAGCGGGAGGGTGAGCTGATCCGCACCCTCGGTGACTTCGGCTCGGTCGTCGCGACGGCGGCGGAGCTGCGCGAGCCGCACCGGGTCGCCAGGTATCTCGAGCAGCTCGCCGGCGGGCTGCACAAGTGGTACGACACCGACGACTGCCGGATCCTGCCGAAGGGCGACGAGCCGGTCCAGCCGGTCGGCAATGCGCGGCTGCTGCTCTGCCTTGCGGTGAAACAGGTCCTGGTCAACGGTCTCTGCCTGCTCGGCGTCTCGGCGCCGGAACGGATGTAGGCCCGTGCGCGCGCACCCGGCGGGACCACGGCACGCGGAAGTCCTGCCGCCGGCCAACACCGCGGGACCCCGACCCTCCACTCCGGACCAGCTGGACGAGCTGCTGGAGTCGGTGTGGCCACGCAACGCCCGGCGCGGGCCGGACGGGGCGGTGCGACTGGCCGGGGTGGACGTGCGGGAGCTGGCCGAACGGTACGGCACCCCGCTGTTCGTCATCGACGAGGCCGACTTCCGGGCCCGGTGCGCAGAGCACGCCGCCGCGTTCGGCGACCCGGCGTTGGTGCACTACGCGTCCAAGGCGTTCCTGTCGATGGAGATCGCCCGCTGGGTGGCGCAGGAGGGCCTGAGCCTGGACGTGTGCAGCGGCGGTGAGCTCGCGCTGGCCCTGCGGGCGGGCTTCCCGCCGCAGCGGATCACCTTGCACGGCAACAACAAGTCCGGCGCCGAGCTGACCGCGGCGGTGGACGCCGGGCTGGGCGCGGTGGTGCTCGACTCGTTCTACGAGATCGTCCGGCTGGACAAGATCGCCCGCGACCGCGGCGTGGTGCAGCCGGTGCTGGTGCGGGTCACCGTCGGCGTCGAGGCGCACACCCACGAGTTCATCGCGACCGCGCACGAGGACCAGAAGTTCGGTTTCTCGCTGGCCGCGGGGGACGCCGCGGAGGCGGTGCGCCGGGTGCTCAAGTCCGAGGGCCTGCGCCTCGTCGGGCTGCACAGCCACATCGGGTCGCAGATCTTCGACGTGGACGGGTTCGAGGTCGCCGCGCACCGGGTGATCGGGCTGCTCGCCGAGCTGCGCGACGAGCACGGCGCGGACGCGCTGGCCGATCTGTCCCTTGTGGACCTGGGTGGCGGGCTGGGCATCGCCTACACCGCCGAGGACGATCCGCCCCCGCCGCAGTGGCTGGCCGAGCAGCTGCGCACGATCGTGGCCAAGGAGTGCGCGCAGGCCGAGCTGCCGCCGCCGCGGATCGCCGTCGAGCCGGGCCGCGCGATCGTCGGCCCCGGCACGGTGACGCTCTACGAGGTCGGCACCATCAAGGACGTCTCATTGGGACACGGCCACGGCCGGCGCTACGTCAGCGTGGACGGCGGGATGAGCGACAACATCCGCACCGCACTCTACGACGCGGTGTACGACTGCCGGTTGGTGTCGCGGTCGGCCGGCGACGGCGAGCGTGGCCAGGACGCCATGCTGTGCCGGGTGGTCGGCAAGCACTGCGAGTCGGGTGATGTGGTGGTGCGGGACTGCTGGCTGCCGGAGAACCTGGCTCCCGGCGACCTGATCGCCGTGGCCGCGACCGGCGCCTACTGCTACGCGATGGCCAGCGGCTACAACCGGTTGCCGCGCCCGGCCGTCGTCGCGGTCCGCGCGGGGGAGGCCAGGTTGTTGCTGCGTAGGGAAACCGAGGACGACCTGTGCAGGTTGGAAGTGTCATGAGCGAGGATCCGGTCAAGGTCGCACTGCTGGGGCACGGCACGGTCGGCTCCGAGGTGGATCGCCTGCTGCACGTCCAGGCCGGCGACCTGGCGGCCAGGGTCGGCAAGCCGGTGCGGCTGGCGGGGATCGCGGTGCGCCGGCCCAACCGGCACCCGGACGTCCCGGCCGACCTGCTGACCGCCGACGCCGCCGCCCTCGTGGCGTCCAATGTGGACGTGGTGGTCGAGGTGATCGGCGGGATCGAGCCGAGCCGGACCCTGCTGCTGGATGCGTTGCGCGCGGGCAAGTCGGTGGTGACGGCGAACAAGGCGCTGCTGGCCGAGCACGCCGCCGAGCTGTTCGCCGCGGCCGACGAGTCCGGCGCGGACCTGTACTTCGAGGCGGCGGTGGCCGGCGCGATCCCGCTGCTGCGTCCGCTGCGCGAGTCGCTTGCCGGGGACCGGATCAGCCGGGTGATGGGCATCGTCAACGGCACCACCAACTTCATCCTGTCCGCGATGGACGAGACCGGCTCTGGCTACGCCGAGGCGCTGGAGGAGGCCAGCCGGCTCGGCTACGCCGAGGCCGACCCGACCGCGGACGTGGACGGCTACGACGCCGCGTCCAAGGCGGCGATCCTTGCCTCCCTTGCCTTTCACACCAGGGTGACCGCCGCGGACGTGTACCGCGAGGGAATCTCCGCGGTGACCACCGCCGACGTCGCCGCCGCGCGCGTGCTCGGCCGCACGATCAAGCTGCTGGCCATCTGCGAGCGGGTCACCGACCCGGACGGCACGGAGTCCGTCGCGGTCCGGGTGCACCCGGCCATGATCCCGCGCAGCCACCCGCTCGCCGGGGTCGGCGGGGCATTCAACGCGGTGTTCGTCGAGGCGGACGCGGCCGGGCAGCTGATGTTCTACGGCCGGGGCGCCGGCGGCGCGCCGACCGCGAGCGCGGTGCTCGGTGATCTCGTTGCGGTGGCGCGCAACCGGGTGGCCGGCGGGCGCGGACCGCGGGAGTCGGCGTATGCCGCGCTGCCGATCCGGCCGATCGACCGGGCAAGCACCCGTTACCACGTCAGCCTGGATGTGGCCGACCGGGCCGGCGTACTGTCCGCTGTGGCCTCGGTGTTCGCCGAGCACGACGTGAGCATCGCGGCGGTACGGCAAGAGGGCCGCGGGGCCGACGCCAGCCTGGTGATCGTCACGCACTCGGCGGCCGACGCCGCCCTCCGGTCCACGGTGGACAAGCTGGCCGGGCTGCCCGTGGTGCGCGAGGTGGTCAGCGTCATGCGGGTGGAAGGCGAGGAGCTGTGACTGGTTCGTCCTGGCCGGGCGTCATCGGCGCCTACCCCGACCGGATCTCCTTGCCGCCCAACGCAACGGTGGTCACCCTCTACGAGGGCGGCACCCCGCTGGTCGAGGCGCCGCGGCTGTCGGAGCAGTCCGGCTGCCGGGTGCTGCTGAAGGTCGAGGGCGCCAACCCGACCGGCTCGTTCAAGGACCGCGGCATGACGGTGGCGATCACGCACGCGCTGGCCAACGGGATGAGCGCGGTGATCTGCGCGTCCACCGGCAACACCTCCGCCTCGGCCGCCGCCTACGCCGCGCGCGCCGGGCTGACCTGCGCGGTGCTGGTGCCGCGCGGCAAGATCGCGGCGGGCAAGCTGGCCCAGGCCGTCATGCACGGCGCGCGCATCCTGCAGATCGACGGCGGCTTCGACGACTGCCTCGAGCTGGCCCGCAAGACCGCGGCCGAGTACCCGATCGAGCTGGTCAACTCGGTGAACCCGGTCCGGCTGATCGGCCAGCGCAGCGCCGCGTGGGAGATCTGCGACGTGCTCGGTCGGGCGCCGGACGTGCACTGCCTGCCGGTGGGCAACGCCGGCAACATCACCGCCTACTGGCGGGGCTACGGCGAGTACGCCGCGGACGGGCTGGTGGAGGCGACGCCGCGGATGTTCGGCTTCCAGGCCGAGGGCGCCGCGCCGCTGATCCTCGGCCGGCCGGTGCGCGACCCGGAGACCGTGGCGACCGCGATCCGGGTCGGCAACCCGGCGTCCTGGGCCGGGGCGATCAGGGCCCGTGACGAGTCCGGCGGCCTGATCGACTCGGTCACCGACGAGGCGATCCTGTCCGCCTACCGGCTGCTGGCCAGCCGGGAGGGCGTGTTCGTCGAGCCGGCCTCGGCGACCAGCGTGGCCGGCATGCTGGCCACCGCGGCCGACGGCCGGCTGCCGGCCGGCTCCCTCGTCGTCTGCACGGTCACCGGCCACGGCCTCAAGGACCCGGAGACGGCGTTGCGCGGCATGCTCGAGGTCGAGCCGGTCCCGGTGGACCCGACCGCCGTGGCGCACGCGCTGGAGCTGGCGTGATCCACGTCCGCGTGCCGGCGTCCAGCGCCAACCTGGGGCCCGGCTTCGACGCGTTGGGCCTGGCCCTTGCGCTGTACGACGAGGTCGACGTCGAGGTGATCGACTCGGGGCTGACGGTGCGCGTCGACGGCGAGGGCGCCGGCTCGGTCCCCATGGACGAGTCGCACCTGGTCGTGCGGGCGTTGCGGCTGGCCGCCGACCGGCTCGGCGTCGTCCCGCCCGGACTGGCCGTGCGCTGCCGCAACGCGATCCCGCACGCCCGCGGCCTCGGCTCCTCGGCCGCCGCGATCGTCGCAGGCATCGCCGCGGCTTACGGGCTGGCCGGGCGGGAGCCGGACTCAGACGCGCTGCAGCTGGCCGCCGAGCTGGAGGGGCACGCCGACAACGCAGCGGCCAGCCTGCTCGGCGGCCTGGTGCTGGCCTGGCGGGAGGGCGACCGGTTCCGCGCGCTGCGGCTCGAACCGCACGCCGACCTGCGCCCGATCGCGCTGGTTCCGCGGGAGCGGTCGGCCACCTCGGTGACTCGCGGCCTGCTGCCCGAGCGGGTGCCGCACGCCGACGCCGCGTTCGGCGCCGCCCGGTGCGCCCTGGCGGTGCAGGCGCTCACCGCGCGGCCGGATCTGCTGCTGGCCGCCACCGAGGACCGGCTGCACCAGGACTACCGCTCCAGCGCCTGGCCGGCGACCATGCGCCTGGTCCGGGCGTTGCGCGAAACCGGTGTCGCCGCAACGGTTTCCGGCGCCGGTCCGACAGTGCTGGCCTGCACCGTGGACGGAAAGCTGCCCGGCGAGGTGGACCTGTCCGGCTTCACCGCGTGCGAGCTCCCGGTCGACCGGACCGGCGTCACGGTCCGCCGGCAGGCGTGACCTCGACTTGTGTCGAAGCTCACCGCGTCTCCCGGCCCCACTACTTATGAGTAGTTTTCGGCTCCAACGTCGCTCAAGCGACGCTCAGTGGCCCGATTCTGGCCAATAGCAAGACGGTTGGGCCTGCGTTCGTACCAGTCGGACCGTGGGTCGGGAACAAACCCGAGGTCGGCGCGGTTGTCACTGTTGTGCCACGCCGGGGACCCGGTTGTTGCACGTTGAGTGAGGTCCGTCTACCCTCGTGGGCGTTCAGTCACCGCGCGCGCGGGCGCCCGGTGCAGTTCCCGGGGAACTCTTTCCGGGTCGCATCTTCTGCGTAGATGTTGACTCGGCCTTATCAGGCCGGAGTCGGCGTTGGCAGGTACCCGATGAGGTGGTGACCGAGATACTCCGCGTTGGCGATCAAGTCGTCCGCCTGGCCCGCCAGGTTGCCACGGTCGCGGCGAAGGTCAGCCAGCGCCGGGGAATACGCCGTCTCGCGTTCCGTCGGGCGGCGGGTCCGCTGGTCCGCGTTGGAGGCGGGGACCGGTTAGGAAGGACATTGGTGAGCAACACTGATTTGCTAAGCAGCGATACGGCCGCGGGTGCGGCCGACGCCGCGCCCACGTCGCGTGCCGACGCGGCGGAGCAGGCGCAGACGACTGGCGCCAACGGCGGTACGCCCCGGCGCCGCACCGGCTTGACCGGCATGGTGCTCGCGGAGCTCCGCGAGCT
>NZ_DASZCQ010000031.1:0-33966 GCF_035942955.1 Actinophytocola sp. | reverse complement strand
GCCCGGCCCTGGCCACGGCGCGCTCGGTGGCCGCGCGGTACCGGCCGGCCCGCTCGGGCCCGGCCAGCGCGGAGCCGAGCAGCAGCGCGCCGGCGATCGCCGAGGCGCCGGACGGGCTGGCGTTGTCCCCGATGTCGGACGGGCGCCAGACCAGCGCGTCCGCGTCGTCGGCGGTGTCGAAGAAGACGCCGGGGCGCTCCGGATCGGCGAAGTGGTCCAGCGCGCAGTCCAGCAGGCCGGTCGCGACCCGCAGCCAGCGATCGTCCAGAGTGGACTGATAGAGCACGAGCAGGCCCTCGGCGAGGCACCCGTAGTCCTCGAGCACCCCGGCCGCCGAGCCGGCGACGTCGTCGCGGGAGGCGCGGCGCAGCCGGCCGTCGACCAGGTGCAGCGAGACGACCAGCTCGGCGGCGGCGCGGGCGGCGGCCAGCCACCGGTCGTCGCCGAGCACCACACCGGCCTCGGCCAGCGCGGCGATCGCAAGACCGTTCCACGCGGTGATCACCTTGTCGTCGCGGGCGGGTTGCGGCCGCTTGTCGCGGGCCTCGAGCAGCCGTTGCCGGACCGAGCGCCAGCGCTGCGGGTCGTCGGGCTCGTCGAGCAGCTGCAGGGTGGACGTCCCGTGCTCGAACGTGCCGGACCCGGTGACCTGCAGCAGGTTCGCCGCCCATGCCCCGTCCGACTGGCCGAGCGCCTCGGCGAGCTGGACCGGCGTCCACACGTAGGTGAGGCCCTCGACCCCCTCGGTATCGGCGTCGAGCGAGGCGGCGAACCCGCCCTCGCGGGTGCGCAACCGGTCGATCAGGAAGCCGGCGGTCTGCTCGGCGACCTCGCGGTACCGCGCGGATCCGGTGAGCCGGGTGAGATGGGTGTAGACCCGCAGCAGCAACGCGTTGTCGTAGAGCATCTTCTCGAAGTGCGGCACCTCCCAGCGGGCGTCCACGCTGTACCGGGCGAAGCCGCCGGCGAGCTGGTCGTAGATCCCGCCGGCCGCCATCCTGGTCGCCGTGCGCTCCACTATGGACAGCGCCTCGACCGAGCCGGTGCGCTCATGGTGGCGCAGCAGGAACTCCAGCACCATGGACGGCGGGAACTTCGGCGCACCACCGAATCCACCGTTGCGCCGGTCGTAGTCACCGAGCAGCGACGCCGCCGCACCGGCCAGGATCTCCGCGTCCACAGTGGACTCCTGGAGCGGCGCGGTCTGCTTGGACAGCTCGGCGACGACCCTGGCGCCCGCGTCGCGCACCTCCTTGTCGCGCGAGCTCCACGCCTCGTGGACCGCGGTCAGCAGCTGCCGGAAGGACGGCATGCCCGGCCGCGGCGCCGGCGGGTAGTAGGTGCCGCAGTGGAACGGCTCCCCCTCGGGCGTGAGGAAGCAGGTCATCGGCCAGCCGCCGTGGCCGGTCATGGCCTGCGTGGCGGTCATGTAGACGGCGTCGACGTCCGGGCGCTCCTCCCGGTCCACCTTGACGTTGACGAACCTGGAGTTCATCAGCTCGGCGGTCTCGGCGTCCTCGAACGACTCGTGCGCCATCACGTGGCACCAGTGGCAGGCCGCGTAGCCGACCGACAGCAGCACCGGCACGTCCCGGCGGCGGGCCTCGGCGAACGCCTCGTCGCCCCACTGCCACCAGTCCACCGGGTTGTCCGCGTGCTGCAGCAGGTACGGGCTGGTCGCGCCCGCCAGTCGGTTCGCCATGCCACCAAGCCTGCCAAACCCGGTCCGGGCCGGCATGATCGCCACCGCGGTACGCCGAGTGCCACAACGTGCCGGCCGTTCGGCCTACCGGGACTGCACCATTGGGCAGCGATCCACTGCTCCGGAGCACCGATCGGCGCGGGTGATTGTGCCGGTTCACCGGATCGGGCGAGCCTCGGTGAGATTGCCACCGGGGAGGAATCATGCTGTCCAATGCTCACGCGCCGAGATCCCGACTGTTCCGACTCCGCGCGCTGGGCGCCGCGGCCGTCGTCGTGGCGGCCACGGCCGGCCTCGGGGCGGCGGCGGCGCCACTGGCCGCGCCGGGCGGCGGGGTCGATCCCGGCACCGTCGAGCTCACCCTCGGCCCCGGCCAGAGCGCCACGGTGGCCAAGCGGGTGACCACCCCGGCCGTCGCACCCAAGCCCGACATCGTGTTCCTCGGCGACACCACCGGCAGCATGGATCCGGTGCTGGCCAACGTGCGCAACAACACCCGGACGATCATCGACCGGATCCGGGAGTCCCAACCCGACGCCCGGTTCGCCGTCACCGCCTACAAGGATCAGCTCGACGGGCCCAAGGCGTTCACCGTCAACACGCCGCTGACCGACGATGCCGACGCCGTGCAGGCCGGCACCAACCAGTGGCTGTTCGACGTCGGCGGCGGCGGGGCGCCGTGGACCGACTTCATCAACGCGCACTACCGGATCGCCACCGACGCGATCGCGTTCCGGCCGGACAGCACCCGGATCATCGCCTGGTTCGGCGACGCCGCGTCGCGCGACCCCAGCCTCGGCCACACCCTTGCCGACGCGAGCAACGCGCTGCGGGGGGCGGGGGCGCACGTGATCGCCGTGCCGATCGTCGGCACCAGCGGCGACGGCCTCGACCGGCTCGGGCAGGCCAGCTCGATCACGAACGCCACCCGGGGACGGCTGATGCCCGACACCGCCGCCGAGCAGGTGTCCGACGCGATCCTGGCCGGCATCCAGATCCTGGAGGTCACCGTCACGCCGCGGGTGACCGCCTGCGACTCCGCGCTCGAGGTCAGCCTCGACCCCACCGTCCGCACCGTCCGAAGTGGAACGGACGCGAACTTCACCGAGACCTTCCGGGTGCGGCCGGACGCTGCGGCCGGGACCTACCACTGCACGGTCGACTTCCTGGTCAACGGCGTCTCCCAGGGCCTTGTGCAGCAGTCCACCGTGCACGTGCCCGGAGTGTCCATCGGGGATGTGACGGTGACCGAGGGGGACAGCGGAACCACGTCCGCGACGTTCAACATCACGCTGGACCGGCCCGCCGCCACCGAGGTGCGGGTCCGCTGGGCCACCTCCGACGGCACCGCGACCGCGCCGGACGACTTCCTGGCCGGCAGCGGCGAGGCGATCTTCCCGTTCGGCACCACCACCCAGCCGGTCACGGTGCCGATCGTCGGCGACCTCGCCGCCGAGCCGGTGGAGTCGTTCCCGGTCACGCTGTCCGCGCCGCAGGGCGCGGCGATCGCCGACGGCGCCGGGGTGGGCACGATCGTCGACGACGACACCGACCCGATCCCGTCCAGACTGTCCATTAGCGACACCACGGTGACCGAGGGGAACGCGGGGACCACGCGGGCCACGTTCACGCTCGGCCTGGATCGCGCGTCGACCGGGCCGGTGACCGTGCACTGGGCGACCGCGAACGGCACCGCCACCGCGCCGGAGGACTTCACCGCCGCCAGCGGGGACGAGCGGTTCGAGCCGGGCCAGCTCACCAGGCAGGTCACGGTGGACGTGCGCGGTGACACCGCCGACGAGGACGACGAGTCGTTCACCGTGCAGCTGACCAACGTCGTGGGCGCGGAACCCGCCGACGCGCAAGGTGTCGGCCTGATCGTCGACGACGACGGCGCGCCGGGCGCCCGACTGTCCATCGGGGACGTTTCGGTGATCGAGGGCGACTCCGGCACCACCGAGGCGACGTTCACCGTCACCCGCGCCGGCGCCGCCACCGGGCCGATCACGGTCGACTACGCGACCGCGGACGGCACCGCGGCCGCACCCGGTGACTACACCGCGGTCGCCGGCCGGCTGGACTTCGCGCCGGACCAGACCAGCCGGCCGGTCGTGGTGCCGATCGTGGGCGACACCCTGGCCGAGGGCGACGAGTCGTTCACCGTGCGGCTGACCAACGCCGTGGGCGCGGAGATCGCAGATGGTCAGGGCGTCGGCGTGATCCTCGACGACGGCGACCCCGGCGACCCCGATCCGCAACTGTCCATAGGGGACACCACGGTGACCGAAGGGGACAGCGGAGCCATGTCCGCGACGTTCACGATCAGCCTGAGCCGGGCGCCGGCCGCCGGCGAGGTGAGCGTGCGCTGGGCGACCGGGGACGGCACCGCGACCGCGCCGGCCGACTACGCGGCAGGTACGGGAGTCGAGACGTTCGCCGCGGGCCAGCTCAGCCGGCAGGTGACCGTGCCGGTGGTCGGCGACACCGCGGTGGAGGGCGACGAGACGTTCACCGTCACCCTGTCCGACGCCGCGGGCGCGGAGATCGCCGACGGGCAGGGGGTCGGCACGATCGTCGACGACGACGCGGAGCTGCCCGGGCTCAGCATCGGCGACGTGTCGGTCACCGAAGGCGACACCGGCACCACCCGGGCGACGTTCACGGTCACGCTGGACCGGCCGGGCACCGGCGAGGTCGGCGTGCGGTTCGCCACCGCGGACGGCACCGCCATCGCGCCGGGCGACTACCTGGCCGCCACCGGGGAGGTGCGCTTCCCGGCCGGCGTCACCAGCCGACCGGTCACCGTTGACGTCGTCGGCGACCTGGTCCACGAGCCCACCGAGACGTTCGCGGTGATCCTGTCCGACGCCGCGGGCGCGGAGATCGCCGACGGGCAGGGCCTCGGCACGATCGTCGACGACGACCCGGTTCGCGCCGGCCAGCTCACCTGCACCGCGACCGCGCTCAACCTGGTCGACTCGACCGCCAACCCGCCGAACCTGCCGTGCCGCGACGACGCGCGGTCGGCGACCCTGGTCCGGGCGAACCTGGGCCTGCTCGCCATCAGGGGCACCGGGCTGACCGCGGCGACCGAGCAGACGCCCGACGACCTGACCGGAGCGCCGGCAGCCGGCGACAACGCCACGGCGCGGAGCGGGCTGACGTCGGTGACGATCACCAGCCTCGGCCTGACCATCGAGATCGGCATGATCGGCTCGACGGCCACGGCCGAATGCGTCGCCGGGCCTGCCGGGCTGGCGCCGCGGCTGTCCGGCAGCTCGACGATCGCCACGCTGAAGATCAACGGGGTCGCGGTCCCGGTCGGCTCCGCACCGCTGCGGATCCCGCTGGTGATCGGTTCACTCGAGCTGAACACCACCGTGACCACCCCAACCTCGATCACCCAACGAGCGTTCGCGCTCACCACCGTCCTCGGCGGCGTGATCATCGGCGAGGCCAGGGCGGGGCTGCGGGGCAACCCGTGTGGGAGCTGAGGCTCAGCCGGGGCGGCCGTTGGCGTCCCGAGGCTTCTCGGGCTCGGCGTCCTCGGGTTTGTCGAAGGTGGCCGGGACGCGCTTGAGGTGCTTGTTCATCGAGCGGATCAAGAATGCCACGGCGATGAAGAACAGGATCAGGATGAGGAAGCCGACGGGCGAGGACTTGCCGACGTCCTCGCCCCTCGGCTCGCCGGGTGTCGGCGACGGCGACGGCTGGGCCTGCACCACCGCGAGGGTATGGCTCGGTGCGGCCGGCAGCACGCCGTAGGTCACGTGGTCACCTTCTCCTGGATGCCCTCGAACAGATCATCCTCCGGGAGGGTGGTGTCTACCAGGGACCGGGCCAGCTCGTAGTCCTCGTACGGCCACACCTCGCGCTGCACCTCCAGCGGAACGGCGAACCAGCGGCTGTTCGGGTCGATCTGGGTGGCGTGCGCCATCAGGGCGGCGTCGCGGACCTCGAAGTAGTCCGCGCACTCGATCTGCGTGGTGATCCGGTGGCTGTTGTCGCCGCGCTCCTCGGTCCACTTCTCCAGCCACTCGGTGTACGGCGACTCAAGGCCCCTGGCCAGCAGCGCCTCGTGCATCGCGACCATCCGCTTGCGGGAGAACCCGTGCGAGTAGTAGAGCTTCAGCGGCGACCAGGGCTCTCCGGCGTCCGGGTGCAGCTCGGGATCGCCGGCCGCGTCGAAGGCGGCGACCGACACCTCGTGGCAGCGGATGTGGTCGGGATGCGGGTAGCCGCCGTTCTCGTCGTAGGTGATCACGACGTGCGGCTTGAACTCACGCATGATCGCGACCAGCGGGGGCACGGTCTCCTCGAGCGGCAGCGCGGCGAAGCTGCCCTCCGGCACCGGCGGCGGCGGGTCGCCCTGGGGCAGTCCGGAGTCGACGAAGCCCAGCCACCGGTGCTCGATGCCGAGGATCTCGGCCGCCCTCGCCATCTCCTGGCGCCGGTACTCGATCATGTTCTCGACCACGTCCGGCCGGTCCATCGCCGGGTTGAGGACGTCACCGCGCTCGCCTCCGGTGCAGGTCACCACCATGACCCGGTGGCCTTCGGCGACGTATCGCGCCATCGTCGCCGCACCCTTGCTCGACTCGTCGTCCGGGTGGGCGTGAACCGCCATCAAACGCAGCTGCTCGGCCATGACCTCCGCGAACCCTCTCGATCCGGTAGCCCCATACTGGTAACTCGAACTACTCAGGTGGGGCCAATTGTTCCCCGCGGAGGTCGAATGTCCCTTGCGGATCGCGTGCTGCCCGAGGGCCGCTACGGCTCGCGGGGTAGACCCACCCCGCGCCGAACGTACTGGATCGTCGGCGCCATCGCGGTGGTGGCCGGGGCCGGGCTCGGATACGTGGCGTACACGAACCTCGGCGGCGCGCCGATCGAGACCGAACGGGCCGCGTTCGAGGATCTTCCGGGCAACGCGATGCGGCTGACCTTCACCGTGCGGCGCGACGAGCCGAATCGGGCCGCGGTGTGCATCGTCCGGGTGCGCGGTCAGGACGGAACCGAAGGCGGCCGCAAGGAGGTTCTGATCCCACCAGGCGGAACGCCGACCTCGGTCAGCACCGTCATCCGGAGCACGAATGAACCGGTCACGGCGGACGTGTTCGGCTGCTCATATCAGGTGCCGCCATACCTGTCCACCACGATGCCGCCATCGGAGTGAACCGGGGCCTACTCTCTGCAAACCGGACAAATCGGGCACGGCCGGAGCGTTTTGCGTGATATGCTTACTCACCGGCACGGCCCCGCGCGGGCCGTGTTTTTCCGTTCCGGGTGCTCGTTGTTAACGCCCGGAAACTGCCGGCCCGCAGCCGTGGGCGCGCCAGTATTGAGGAGGAGATGGTGACGGTGAGCGACGCAGGCGTGACCTGGTTGACCCAGGAAGCCTACAACCGGCTCAAGCAGGAGCTCGACGAGCTGATTGAGAATCGCCCGGCCATCGCCGCAAAGATCAACGCGAGCCGCGAGGAGGGGGACCTCCGGGAGAACGGTGGCTATCACGCCGCTCGCGAGGAGCAGGCCCACCAGGAGGCGCGGATCCGTCACCTGCAAGAGCTCCTGCGCAACGCCAAGGTCGGCGAGGCGCCGGCGAACGACGGGCTGGCCGAGCCCGGCAAGGTGCTGACCGTCAGGTACGAGGGTGACGACGAGACCGAGAAGTTCCTGCTGGCGACCCGCGAAGAGGGCGCCGAGGGCGGGCTGGAGATCTACTCGCCCGATTCGCCGCTCGGCCGGGCGCTGCTCGGCGCCAAGGAGGGCGAGACCCGCTCCTACGAGCTGCCCAACGGCTCCACGCAGAAGGTCACCCTGGTCAAGGCCGTTCCGTACGTCGGCTGATTCACACCACCGGCCCGGCGAGGGTAAGCGGGCGGCCGGCCCGAGCGGTCGGCGACGCGACCAGCTACCGAAGTGACCGAAGCCAGCGACGCCCCACGGCGCGCTGCCCAGCCCGAGTGACCGGCGACCCAACCATCCGGCCAAGCCGGTGGTCGCGACCTGACGTGAATGTCCCTCAGGTGGCTCAGACACCGCTTCTCGCGCGTTCCACCAGCTGACGAACCCTGAACGGAATCGGCGTGGTCAACGCGATCGAGGTCGACGTGCGCTCGACGTAGGGCACGTCGACCACCTCCTCGATCACCCGCTGCAGGTCGGTGTTCGACCGGGCCACCACCCGGACCAGCAGATCCCCGCGGCCGGTCGTGGAGTGCACCTCGCACACCTCGTCGATCGCGGCCAGCCGCTCCACCACCTCGATCCGGCGGCCCTGCGCGATCTCCAGCACGGCGAACCCGGTCAGCGGGTAGCCCATCGCCTCGAGATCGAGGTCGGGCGGGAAGCCCCGCAGCACGCCGCGGCGCTCCAGCCGGTCCAGCCGCGCCTGCACCGTCCCCCTTGCCACGCCGAGCTGCCGCGAGCACTCCAGCACGCCCAGCCTGGGCTGGTCGGTCAGCAGGAGCAGCAGCCGCGCGTCCAGGTCGTCGAGCACCTCACCGTGGTCCATCTCCCGCCCCCTGAGCACTCTGCTCACTTTGTGAATGCGATCCCGGATCTCACTGGTCATCTTGCCCGGTGAAATCGCCGACGGTTGCCCAGAATGCCTTATCCCAGGATGCTGAGGCCAGGGAGACGTACCACGGGAGGTTGCCATGACCCAAGCCATGGACGACATCAGCTACGACCAGCTGCGCCAGCTCGTCGGCCTCGTGGACTACGACGAGACGCGCGACCCCTTCCCGGTCAAGGCGATGGACGCGGTCGTGTTCGTCACCGGCAACGCCACCCAGACCGCGCTGTTCTACCAGTGGGCGTTCGGCATGCGGCTCGTCGCGTACTCCGGCCCGGAGACCGGCAACCGCGACCACAAGTCGTTCGTGCTGACGTCCGGCTCGGCCCGGTTCGTGATCAATGGCGGGGTGCGCCCGGACAGCCCGCTGCTGCGCCATCACGCCCGGCACGGCGACGGCGTCGTCGACCTCGCGTTGGAGGTCGCCGACGTGGACCGGTGCATCGCGCACGCAAGGGCGCAGGGCGCCCGGGTCCTCACCGAGCCGCACGACGTGTCCGACGAGCACGGCACCGTGCGGACGGCCGCGATCGCCACCTACGGCGAGACCCGGCACACGCTCGTCGACCGCTCCCGCTACACCGGCCCGTACCTGCCCGGCTACCAGGCAGCGCAGGGCACCGTGCGCCGCGCGCCGGACGCGCCGAAACGGCTGTTCCAGGCGATCGACCACTGCGTCGGCAACGTCGAGCTCGGCATGATGGACCACTGGGTCGACTTCTACAACCGCGTCATGGGCTTCGTGAACATGGCCGAGTTCGTCGGCGACGACATCGCCACCGAGTACTCCGCGCTGATGAGCAAGGTCGTCTCCAACGGCAACCACCGGGTCAAGTTCCCGCTCAACGAGCCCGCCGTGGCCAGGCGCAAATCCCAGATCGACGAGTACCTGGAGTTCTACGGCGGTCCCGGCTGCCAGCACATCGCCCTGGCCACCAACGACATCGTGGCCTCCGTGCGCGCCATGCGGGACGCCGGCGTCGAGTTCCTCGACACCCCCGACTCCTACTACGACGACCCCGACCTGCGCGCCCGAATCGGTCAAGTCCGGGTACCCATCGAGGTCCTCAAGGAGCACGGCATCCTCGTCGACCGCGACGAAGACGGCTACCTCCTGCAGATCTTCACCAAACCGATCGGCGACCGCCCCACCGTGTTCTACGAGCTCATCGAGCGCCACGGCTCCCTCGGCTTCGGCAAGGGCAACTTCAAAGCCCTCTTCGAAGCCATCGAGCGCGAACAAGAACGTCGCGGCAACCTCTGAACCCCCCGCCCCCACCCGGCGTATCAACCAGCAGCCCCGCGCACCCCTCCCCTCCGGGTACGCTCGACAACACACAGGCTTCACCAGGTGGGAGACCGGACATGGCTGTCGGCAGACGCGTCGCAGGTGTGCTTCCGCTCGCCGGCGCCACCGCCGCCGCAATGGCCCTCGCCGGCATCGCCGTGTTCAGCGTCAGCCAAGCCGGCTGCGCCGAACCCGGCCACTACGTAGAACACAACGGCACGGTCGAACTAGTCGGCAGCTGCCTGGACCCTGGCGAGCTGCCAAGCGCACCGGTGGAGCACAAGACGGACCAGAAGCCGGCGGAACCGGCGTCGCTCAGCGGATAGGTTCCAGGGGTCGGGGCCGGGGTGGGGCCCAGGGGGTGGGGGCGCGATGGTTTGGCTAGGTGGCTGGGTGGCGTTGGCGGCTGCCGGTTGGCGGGGTGGTTGGGCGCCGTGCGTTGGCTAGGTAGCTGAGTGGCGTTGGCGGCTGCCGGTTTCGCGTGGGCGAGGGGCATGAACCCAACCGAGCTGGAACCGGTGCCCGCCAACGCAACTCAGCCACCTAGCCAAAGCGCCGCGCTCCGCAACCACCCCGCCGACCGGCGCCCGCCAACGCAACCCAGCCACGTAGCCAAAGCGCGGCGCCCCCGCCCCCGGGCCCCACCCCGGCCCTGGTCCGCCCCGGACCCGCCTCCCTACTCCATCGCCTGGAGCAGGTCTGCCACCAGGTCCGTGGCGTCTTCGATGCCCACCGACAGGCGGAGGACGTTGCCGTCGATTTGGAGGGGGGAGCCGGTGGTGCTGGCGTGGGTCATGCGGCCGGGGTGTTCGATGAGGGATTCGACGCCCCCGAGGGATTCGCCGAGGATGAAGAGTTTGGTGCGGGAGCAGATGTCGAGCGCGACTTGTTCGCCGCCGGCGACGGCGACGGAGACCATGCCGCCGAAGCGGCGCATTTGTTTGGCGGCGATCTCGTGGCCGGGGTGGTCGGGGAGGCCGGGGTAGTAGACCTTCAGGACCTTGGGGTGGCCGACGAGGGCTTCGACGATGCGTTCGGCGTTGTCGCTGTGGCGTTCCATGCGCAGGGCAAGGGTTTTGGCGCCGCGGAGGACGAGCCAGCTGTCGAAGGGGCTGGGGACGGCGCCGACGGCGTTGCGGAGGAAGAAGAACTTCTCGTAGAGCTCGTCGTCGGACGTGATCAGGGCGCCGCCGACCACATCGGAGTGTCCACCTAGGTACTTGGTGGTGGAGTGGAGGACGACGTCGGCGCCGAGGCCTAGGGGGGACTGGAGGTAGGGGGTGGCGAAGGTGTTGTCGACGACGAGGCGGGCGCCGGCGTCGGCGGCGACCGAGGCGAGCGCGGCGAGGTCGGCGATGCCGAGGAGTGGGTTGGTGGGGGATTCGCACCAGATGAGTTTGGTGTTGGGCTCGACGGCGGCGCGTACGGCGTCTACATCGGACAGATTGACCGAGGTGTACTGGACGCCCCAGAGGGTGAGCACCTTGTCCAGCAAGCGGAATGTGCCGCCGTAGGCGTCGTTGCCGAGGATGACGTGGTCGCCGGGCTTGGTGATGGAGCGTAGGGCGATGTCCGACGCGGCCATGCCGGACGCGAAGACCAGTCCGTGCCGGCCGCCCTCCAATGCGGCCAGCTGATCCTCGAGCGCGGTGCGGGTGGGGTTCGCGGTGCGCGAGTACTCGTAGCCGCCGTCGCGCACCCCGCCGACACCGTCCTGCTTGAACGTGGACGTGGCGTAGATCGGCACGATGACCGAGCCGGTGCGGGGATCGGGTTGCTGCCCCGCGTGAATGGCCCTCGTCTCGAAGCCCCACCGAACGGTGTCATCACCCATGTACCAAGCTTAGGGGTGAGGCTCTAGGTGACCACATGGTGGGATGGATCTACCATCCAGGGCCGGGCTGCTGAGCGAAGCCGTCGTGCCGGGTCGCCGTGGAGCCCTTCAGGTAGCTCAGCGTGGGCGGGAGAATCGCCAGGATCAGCGCGAGCGGCGAGGCGATCAAGGTGATCGCGCTGAACGTCGCCTCGGCGCCGTCGAACTGGAACACGGCCTCGAGAAAGTCGCCGATCTTCAGATCGAGCAGGACCGGGAAGAGCAGGATGCCCGCGATGCCCGCCAGTCCACCGAGGACGAGCACGATGGCGCCGGCCAGCTTGCGGGCGAACACGATCACGGCGCCGATCAGCAGGACCGCGGCGGCGGCGAAGCGGACGATGACGAGGGTCTTGAACTCCCCCGGCCAGTCGCCGAAGCCGAGCCCGTCCGGGACGATCTCGAGGTTCTTGACTGCCGCGACGACGAGGCCGGCCGCGGCGGCGAGCCCGAGCACGGCCGCGATGATCGCCACCGTGGGGTTGGTGCGGCGCTCGGGTTCGGAGTATCCAGCGGGGCCCCCGGGATAGGCGCCCTGCGGTTGCTGCTGGTAACCGTGTTGGTACGACATGTACCCCCCTATATGGACTTGTGGGTGTCCTGTCAGGGCGCTGATCTAACCAGCCCGCGGTCCGGGGTGCGGGCGGTTTGGACAAACAAGAGCCGGGCCCCGGCCGGGTGGCCGGGGCCCAGCTGTCGATCAGGGGAGCACTACCACTGCTGCTGCGGCGGCTGGCCGTAGCCACCGGGCTGTTGCGGCGGCTGGCCGGGACCCTGCGGCGGTTGACCGAGGTTCTGGTGCGGGGGCCACGGGGGCGGCGGCTGACCGTATCCCGGCTGGGGCGGACCGAAACCGCCACCGGGCCGCGGCCCGAATCCACCGGGACCGCCGGGGCCGCCCGGACCGGCGAGCACCGACTCGCCACCGAGGAACTTCTTGGTCTGCGGGAAGAACGCGAGCGCTCCGGCGGCGCCGACGAGGATGCCGGCGATCAGGGCCATGACCGGGAAGTCGATGTTGGTTGCCCCGCCCGTCCCGACGAACCCGAGGATCGCGAAGACCAGCAGCACGCCGCCGGCCGCGGCGGTCACGATGCCGGCGAGCTTGTGCTTCAGGAAGATCAGGATGCCACCGCCGATGGCGCCGAGCCCGCCGACCAGAACAAGAATCGAGCTGATCCGTAGCAGGCCGGGTGACGGCGCCGTCTCCCCGGACAGCCGCTCGGCCTGACTGATCTGCTCGTCGGACAGCCCGCTGAGGGCGTCGGAGATGTCGCTGACGTCGCCGAAGTCGGTCAGCGCCATGATCGCGGCGAGGAGGCCGAGAAGGGCGACGAGGCCGGCGATGCCCCAGGCGATCAGCTGGGTGTTCTGGCCCTGGCCGCCGAACGTGGGGCCCTGGCCGAGGCCGGGCTGCTGGGCGAAGCCGCCGGGCGGCGGGCCGTAGCCCGGGGGCGGCGGGGGCTGGTGGCCGAAGCCGCCTGGCTGCTGCCCGAAGCCACCGGCCGGCGGGCCGTAGCCGGGCGGAGGCGGCTGCTGGCCGGGGAAGCCACCGGGGGGCGACTGCGAGTGGTCGCTCGCGCTGGGTGGCGGGGCGTACGGCGGCTGCTGCGGCGGCAGCGTGCCCGGGGGGACCATCTGGGTCGCGTCGCCCTGACCCTGCTGATCGGGCCGGACGACCTGGGTCCGTTCGACGCCGTCCGCCCCCACCTGCTGGCCGCCCGGGGGCGTCCCGGGAGGCTGCCCGGGCCCGCCGAGCACCTGGGTCGGTCCCGGTGCGTTCAGCGCGGGATTCTGCTCGGGCGGCTGCTGCTGGCCGTGCTGCCCGGGCTGCTGCTCCTGGTTCGGCTCACCTTGCCATTGCTGCGGCTGGCCGCCCTGCCACGGCTGGTTTGGCGGCTGCGGCGCACTCATCAGGTACAACCCCTTCACCTGGGAAATGTCTGCGTCGCGCCAACGCTAGCGGATGGGCCGGGGTTGCGCCGGGAAGGCCCCGCACTTGAGCAGGGAACTACCGACCGGCGAGGAACCCGAGGAGATCCTGGCGGGTCACCACGCCGGCCGGCTTGCCGTCGACCAGCACCATCGCGCCGTCCGCCCCGGACAGCGCCGACATCGCCACGCTGATCTGCTCCCCGGCTCCGATCGTGGGCAGCGGCGGCGACATGTGCTTGTCCAACCGGTCGGCCAGCGCGGCCTTGCCGGTGAACAGCGCGTCCAGCAGGTCCCGCTCGTTGACCGCGCCGACCACCTCGGCCGCCATCACCGGCGGCTCGGCCAGCACCACCGGCATCTGGCTCACCCCGAACTCGCGCAGCACGCCCACCGCGTCGGCCACGGTCTCCGACGGGTGCGCGTGCACCAGCTGGGGCATCGTGCCGGTCTTGCGGCGCAGCACGTCACCGACGGTCGCGCCGGAGTGGCCGGGCGGCAGGAACCCGTAGGACGCCATCCACTGGTCGTTGAACACCTTGGACAGGTAGCCCCGCCCGCTGTCCGGCAGCAGCACGACGATCACGTCGTCCGGGCCGCACCGCTCGGCAAGGCGCAGCGCGGCCGCCGCCGCCATGCCGCAGGAACCGCCGACCAGCAGGCCCTCCTCGCGGGCCAGCCGCCGGGTGACGGTGAACGAGTCGGCGTCGGAGATCGCGATGATCTCGTCGGCGACGGTCCGGTCGTAGGTCTGCGGCCAGAAGTCCTCGCCGACGCCCTCCACGAGGTAGGGCCGGCCGGTGCCGCCGGAGTACACCGAGCCCTCCGGGTCGGCGCCGACGATGCGGACGCGGCCGCCGGACACCTCCTTGAGGTAGCGCCCGGTGCCCGAGATCGTGCCGCCGGTGCCCACGCCGGCCACGAAGTGCGTGATCCGGCCGTCGGTCTGGCGCCACAGCTCCGGGCCGGTGGAGTGGTAGTGGCTGGCCGGGTTCTCCGGGTTGGAGTACTGGTCCGGCTTCCAGGCGCCCTCGATCTCCTTCACCAGCCGGTCGGACACGTTGTAGTAGGAGTCCGGGTGCTCCGGCGCGACCGCGGTCGGGCACACCACGACCTCCGCGCCGTAGGCCTTGAGCGCGTTGCGCTTGTCCTCGCTGACCTTGTCCGGGCAGACGAACACGCAGCGATATCCCTTGCGCTGCGCGACGAGCGCGAGGCCGACCCCGGTGTTGCCGGACGTGGGCTCGACGATCGTGCCGCCGGGCCGCAGCTCGCCGGACCGCTCCGCGGCCTCCACCATGCGCAGCGCGATGCGGTCCTTGACGCTTCCGCCGGGGTTGAAGTACTCGACCTTGGCGAGCACCAGGGGCTGCAGGCCTCTGGTCAACGTGCCCAACCGCACCAGCGGGGTGTTGCCGACCAGATCCATCACGTGCTCGACGTACTCCACCGCAGCTCTCCTTCAAGGGCGGTCATCGGGGCATTGCCCGGCGGCGTCGCGGCCGCACGACGCAACCGTCGCCACCCTATCTAGCGTTTCTCTATACCCCAGCCAGAGCCGCTACCTGCGCCAATATCATACGTCGGGCCACCTGCCCATCCGGCTTGAGCGCCGGTCAAGCCATACGTCAGTTACCGAACTGACAATTTCCTACACCTTGCAAATGGGCACCGCTCGACGATGTTCCAGGCAACGCAGGACTGCGCCAATCGTCCTAGCAGCACTCGGGCGTACGGAGGGAGGACGGCGATGGCGGGGGCGAGGATCGTTCGGACCATAGCTTTCGCCGCCGGTTCGATCGGCGGGTTGTCGGGTGCCGCCTACGGCCTGCTCAACGGCCAGGGCCGGCGCGCTCATTCGATCATCACCGGGCACAGCCACCTTCCGCTCAACGCCGACGGCGTCTACCTGCCGGATGGCGCCGGCCCGTTCCTCACGTCGGACCGCGCCGCGCTGACGTTCGCGATGCTCGGCGACTCGCTCGCCGCGGGCGTCGGCGCCGAGTGCTGTGACCGGCTGCCCGGAGTCCTGCTGGCCAAGGGCCTCGCCGAGGAGGCGGGCCGGCCGGTCCGGCTGGTCACGCACGCGATCAGCGGATCACGGACGCACGACCTGGCCGCCCAGGTGGACCGGGCCCTGATCAACCCGCCCGACCTCGCCCTGGTGATCATCGGCGGGAACGACGTCACGGCCAGGTCCCGCATCGCCACGTCGGCGGTGGTGCTCGCGCACGACGTCGGCCGGCTGGTGGCGGCCGGCACGACGGTCGTCATGGCCACCTGCCCGGACCTCGGCGCCGTCCAGCCCATCCCGCAGCCGCTGCGCGAGCTGACCCGGCGGTTCAGCCTGGCCCTTGCCAGGGCGCAGCGCCGGGCGATGGACCTGATCGGCGTCACCACGGTGTCCCTGGCCGACCTGGTGTCCCCGGAGTTCCAGGCCCGGCCGGACGAGCTGTTCAGCCCGGACCGCTTCCACCCGAACGGGGCGGGCTACGAGTTCGCCGCCAACGTCCTGCTGCACTCGCTGTGCCAGGCGGCCACCCGCGTGACGAAGCGCATGCCGGTCGCGGCTTAGTGCCGCCCGCTATTGAGCGTTAACCTCGGGTTGTCACCGGCAACCGAAGGAGTTCGCCATGCCCGAGGCCGTCATCGTCTCCGCCGCCCGGTCCCCGATCGGGCGCGCCGCCAAGGGCTCCCTCGTCGAGATGCGACCAGACGACCTCGCCGCGCAGATCGTGCGGGCCGCGCTGGACAAGGTGCCGCAGCTCGACCCGGCGGACATCGACGACCTGATGCTCGGCTGCGGGCTGCCCGGCGGCGAGTCGGGGTTCAACATGGGCCGCGTGGTCGCGGTGATGCTGGGCTACGACCACCTGCCCGGCTGCACGATCACCCGGTACTGCTCGTCGAGCCTGCAGACCACCCGCATGGCGTTCCACGCGATCAAGGCCGGCGAGGGCGACGTGTTCATCAGCGCCGGCGTCGAGACCGTGTCGCGCTACGTCAAGGGCAGCTCGGACTCCTGGCCGGACACGCACAACCCGAAGTTCGCCGACGCCGTCGCGCGCACCGCCGCGCGGGCCGAGCAGGGCGCCGACGAGTGGCACGACCCGCGCGCCGACGGGTCGGTGCCGGACATCTACATCGCGATGGGCCAGACCGCCGAGAACCTGGCGCTGACCAAGGGCGTGACCCGCGAGGACATGGACCACTTCGGCGTGCGCTCGCAGAACCTGGCCGAGCAGGCGATCAAGGACGGGTTCTGGGCGCGCGAGATCACCCCGGTCGAGCTGCCCGACGGCCGCATCGTCGACACCGACGACGGGCCGCGGCCGGGCGTCACCTACGAGAAGACCTCGGAGCTCAAGCCCGTCTTCCGGCCCGACGGCCGCGTCACCGCCGGCAACTGCTGCCCGCTCAACGACGGCGCCGCCGCGGTGATCGTCATGAGCGACACCAAGGCGGCTTCGCTGGGGATCACTCCGCTGGCCCGGATCGTGTCCACCGGGGTCTCCGCCCTGTCCCCGGAGATCATGGGGCTCGGCCCGGTCGAGGCCTCCCGCCGGGCGCTGGCGCTGGCCGGGATGTCCATCTCCGACATGGACCTCGTCGAGATCAACGAGGCGTTCGCCGCGCAGGTCATCCCCTCCTACCGGGACCTCGGCATCGACCTCGACCGGTTGAACGTCAACGGCGGCGCTATCGCCGTCGGCCACCCCTTCGGCATGACCGGCGCCCGGATCACCACCACCCTCATCAACTCCCTGCAGTGGCACGACAAGCAGTTCGGCCTGGAAACCATGTGCGTCGGCGGCGGCCAGGGCATGGCGATGGTCCTCGAACGGCTGAGCTAGCTTGCCGCCGACGGAGTTTGCAAGTACCTTGAAAGTATGGGTGCCGCACCTCCAGAGGTCAACTTCTCCGACCTGTCGAACAAGCCGGTCGAGACCGTGCGCAAGCTGCAGCGCTCGCCGACCCGGTCGCTTCGCATCCATCGTCGTGGTGACGAGGAGGATCTGGTCCTTACCACCGCCAGCCGAGCCGCCCAGGTCAATGAGGCCATGTCGGCAACTACGAAGCTCTTTCTGGCGTTGATGGAGCAGCCGCAGGTCGTAACCCTGGTGACTGAAATCCTGCCGGTGGCCTTTCCGTGGGTGAGATTCCTGCCCAAGGAGGTCGTACAGGAGTTTGTGATCGACCTGGTAGGCACGCTGAAAGCGGCGGAGTCTTTGGACAATCCGGCTCCCTTGGCGCAGGTGATTACCGAATGGCGACACACCGCCGAGGTTTATGCCGATCCCGAGGTGCTGGCCGTTCTCCTGCGCCGGGACGGTGAGGACTTTGGTCCGGTGCCGGAGCCGCCAGCGTGAGTCCCAAGAAGGGCGACCGGGTTGCCCCACCCCCGGTCGGTGGCGAGTGGAACATCCGTTTCGCTACCAACGAGGCCGCCAAGGGATGGGAGGAACTCGTAGCGGCGGCACCCGGAAACACACGCCGGGCGTGGGACGTCCTGCGAACAGATCCGGGACCGGGACCCGGCAAACCAACGTCTCGGCACCATCGGCTCAAGGGGCCGCCAGCGGTACGAACATATGGTGGTCGGGAATTTCCGCAGTGGCAGCTCGAGGTGACCAGCGGTGGCCGCATTTGGTATCTGCTCGACCCCGATCGACACACCGTCTGGATCACACTCGCCGGCGTCGGCCATCCCAAGGCAACCGAGTAGAGGTCGAAGAATCAGACGCTGGGCGCTATCCGGGTGGCGGCGGTGATCATGCGGTCGAAGGTGTCGCCGTCGCGGGGGTCGTAAAGGCCGGCGAGGAGTTTGAGGACGAGCTTCATGAGGGTGGTGTGGGGGAGGCCGTAGCGGGTGGCGACGCGCATCACCCGGGGGTTGCCGATGAGGCGGCTGAAGAGGTTGCCGAGGCGGTAGTAGCTGCCGAGGGATTGCTTGAGCGCCAACGGGTAGCCGGCGAGGGCGCGCTCGCGGGCGGGGCCTTCGCGGCGGGCGAGGGCCTGGACGACGCATTCGGCGGCGAGCTTGGCGGACTCCATGGCGTAGCCGATTCCCTCGCCGTTGAACGGGTTGACCATGCCGCCGGCGTCGCCGACGAGCAGCAGGCCGGGCGAGTAGTGCGGGGTGCGGTTGAAGCCCATGGGCAGCGCGGCGCCGCCGACCTTGCCGGCGGCGTTGTGCTCGCGCAGGCCCCACTCCTCCGGCGTACCGTCCAACCAGGACCGCAGGAGCGCACGGTAATCCGTGCTGCCGAAGGCTTTCGACGTGGACAGGATGCCGAGGCCGACGTTCACCGTGCCGTCGCCCATACCGAAGATCCAACCGTAGCCGGGCAGCAGCTTGGGCTCCGCCGGGTCGGAACGGTCCCACAGCTCCAAATGCGACTCGAGGTAGTCGTCCTTGCTGCGCGGGCTGGCGTAGTACCGGCGCACGGCCACGCCCATCGGCCGCGCGTCGTTCTTGTCGATGCCGACCGACAGCGCGAGCCGGGCGGACACCCCGTCGCAGGCCAGCACGATCGGCGCGCGGTAGGTGACCGGGACCCGGTCCGGGCCGGCCTTGGCCGACACGCCGACGACCCGGCCGCTGCGCTCGTCGGTGACGGCGCCGGTGACGGTGGTCTGCTCAAGCACCCTGGCCCCGGCCCGCTGCGCGGTGCGGGCGAGCAGCTCGTCGAAGTCCAGCCGGGGGCGCACCACGCCGTAGGGCGGGAACGTGGCCAGGTCGGGCCAGTCGAGCTCGAGCCGGACCCCGCCGCCGATCACCCGAAGGCCGCGGTTGTGCAGCCAGCCGGCCTCCTCGCGGGTGTCGACGCCGAGATCGATCAGCTGCTTCACGCCGCGCGGGGTGAGCCCATCGCCGCACACCTTCTCCCGCGGGAACCGGCTCTTCTCAAGCACGAGCACGTCGAGCCCGGCCCTGGCGAGGTACGTCGCCGCGGTCGACCCGGCCGGGCCCGCGCCCACCACGATGACCTCGGCGTCCTCCCCCGCCTTCCGCCGGCTGATCGACGTCGTCATGTGGCCACCTTTGTGAAAACGTTCACGAACCCCGCCACCCGCAGTCTAACCCGCTCACCTGCGGTGGAAACGCCGCGCGCCGGTCGAGCGACGCAGAGGTCCACCGCGGTTCGGCCGGTGCTACTGAGGGGACACGACCATGACCGAGCAACAGTTCACCGACAACTGGTCCGAGTCACGCAGGCATCTTCCACCCGTTGGCGGGCTGGGTATCGCCGCCGGAGTTCTGATCGGCCTCGCCACCGTACTCGACGCGGTGTCCACCTGGACGTCCTGGAACGGCTAGCGGGTCGCGAGCGACTACGTCGCCGGAGATCCGGCGGTCACCGACCGGGAGCTCGACGACGCCGACCGGCTCACCTCCGTGGTCGCCTGGGCGGATGTGGCCGTGTTCCTGGTAGCCGCCGGCGCCTTCCTGGTCTGGCTGTGGCGGACCCGCCGCAACGCCGAGACCCTGTGTCAGGCCCGGCACCGCCGCAGCCGCGGATGGGTCGTCGGCTCGTGGATCTGTCCGATCGTGAACCTCTGGTTCCCGTTCATGATCGTCGATGACATCTACCGGGCCAGCCGGCCGGAAACCCCACGCGATCTTGACGACCTGCGCTCGGTGCCCGGATCCCGGCTGCTGGGTTGGTGGTGGGCGCTCTGGCTCGCGGCGTGGTTCGTCGACCGGATCCTGGTCCGGATGTACCGCGACCCGATCACCGTCGACTCGCTGCGCTCGGCCGCCATCGTCGAGACCATCGGCTCCGGGTTGATGATCGGGCGGCCGGGCTGATCATCATGATCATGCGGCGGGTATCCGGGTGGCAGACTGCGCGGTAATGCGTTGCGTTTGGCGTTGATCTCCGATAACGGTGGTAGCGGCAACGCTGACACATTGTGATGCCGGCGTTACGGTTGGCCGAGGAGATTCGCGCGCATGGTGTTGAACGGCTCACTGCCGACCAGGAACCGGTCCCACCTGGCCGGGCATGATCGATTAGCGGCCTTCCTCACCGCCCTGCGGCAGACCCCGATCCCCACCGCGCCGCCGCCGCACGACAGCCACCAGGAGGCGCTCGGGCTGAACCTGCTCGCGCTGGCGCTGCGGCTGGAGCACATCGACCGGATGTCCGAGGCGTTGACGCTGGCCGACTCCACCCACATGGCCCGGTCGGTCAGCGTCGACGTCAACATGAACGTGCTCACCCCGGAGCAGATGACCGCCCTGCGGTCGGACCGGGCCAGCCAGGACTCGATGCCGGCCGCGGTGTGGGTGCCGGTGGCCCGGCAGTCCCGGACGGACATGGCGCCGGTCGTGGTGCGCGACGCCGCCGGGGAGGTGGTGCCGCGCATGACCCAGGTGGAGACCGCGCAGGCGCTGATCCACGGGATGAGCAAGGCGTTCCGGATGTTCCTCTACTCCGACCCGCGCACGGAGATCGGCACCGAGCTGCTGCACGACATCCGGCACGGGCTCAACCGGTCCCGCTGGCTGATCGAGGCGACGATCGCGCACATGATCGACACCGGCGGCCGGCGCCGGGGCCCGGTGCCGGCGCGCTCCGAGCGGCACCGCAAGACCGACTCGGACAGCATCCGGGACAAGGCGGCGCGCGCGATCGTGCAGCTTTTCGCCGAGGACAGCCCATTCTTGAGACTCTTGGACATCGCGGCGTCGGAGTACCTGCTCGTGGTGCAGATCCCGACCGGCTCGTCGCAGGCGTTCCTGCGCTACGACGGGCCGGTGCTGCCGGCCCGGTCCGGCGGCCGGCGCGGGCGCGCCACGATCGCGCCGTGGGCGGCGTTCCAGCATGAGTTCACCGTCCGGTACTCCACGGTCATCCCGCGCGCGGTGAACTCCTACCACGTCACACTCGAGGTGCCGCAGGAGATCCAGGTCCGCCGGTTCTTCCTGACCAGCGACGTGGACGCGCCCGCGCTGCGCTCGCTGATCAACGACATGCGGGCGGTGGCCGAGAGCTACGACCGGCTCAAGGCCGTGTCGCCCAAGCTGCTCGAGCTTGAGCTGCAGGGCATCGTGTCGCGGCTGGCCGAGTTCGGCCGCCGCCGGTACCGCGACCTCGAGTCGTTCATGTCCTACATCGAGGACATCTACTCGACGTTCTCCCGCCGGCGGCCGCGCTTTCCCGCCAGGGCAACGAATCCCGGCCCGGTGTCGGCGGCGCGGAGCCTGGTGCCGCGGCAGCGGATCGTCACCGGGCTCGGGCACCTGTCCCACCAGTACGAGACCGACAACCTGCGCAAGCTCGCCGACGGCCTGATCGGACCGGCCGACCTGCAGCGCTGGGCGGACGCGCTGTCCGACGCGCAGCTGGACATGGACATCTACGTGGACAACGACCCCAGGGAGAACGCCGGCCACGCGCACTGGCAGCGCCGGCCGTTCGGCACGGATCCGCAGTCGGTGGAGCCGGTCTCCGCGACCGTCTACATGGCACTGGTGGACGATCCGCCGTCGCTGGCGTCGAGCGTGTCCAAGCTGCTGCTTGCGGTGCTGGTGCTGGTGGTCGGGTTCGCGGTGGTGCTGCACCCGCAGCTGTTCGACGACATCCCGCTGCTGGGCCAGGTGGGCGACACGCTGGCGCCGGACGGCGAAGGCCGTGGTCCACTCGGCACGGCCGACGCGATCGTGACCATGCTGTTGCTCGTGCCCGGCCTTCTGCTGTCCAGATTGGACATTCCGTCCGGGAAGACCGTGCTCGGCCGCCTGCGGATCTTCCCGCGCTACGTGGCCTACACCTCGGTGATCATCGCCGGGGCGCTCGCGCTGACCGTCGCGTCCGTGCGCAACGACCGGCTGGCCGGACCGTTCGTGATCGCGATCCTGGCCCTGCTCCTGCTGGCCGTGCTGGTCGGGATCGACGGCCTGGCCAAGGCGATCAAGCGGCGCAGCCGCGTCCCGGTGAACCAGGTGAGTCCCAACTGGCTGATCGCCGAGATCCGGCGCGCCCCCCGCAGGCGCGCCCGGTGCGCGGCCAACTTCTCCACGATCGGATCGGGTGACCATGCTTAGCACGACACGTCAGCATCCCGCCCTCGCCTCGGTCGCGGCGCGGGCGGCGAGCGCCGGCAGCCCGACCGTGCTGTTCAACGTGACGCACTTCGGAGCCGGGCCGGAGGCCACGCCGCTGGCGCCGCCGACGGACATCGCCCCGCCGTCGGAGCACGACCACGTGGCCACCGAGACGCTGGCGTTCCACCCGGCGGACGCGGGGTTCCAGGTGCACACCTGGGCGCCGCAGACGCCGAGCAAGCCGGTGGAGGGGGTGTCGATCAGCCGCATCGCGGTCAGCCCGCAGGTCGACGAGCGCGGGCTGTCGTACCACCTCTACCGCGGCAGCATGGTGATCAACCCGAACTTCCTGTACGACCCGGCGCACAGCAGCGAGATCCTGGTCACGCTCGGGCACGACCCGTGGCGGCCGGACTTCGCCGACTCGCTGATGATCGCGCGGGTCTACCACGGGATGACCTCGGCCGCGGTGGCCGGGTCCGCCGACGACGAGGGCGTGCCGGTGCTGTTCCTGCAGTCCCCGGTGGCCCCGTTCCGCGACCCGTCGCCGAAGTTCCGCGGCGACGGCTCCGGCGAGCTGCCGCGGGTGGCCAGCGGGATGGCGCTGCGCATGCTGGTCGGGCTGGACAGCAGCGACCCGCGCAAGCGGATCGCCTTGCTGAGCCGGATCGCCGACCTCGCGCACGAGTACGGGCTCGGCCTGCAGGCGGCGGACCGGAGGTTCGGCCGGGTCCGCGGCGAGTGGTGGTCGGTGATCTCCCCGGACTTCGACAAGTACAAGCGGCGCAAGGAGGAGCTGTTCGACTGGGCGCCGCCGGGGGTGCCGGAGGCGGTGCAGCTCGTCACGTTCGTCGGGCCGGCAAGGGTCGGCTCGTCGGCCGCCATCACCGCCGACTTCGTGGCCCGCAACATGGGCATCCTCGCGGTGTCCGAGGCGTCGCTGCAGGAGATGGCGTTCCTCAACGTGATGGTCCCCATCGCACCGGCGCGAATGAAGGACACCCCGACGGCGGGCACCTGCCTTCCGATCGAGGCCGGCCTCGGGCAGCTTGCCCGCGACTGCGGGCTCACCCGCCGCCAGGAGGCGAGCAAGCCGGTCCCGATCGGCCGCACGGCCGCCACCGACTACCAGGTGCTGAGCACCGGGCCGGTGGCGCCGCGGATCGCCGGCGCGGACGAGTACCCGGTGTGGCTGTCCTGGGCGATCCCGCTCGAGCCCGACGCCGCGGCCCGGCCGCCGGACGTCGCCCAGCTCGCGCTGGCCCAGCTGTGCGCGGCCGACGACCGGGTGACCGGCGGCCGGATCGACTACTACCGGGTGCGGGTGACGCCCGACGGCCGGGTCAAGGGCCGAGCGAAGATCGTCGTGTCGCTGGTGCCGAGCATCGCGCGCACCAGCATCCCCGGGAAGCTGAGCGAGCTGTGCGGGTGGGCGCAGCGCGAGGTGATGGCCACCCTCGTGCGCGACCACGTGCCGCAGCGCTCGATCCTGCTGCGGCTGGCCTGGCGGGAACGCTGGCTCGGCCGCGTCGGGACGGTGATGTAGTAGGGCCCGTTTCATGGATCGTCGGGTGAGTCTCGGCCCGACCGACGGAACCTCGGAGGACCGCGACGGCACCCGGCCACAGTCAACCGGATCTCCGCACCGGTGGCCGGGACGCGACGACAGCGGTTGGTTCCGGAGCGGCGGACCAGTGCCAGACTGGGGGCGTGACTCACGTAGAGGCTTCGGCCAAGCTGTTCGACCGGGCCCGTGCGGCGACGCCGGGCGGGGTCAACTCACCGGTGCGGGCGTTCCAGGCGGTGGGCGGCACGCCCCGGTTCATGGTCCGCGGCGAGGGTCCGTACCTGTGGGACGCCGACGGCAACCGGTACGTGGACCTGGTCAGCTCGTGGGGTCCGATGATCCTCGGGCACGCCCACCCGGACGTGGTGGCGGCGGTGCGGGCGGCCGCGGGCAGCGGGCTGTCGTTCGGCACGCCGACCGAGGGCGAGGTGGAGCTGGCCGAGGAGATCATCGACCGGGTCGCCCCGGTTGAGCAGGTCCGGCTGGTCAACTCCGGCACCGAGGCCACGATGAGCGCGATCCGGCTGGCCCGCGGGTTCACCGGGCGCACCGCGATCGTCAAGTTCGCCGGCTGCTATCACGGGCACGTGGACGCGCTGCTCGCCGAGGCCGGCTCCGGGGTGGCCACGCTCGGGCTGCCGACCACCCCTGGCGTCACCGGGGCGCAGGCCGCGGACACGATCGTGTTGCCGTACAACGACTTGGACGCCGTGCGGGCGGCGTTCGACGAGCACGGGCCGCGGATCGCCGCGGTGATCACCGAGGCGGCGGCGGGCAACATGGGCGCGGTCCCGCCGGACCCGGGGTTCAACGCCGGCCTGCGCGCGATCACCGCCGAGCACGGCGCGCTGATGATCATGGACGAGGTGATGACCGGGTTCCGGGTGTCCGCGGCCGGCTGGTACGCCCTCGACCAGGTGGCCGGCGACCTCTACACGTTCGGCAAGGTGATGTCCGGCGGCCTGCCCGCGGCGGCGTTCGGCGGCCGGAAGGACGTGATGGCCACCCTCGCTCCGGCCGGTCCGGTGTACCAGGCCGGCACGCTGTCCGGGAACCCGGTCGCGGTCGCCGCCGGGCTCGCCACGCTGCGCGGCGCCGAGCCGCAGGTGTACCGCGCGCTGGACGCCCACTCGCAGCGGCTGGGCGCGCTGCTGACCAACGCCCTTTCCGGGGCCGGGGTGCCGCACCGGGTGCAGTACGCCGGCAACCTGCTCAGCGTGTTCTTCACCGAGGCCCCGGTGCGCGACTACGCGGCCGCCAAGGCGTCGCAGACCTGGCGGTACCCGGCGTTCTTCCACGCCATGCTCGAGCGCGGGGTGTACCTGCCGCCGAGCGCGTTCGAGGCGTGGTTCGTCAACGCGGCCATGGACGAGGCGGTGTTCCAGATCATCGCCGACGCGCTGCCGGCGGCGGCCGCGGCGGCGGCAGCGGCGGAGGAGCCTCGGTGACCGAGACGGTCGTGCATTTACTGCGGCACGGCGAGGTGGACAACCCGGACGGCGTGCTGTACGGCCGGCTGCCCGGTTTCCGGCTGTCCGAGCTCGGCAAGCGGCAGGCGCTGACCGTCGCGGAACACTTGCGGGACAACGACATCACCTACGTGGTGGCCTCGCCGCTCGAGCGGGCCCAGGAGACCGGGGCCCCGATCAGCGACTCGCACCGGCTCGACCTGGCCACCGACGAGCGCCTCATCGAGGCGCACAACGTCTTCGAGGGCGACCGGGTCGCGATCGGCGACGGCGCGCTGCGTTCCCCGCGCAACTGGCCGAAGCTGCGCAACCCGCTCCGGCCCTCCTGGGGCGAGCCCTACCTGGAGATCGCCCACCGCATGCTGGCCGCGGTGCACCGGGCGCGCGAGCAGGCCAGCGGCCACGAAGCCGTGTGCGTGTCCCACCAACTCCCGATCTGGACCGTGCGCCGGTTCCTCGAGGGCCGTCGCCTGTGGCACAACCCGACCCGCCGGCAGTGCTCCCTGGCGTCGCTGACCAGCCTGGTGTTCTCCGACGAGCAACTGGTGGCCGTCCGCTACACCGAGCCGGCCGGATCGAGCAGCCCGAAGGTGACCGGCGCATGAGGGGTCTCGTGGCGGGTCTGGTGGCGGGGCTCGCGTTCGGCGTGCTCGGCTGCTCGACCGGCGACGACGCCGTGGCGACCGGCGGCGACTTCCAGTTCGTCTCCCCCGGCGGCCGCACCGAGATCTTCTACGACGGCCCCGACCGCAAGTCGGTCGGCGACATGTCCGGCGAAAGCCTCATGGAGCGCGACAAGCAGATCCGCCTTTCCGACTACGCCGGCAAGGTCGTCGTGATCAACATCTGGGGCTCCTGGTGCGGCCCATGCCGGGTCGAAGCCCCGGAGCTGCAGAAGCTCTACGACCAGACCCGCGACTCCGGCGTCCAGGTCCTCGGCGTCGACGTCCGCGACGAGCAACGCAGCGCCCCCGAGGACTTCGTCCGCGACCGCGGCCTGACCTACCCCTCGATCTACGACCCCCCCGGCCGATCCCTCCTGTCCCTCAAGGGCTACCCGAGGTCCGTCGTCCCGTCGACGATCGTGCTCGACAAGCGGCACCGGGTCGCCGCGGTCTACCTCCGCGACCTGCTGGCCGAGGATCTCCACCCCCTGGTGGAGCGGCTCGCGGCCGAATCCTGAGCCCTGTCTACCCTGGTCGCGTGGACCCCACCGAGCTCGTCACCTCCGGCCCGCTGCTGCTGGCCGGCGGGGTGGCGCTGGCCGCGGGGGTGGTCTCGTTCGCCTCGCCGTGTGTGGTGCCGCTGGTGCCGGGCTACCTTGCCTACCTTGCGGCGCTGGTCGGTGCGGATGCTCCGGCGGTGAGCGAGGGCGAGGCGCCCAAGCGCGGGCGGTCTCGGGTCGTGGGGGCGGTCGGGCTGTTCGTGCTGGGGTTCACGCTGGTGTTCGCGGCGGGGGTGGGCAGCCTGGTGTGGCTGGCCGACGCGTTGGCGGTCAACCAGGATTGGCTGCAGCGCGTGGGTGGCGTGCTGACCATTGCCATGGCGCTGGTGTTCGTCGGGCTGGTTCCGGGGCTGCAGAAGGATTTCCGGGTGCACCGGGTGCCGAACGTCGGGCTGGCCGGTGCGCCGGTGCTCGGGGCGATCTTCGGGTTGGGGTGGACGCCGTGCCTCGGGCCGACGCTGGCCGGGGTGCTGGCGATCGCGAGCGGCACGGGGGGCACGGCGGCGCGGGGGTTCGTGCTGGTATTGGTGTACTGCGTGGGATTGGGGCTGCCGTTCCTGCTGATCGCGGTGGGGGCGCGGTGGGCGGTGCGGGCCAGCGGATGGTTGCGCAGGCACGGGCGGACGATGCAGCTGGTGGGCGGCGGGCTGCTGCTGGTGGTGGGGGTGTTGCTGGTGACCGGGCTGTGGGGGGAGCTGGTCTCGTGGATCCGAAACGGGATCGTCAGCGACACGAGGCTGCCGCTGTGAGGGCTGCCCTGTGATTGCCTTTCTGCGCAACACCTGGCGTGGGCTCACGTCGATGCGGACGGCGCTGGTGCTGCTGTTCCTGCTGGCGCTGGCGGCGATGCCGGGGGCGTTGCTGCCGCAGCGTTCGCTGAACGCGGCCAAGGTGGCCGAGTACATCGCGGCGCACGGGTGGTGGGGGCGGCTGCTGGATCGGCTGCAGTTCTACGACGTGTACTCCAGCGTGTGGTTCTCCGCGGTGTACGTGCTGCTGTTCGTGTCGCTGGTCGGGTGCCTGGTGCCGCGGACGTTCGAGTACGTCAAGTCGTTGCGCGCCAAGCCGGTGATCACTCCACGGAACCTGAGCCGGTTGCCGCACCACACACGGTCCACTGTGGAGCACGGCGTCGACGAGGTGTTGACCGAGGCCCGGACAAGGCTGCGCGGGTGGCGGATCGCCGAGCACGACGAGGGCGGCGGGGCGCGCAGCATCAGCGCGGAACGGGGCTATCTCAGGGAGACCGGCAACCTCGTCTTCCACTTCGCCATGCTCGGCCTGGTCGTCGCGCTGGCCCTCGGCAAGATGTACAACTACGAGGGCCAGGTGATCGTGCTGGCCAACGGCAAGGAGTTCTGCAACTCCGGGACGCTGTCCTACGACTCCTTCCGGCCGGGGCTGCGGGTGGACGGGACGGACCTGACCCCGTTCTGTGTCAAGGTGAACGGGTTCTCCGCCAGGTATCTGCCCAACGGTCAGGCGGAGAGCTTCGTGGCCGACGTGGAGTACCAGTCCGGCCCGGACCTGGAGTCGGGCACCTGGCGGCCCTACCGGTTGGCGGTCAACGATCCGCTGCGCACCGCGGGCGACCGGGTGTACCTGCTGGGCCACGGGTACGCGCCGACGTTCACCGTGACCTTTCCGGACGGTCAGCGGCGCACGAGCACGATCCAGTGGCAGCCGGTCGATCAGGTCACGCTGCTGTCTGCGGGGGCGAACAAGCTGGATCGGCCGGGCGTCACGGACCCGGCCGAGAGCCGGCAGACCCAGCTCGCGATCACCGGGCTGCTCGCGCCGACCGCGGTGTTCCGCGGAACCCTGCTCGACTCCGGGTTTCCCGACCTGCTCAACCCCGCGGTCGCCGTGGACGTGCTGCGCGGCGATCTCGGCCTCAACTCCGGCCGGAGCCAGTCGATCTTCGAAGTCGATCGGTCCATGGTGGACCGCGGCCGGCTCAGCCGGGTCGCCCGCGCGAACCTCAAGCCGGGGCAGGAGATCCGGCTCGACGACGGCACGACGGTCCGGTTCGACCGGGTCGAGCAGTGGGTGTCGCTGCAGGTGTCGCACGATCCGACCCAGGTCTGGGTGCTGGCCTTCGCCCTGCTGCTGATCGCCGGGCTGGGCACCTCGCTGGTGGTCAAGCGCCGCCGCCTGTGGGTTCGGGCCACCCCGGCGGCGAGTGCCGATGATCAGGGACGTACCGTTGTCGAGGTCGGCGGCCTTGCCCGCACGGACCGGGCGGGCTATGGGGAGCAGTTCGATCGGCTCGCGGCCGAGCTGGTGCGCCGGAAGGAGAGCTGATGCCGGTCAACGAGGCTCTGTCCACCTACAGCGACTGGACGTACGGTGCCGCGGTCGCCATCTACGTGCTGGCCATGGTGTTCCACTTCGTCGAGCAGGCGATGCAGCGCACCACCGCGCCGGCGGAGGCCGAGGTGCTCGTCGGCGCGGGCGGCCCGGAGCTCGACGGGCGGCACCGTGACGTTGCGGTGCCACCGCGGTCCCGGCCTGGCCGGGCGGAGCGGTTCGGCCGCATGGCCGTCTCGGCGACCGTGCTCGGCGCGCTGGTGCACCTGGCCTCGCTGGTGCTGCGCGGGCTGGCCGCGGAGCGGGTGCCGTGGGGCAACATGTACGAGTTCGGCTCGGTGCTCTGCCTCGGCGCGGTGGCCACGTGGCTGGTGCTGCTGCGCCGGTTCCCCGTGCGCCACCTCGGCGGCTTCGTGCTCGCCCCGATCGCCCTGCTGATGTTCCTCGGCGGCACTGTCCTCTACACCGCCGCCGCACCGGTCCAGCCGGCGCTGCAGTCGTACTGGCTGGTCATCCACGTGTTCACGGTCGCAACGTCCAGCGGCGCGCTGCTGGTGCCCGGCGTGGCCAGCCTGCTGTACCTGATCAAGGTGAACCCGGACCGGTTCGCCCGGCTGGCCCCGAGGCTGCCCGGCGCGGAGACCCTCGACCGGGTGGCCTACCGGATCACGATCATGGCGTTCCCGGCGTACACGCTGGCGATCATCTTCGGGGCCATCTGGGCGGAGGCGGCCTGGGGCCGGTTCTGGGGCTGGGACCCCAAAGAGACCTGCGCGTTCGTCGCCTGGGTCGTCTACGCGGCGTACCTGCACTCGCGGGCCACCGCCGGCTGGCGGGGCAGCCGGGCCGCGGCGATCAACACGCTTGGCTTCGCGGTCATGGTGTTCAACCTGTTCTTCATCAACCTGGTGATCTCCGGCCTGCACTCGTACGCCGGTCTGGGTTAGCCCCGTTCGACCGCAACCATCGCCAAGCGACTACCGTCGTACGCGGAGCTTCATCGGTAGTGCATTGGGAGGACCCCAGCGGTGAGCGGGCGCCAGGACGAGACACACGACTTCGGGCCTTCGCCCACACCCTCACATCTGGAAGAGGAGAGCAAGACCGACGCCACGGCCCATCCCGTGCCGCCGCAGCCCAGCGGCCAGCAGTCGGGCCCCTACCAGGTCCCGCCCGAGCAGTCCGGACCGCACTCGGGGCCGTACTCGGTGGCCGGTCCGCACTCCGGGCCGTACTCGGTCGGCGGTCCGCACTCCGGCCCGTACTCGGTCGGCGGTGGCCCGTCCGGTCCGCAGCACGTCGACCCGGCCACCTCCGGCGGCTACCCCGTGCCGCAGTACCAGCCGGGCTACGCGCCGGTCCCGGGCGCCGGTTACGCCCAGTACCAGCACCGGCCGGGTTATACCCCGGCCCAGCAGCCGCCCGGCCGCGGCCCGGTGCACGCCGACGAGCTGTCCTCGTCCCGGCTGATCAAGCAGGGCAAGCGCAAGCCGCAGTCGGGCTGGCGCAAGGCCGTGTTCATCGCCAGCGGGCACCTGATCAACCCCGGCGAGGCCCCCGCCGACCTGCGCCGGCGCGAGCTGATCGCCAGGGTGAACCAACCGTTGCGGGGCTGCTACAAGATCGCGATGCTGAGCCTCAAGGGCGGCGTCGGCAAGACCACCACGACCACCACGCTCGGCTCGACGTTCGCCTCGCTGCGCGGCGACCGGGTGATCGCGGTCGACGCCAACCCCGACCGCGGCACGCTCAGCCAGAAGATCCCGCTGGAGACCACTGCCACGGTCCGGCACCTGCTGCGCGACGCCGACCGGATCAAGCGGTACAGCGACATCCGGGCGTACACCTCGCAGGGCCCGAGCCGGCTGGAGGTGCTGGCCAGCGAGCAGGACCCGGCGGTGTCCGAGGCGTTCAGCGAGGACGACTACCGCCGCACGATCACGCTGCTCGAGCACTTCTACAACATCGTGCTCACCGACTGCGGCACCGGACTGATGCACTCGGCGATGAAGGGCGTGCTCGAGCTGGCCGACACGCTGGTCGTGGTGTCCTCCGGCTCGGTCGACGGCGCCCGCAGCGCGTCGGCCACCCTGGACTGGCTGGACGCGCACGGCTACCGGGACCTGGTCGCGCGCTCCGTCGCAGTGATCAACTCGGTGCGGCCGAAGTCGGGCTCGGTCGACCTGGACAAGCTCGCCGCACATTTCGGGTCGCGCTGCCGGGCGGTGTGCCGCATCCCGTTCGACGAGCACCTCGAGGAAGGCGCCGAGATCGAGTTGGACCGGCTGCGCCCGGAGACTCGGATGGCGCTGCTGGAGATGGCGGCCACGGTGGCCGACGGGTTTCCCAGCGAGCTGCGCGGGCGGTGACGGGGGTCAGGCTGGCGGCGGCTTCTTGTCGTCGTCCGGGCGCGGCTTGCGCTCGCCGAGCCGCCGCAGGAACTCCGGATCGTCGTCCGGAGCGACGGACCTGCTGGTGCGACGCGGGCTCACGCTCGCAGGACGGGCCACGAACGCTCGCCACAGCAGCACGATGACGGCGATCGCGCCGATGGCAGCGAGCAGATACAACATCGATTGCCACCTCCCTGAGGATCTGGCATCGAGATTAACCCGTTTGTCGGGTTTGTGTGGCGGGGGTGATAGAGCCTGAACCGAGCCGCCGCTCAATCGCGGCTTGGCGGCGTGGTCGCCTCGGTCGTCAGCTCGGCCAGGAGGGCCTTGACCTCGGACTCGCGGAACCGGCGATGGCCGCCGGGGGTTCGGATCGAGCCGATGCGGCCCGCGGTGGCCCAGCGCGTCACGGTCTTGGGATCCACTCGGAACAGGGCCGCGACCTCGCCGGGGGTCAGCAGCCGCTCGCCGATGTGCGCTCCTGCGGTCACCTCGTGCCTCCTGGCCTGTGAGGGCTCCCGGTTTCCGGGGCCCGAGCGCGTAAATCAGGTGCATCGTCGCATCTCGCCCGTCAGGTACTCGAACGGTTGTCCGGAGGTAAAGAGGTAGTAAGGGACAAATCGGCTGCTTCGGACATGCGCCGGTGGGCCTACGCTATCCCGCTGTGGACGCCGTCGATCGCAAGATCATCGCCGAGCTCCGGCTCAACGGCCGGGCCACGTACGCCGAGCTGGGCCGCCTGGTCGGGCTGTCGGCGTCGGCGGTGCACGAGCGGGTGGGCAAGCTCGAGGCCAGCGGGGTGATCACCGGGTACCACGCGGTGGTGGATCCGCGCGCGGTCGGGCTCGGGGTCACCGCGCTGATCGGAATTCACCCGACCGATACCGCCGACGACGAGGACGTGGCCGCCGCGCTGAGCGAGCTGCCCGAGGTGGAGTCCTGCTACGCGGTGGCCGGCGACGACGCGTTCGTGATCAAGGTGCGGGTCCCGACCGTCGACGAGCTGGAGCACACGCTCGGCCGGCTGCGCCGGATCGGCGGCGTCGCCCGGACCCGCACGACCGTGGTGCTGTCCACCCGGTTCGAGGGCCGGCCCCATACCGCCGAGTAAATTGCAGACCATGCAGCCGAACGCCCACCTCGGCCGGGACCTGGCCCTGTACAGCCTGGCCAGGGTCGGGCTGGTCGCGGCAAGCACGGCGGTGCTGATGCTGTTCGGGGTCCCGTTCCTGGTGAGCCTGGCGGTGGCGGTGGTGGCCGGCTTCCCGATCGGCATGCTGCTGTTCCGCGGCCTGAACCGCAGGGTGACCGACGGCCTTGCCGCACGGGGCGCCGCGAAGCACGCCGAGCGGGAGCGGCTGCGCGCCGAGCTGCGCGGCGAGACCCCGCCGGAGGGATCGCCGTGACGGCCGTCGACCGATGTAGCGAGTCGACGAGGGACTGGGTGTGCAACGCCATCCGGCTCATCGAGGCCGACGCCAACCGCAGCGCGGACACCCACCTGCTGTCGTTCCCGCTGCCGGCGCAGTGGAACGTCGAGCTGTACCTCAAGGACGAGTCCACCCATCCGACCGGCTCGCTCAAGCACCGGCTGGCCCGGTCGCTGTTCCTGTACGCGCTGTGCAACGGCTGGATCGTCGAGGGCACGCCGGTGATCGAGGCGTCGTCGGGGTCCACCGCGGTCTCCGAGGCCTACTTCGCCCGCATGCTGGGCCTGCCGTTCATCGCGGTCATGCCGAGCACGACCAGCGCGGAGAAGGTCGAGCTGATCGAGCGGCAGGGCGGAGCGTGCCACTTCATCGACGAGCCGAGCCAGATCTACGAGGAGTCCCGCCGGCTGGCCGCCAAGCTCGACGGGCACTTCATCGACCAGTTCACCAACGCCGAGCGGGCCACGGACTGGCGCGGCAACAACAACATCGCCGAGTCGATCTTCGATCAGATGGCCTGGGAGACGCACCCCGAGCCGCTCTGGATCGTGGTCGGGGCGGGCACCGGCGGCACCAGCGCCACGATCGGCCGCTACGTCCGCTACCGGCGGCTGCACACCAGGCTGGCCGTCGTCGACCCGGAGAACTCGGTGTTCTTCGACGCATGGCGGGACGACGAGCCGGACCTGACCAGCTGCGCCGGGTCTCGGATCGAGGGCATCGGCCGGCCGCGGGTCGAGCCGTCGTTCATCGGCGAGGTGATCGACCGGATGATCAAGGTGCCGGACGCCGCGTCACTGGCCACGATCCGGACCGTCGAGCGGGTCCTCGGCCGGCGGGTCGGCGGGTCGACCGGCACCAACCTGTGGGGCGCCTTCCAGCTCGTCGCCGAGATGAAGGCCGACGGCTGCGCCGGGAGCGTGGTCACGTTGCTGTGCGACGGCGGCGAGCGGTACGCGCACACCTACTTCGACGACGCCTGGCTGGCCGCGCACGACCTGGACCTGGCGCCGTACCAGCGAGTGCTCGAGACGTTCCTGACCACAGGGGACTGGCTGTATTGATAGCTCAGGCTGTGCTTGTTAGCTCGGGCAAGGCCGCCGGGCGCCTCGGTGTTTTCTAGCTCGGGCAAGGCCGCCGGG
>NZ_DASZCQ010000030.1:0-73084 GCF_035942955.1 Actinophytocola sp. | reverse complement strand
CTACGCGCCTTGGCGAAGGTGTCGGTGATGCGGTTGCCGCGGATGCACCCACACATGCTGCGCCACACCTACGTCACCACCATGCTCGACGCCTGCGTCGACCTACGCGACGTCCAAATCGCCGCCCGCCACGCCGACCCCAGAACCACCATGCGCTACGACCGAGCCCGCACCAACCTCGACCGCCACCCCAACTACATCCTCGCCGCCTACATGGCCAGCGGAACCTGAACACACCGTCCTGCCGATGTGCGAGTGCGACTGCATGCTGGCCAAGCTGGGATTCGGCAGAGCCCGGCATCGCTGAGCCGCCGCAGCCCCAGTAACGCTGCGTCACCGGGCAGCGATCATGCGGTCAGCATGGAAAGAAAGGACTCCCGGTGAAAGTTACGGCCGATACGTCTGATTGCAAGATTATACTTGGCAACAATGGAATTACATTTCATATTTCCGACGAGAGTGGCAATCACATCGGCCATCTCCGCATCGGACAGGCGACCGTAGAGTGGCGCAAAGGCAGAATACGTGAAGGCAATGGGAAGAAGATCAAGCTGCAACAGCTAATCGAATTGCTCGAGGCGCAGAAATAATGCTCAGCCCTATGTGCGAAATCGTGACCACGGGCTGTATCTCCGATTAGCTGAAGTAACGATTAGCCCTTGCTGTGCGGCATGTACTCACATGCCGCGAGCGGTGGGTTTTCGTCACGGTGCGAGTTGGTCGAGAGTGCAGTTTGGGATGGCGATCCAGCCTTCTCGCTGTGCTGCGGTGTGTTGGTCGGCTGGGGGTGGTGTGGTGAGGTTGAGTGCGGCTGCCCTGGCGAGCAGGGCGCATATGACGGAGTCCAGGATGTGATCGCTGTGTCGGCAGGCCTGCTCGTGGTGTCCGAGGTGGAGCCAGGGCGCGGCCTGTTGGAGGTGGTCGACCAACGCGTCGAGCGAGCCGCGGCCGCTGTTGCGCTTGTAGCGTCGGTAGGGCAGGGCCCAGTGCTTGAGGCCGGCAGCGGGGTACACCTCGACGATGAGCCCGGATCCGGCCCGGTTGATGGTGTGACCATGTCGGGCGAGCAGTACTTGGAGCCGGGCAGAGCGCATGGCGGTGATGCCGATCCGGTCGGTGGCCACGCTCAGTGGGGTGATCCCCAGGGTGGATCGCACGTGTTCGTCGGTGCCGCGGTAGGCCAGGGATCGTCGCCAGCTGCCGCTGGGCACGGCATCGGGGAGCACCAGCCTGTACTCGTGGTGCGCGTTGAGGAACTCCAGAAAGGCGTTCGGCCATCCCAGCGGGCAGTCGATGCCGACCTTGTCGGCCTCCTGGGCGTGACTCAGCACGACCTCGTCCGTACCTGGCAGGTCGGCGGCGACAACCCGGGCAACCGATGATCCCCACTCGATCACAGCGATCGCCGTGTTGATCGGCTCAGCCGCCAAGTCCACACCCACCGTGCGCATGAGTCCCGATCCTGCCCCACGCTGTCCAGAGCCGACCCCGCACCTCCATAGCAAGCACGCTCATGTCGATGTGCGGGGTGCTCGTTGAGGGGTTGTTGCTCGGCGCCGAGTGGCCGCTGGAGACGGGACCGCCGAGGCGGTCGACCGGGACCGCCGCCGGAGCAGCTTCCCTGCCGCTAGAACGTGTTCTAGTCTGGTTCGGTGGTTCCTGACGTGCTGGCTGCGGCGACGTTGGGCCCGGTGCACCTGCGTAACCGGGTACTCAAGGCTGCGACGTTCGAGGGACGGACCCCGGATGGCCTGGTAAGCGATGCTCTCGTGGACTTCCACCTGGGCTTCGCGCGCGGTGGCGTCGGGATGACGACGGTCGCCTATCTGGCCGTCTGCGCCGAAGGTCGCACCCATCGCGCACAGATCCACGTGCGCGAGACGGCCCTGCCCGGTCTTGCCCGCCTGGCCGACGCGGTCCACGCCGAGGGTTGCGCGATCAACGGGCAGCTCGGGCATGCCGGGCCGGTAGCGAACGGACGCGCCAACGGCGTGCACGCGATCACCGCGTCAGCCATGCCCAGCCCGCTGTCGATGCAGATGATGCACACGGCGACCGAGGCCGACCTAGCGCGGATCACGCGAGCGTATGCATCGGCCGCGCGTGTGCTGGTCCGGGCCGGGTTCGACTGCCTGGAAATCCACATGGCGCACAGCTACCTGATCAGCGCGTTCCTGGCGCCCAGGCTGAACCGCCGCAGGGACCGCTGGGGCGGTTCCCTGGAGAACCGCGCGCGGCTGGCCCGGCAGGTGGCCCACGCGGTGCGCGACGAGGTCGGCAACGAGGTCGCGGTGATCGCGAAGTTCAGCCTGAGCGACGGCTTCAAGGGCGGGCTCGGCACCGCGGAAGCGATCGAGGTCGCCGCATGGCTGGAGTCCGACGGAACACTCGACGCCCTGGAGCTCAGCGGGGGCAGCTCGCTGATGAATCCCATGTATCTGTTCCGCGGCGAGACCCCGCGGCAGGAGTTCATCGCCGCCATGCCGCTACCGGTGCGCATCGGCCTGCGCACGGTCGGCCGACGATTCCTGAAGGAATACCCCTACCAGGAAGCCTTCTTCCTCGACAAGGCGCGTCGCTTCCGGTCCCAACTAGCGATGCCGCTGGTGCTGCTCGGCGGCATCAGCCGCCTGGACACCATGCACAAAGCGATGGCCGAGGGCTTCGAGTACGTCGCCGTGGGACGGGCGCTGCTGCGCGACCCCAACCTGGTCAATCGCCTGGCGGCCGGCACCGCGTTCAATGCCTGCATCCACTGCAACCGTTGCGTACCCACAATCTACGACCCAGCAGGAACCCGCTGCACCGTTCTGGAAGAAGCCTAGCGCTGCCACGATCTCGCTCGGCCCACCGCTGCCAGCCGAACGCGGAGTTGCTGAACGCACGCTTCTGCTGCTGGGCGCCGGGCAGGTGGTACAGGCTGGAGAGCCGGTGCCGCTGACAGCTGTGGACGGGAGAGGGTGTGTTTTCCGGTGATGTCCAGGTTCTGGTTGCCGCGGCGAGCGAGTTGGTGATAACACCGCGCCGTAAGCGGTGGGCGCATCTCTCGTTGTGTGTTCTGGATGCCGTGTTCTCGATCAACGCCCGTTACGGCGGTGTTGTGCGGGTGTGCCACCGCCACGCCGAGCATGCCGGGCTGACCGAGCCGCTGCTGCCCGTGGCCGACGTCGACCAGGTGGTCGGCACCGGCCGGAAAGAGCCGGTCATCCGGTTCGTCGAGCTGGGTCACCAGCTGGGGCCGGAGCACTTGGCCGGCCAGGTCTTGCGCAACCGAGGCCGGACCAGCGCCCGCGGCGGCATCCTGAAGGCCGACGCCGCGATCCAATACGCCCAGATCCTCGCTACCGCCGCAATCCGGCGCCTCGGCGACGTGGCGGCGCTGCTCGTCAGCCCGGACACGCTCACCGAAGTCGAGGCGGCCTTGCGCACGGTGCCCGGCCACGGCCGCGGCGCCCACCTGTCCTACCTGTGGATGCTCGCCGGCGACGACCAGCACGTCAAACCCGACCGCATGGTGCTGCGCTGGCTCACCCATCACCTCGGCCGCGACGTCGACGTGCCAGAAGCACGCACCCTGCTAACCCAGATCGCCAACCACCTCGGACACACACCATGGGAACTTGACCACGCCATCTGGCGCCACCAATCAGGCAGATCATGAACAGCCCCAGAGTTGACCGAACGCTCATGCCGATGTGATCACGTTTGCTCATCCGCTAGGCCGATGGCCCGGTCGTTAGCGTCTATCGGTGTGTTCGTGGGTGGTCGCGCTGGCGGCCAGTTCGACTCGGGAGGTCAGTCCGAGTTTGCCGAGAATGCTCGATACATGGGATTGGACTGTGCGCCGGGACAGGACCAGGTGGGTGGCGATGGGGGGTTGGAGTGTCCTTCGGCTACGAGAGCGGCGATCTTGCGTTCGGTGGGGGTGAGTGCGTCCCAGCCGGTCTTGGGTCGATGGCGTGGACCGCTGATGCCGTCACGGATACCTGTCTGGCGGATTCGTTGCCCGGCTCGGCCGGCGTCTCATGCGGCGTCGAGCCCGGCGTAGAGGTCGAGGGCGGTGTTGAGCGCGGTGCGGGCTTGGTTTCTGCGGCGGCCGCTACGGTGGCGGGCCGTCCGGATGGTCCTGTGCGGATTGCCGATCATGTGGTGCTCCCATTGCTGCTCGCTATAGCAGCGCGGCGGCTCTTCAGTGTAATTTCAACAGACTTACACGGCTGTCGCTACGGGAGTGTTGATGGCGACGTGCAAGGGTGGTTTGGGTGAACTTTATAGACCATACCACTGATTCGTTCATGATGCACCGGTGAAATAGAACCGTTGAACTGAGATTATTGGCGATCGACAGCGCCGCTTAACTGCGTCCAAAGCAGTGAAATCGGATCCGAGAGGAAGGTAACATCAATACACGATAGGCCGAACCGGAGTCGAGACATGGCCAACCTGGATCTGCTCCCATCCAGCGAATATGTGGCACAGTTACCTCGCACACGCACGCCCGCCGGGCTTTCGCGCGGCGACGAGCGATCACGTGCTGCAGGTCGAGCCGTTCCCCAAGCCGAACGAGGACTCTCCGGCGGGACGATGAAGGGGGACAAGACACCCTGGATGACGGCGATGCGTGAACTGGACGAAGATCTGGGCTTCGTCCGGACCCTGAGCCAGCTTCTGGTCATCGAGCGCATCCCGCCCGACAGCGACAGCCTGCCTGAGCGCGTGGCGTTCGTGGTCGACGGCAGCCGGATCGACGATAAAGACCTGGACGGTCTGGTGTTTAGTCCGGAGCTCGCGTCCGACCAGCTGTGTACAGCGCATGACGTCCGGGATCGGGCCACACCGCTGCTGACCAACCGGTTGGCCACGTGCTTGGTGGCCGTCCGGTCCGACGCGACCGTAGTGTGCCAGCGAGCAAAGCGCGTGGTCTGATGTCCGCGCCGTACTCCCTGTCGGAGAATCTCGCGAGGATCCGCAAAACGCGGAACCTCTCGCAGGAGCAGCTGGCGGCCGCAGCCGGGGTGGCCGTGGACACCGTGGCCCGCATCGAACGCGGCGAGCGGCAGACGACCCGCCCGTCGACGGTGAACAAGCTGGCCGCCGCGCTCGGCGTCGCGCCCGCCGTGCTGCTCGGCGTTCATGCGCCGGCGCACGGCCGTGATGCGGTCGGCGGCGAGCTGCGTCAGGCCATCACTGCGACCTATGAGGTGCCGGGGCTTACCGACTTCCCCGAGCCAGCCGAGGTGCTGGGACTCGACGAGTTGGCCGGCACCGCGCACCGGGCCTGGCGAGCCTATGTGGACGGTCGGCACGGCGAACTGCTGCACGCCTTGCCGTCGCTGCTGATCGACGCGCGCCGGCTGGCCCACCACAGCACTGGCGACACAAAGGCCGCAGCTCACCGGGTGCTGTCCATCGCCTACCGGCTCGGTGCCGGCATCGCCGGCCGGTTCGGGCTCGAGGACCTGGCCTGGACTGCAGCCGAGCGGGCGCTGCATACCGCGCGGTTGTCCGACGCTCCGGATCTACAGACCGCGGTATCCTTGCGATACCTGGTATGGACTCTGATCCGGCAAGGCCGCACCGACGAGGCCGAGCGCATCGCCGTGCGCGCCGCCGAACGTATCGAGCCCAGTATGCTCGACCACGACCCCAATCGCGCCGGCGTGTTCGGCAACCTACTGTTCAACGCCGCAACCGCCGCGTTGTGGGGCGGCTTCGGCGACCGGGCCAACGATCTGCTCGCCGTCGCGCACTCCGTGGCCGTACGCGCCGGCCGCGACCGCGCCAACGAGATGTCGATCTTTGGGCCGCGGGTTGCCGCGTTGCAGGCCGTCGACCAAACCGTCCGGCTCGGCGACCCGCATACCGCACTGCGTATGGCTGACAGCATCCCAGCCGCCACCTGCCATATACCCGCCTTCTGGGAAGCCGGCCACCAGCTCGTACTTGCCGCAGCAGCCACCGAGCTACGCCACAACCGCCTCGCCCTGACCTACCTCACCAAAGCTCGCGACCTAGCCCCCGACTGGGTCCGCTACCAACCGCTCGGCGTCTCCACGATGCGCCTGCTCGTCGACCGCGCCGCCCGCCGCCGCGGCAAGGACTTCGCCGCCCTCGCCGCGCACTACGGTGTCGTCAGCTAACGCCCCGCGGAGACGAGCCCAACGTCGACGTGCATACACCCCGGCGAACACACGCTGCATCCCACCTGGCGGATCACATCCAAATCATCGATCTGGTCCACACCAGCGGCCATCCCCGCCACACTCCGCCGGCCGGGTTCGTTCCGGTCGACGGCACCGGCTCGCTGGTAATCGTCACCTGATCAGTGACCAACTCCGACAAACCAGCGTCTGACACGAGCGACGCATGGCCCAGGCAGCCGCAGCGGTCGGGAAACCGGAGACGTTCGCCGATACGTCTCAATCCGCCATCGCACGATTGTCGAGCGGGAATGTGGAGCCGGGGTCGACCGTGGGAAGGCCACATCAGGCCTCATGGCCCGGCCGGCGAGACGCACATTACGGAGCTCCGACACCGTGTGCGCGGATGTAACATCACGATCGTCGACTGGATCGACGATGACCACCGTGCCAAAAGATCGCGACCTGCTAATGCTCTGACCACGAACGTCGGCGGGGTGGTGACGCGCTGGACGATTTGGCAGATGATCGTTGGGCGTCAGGCTGGCGGAATGGCAGAGCCAGTTCGAGCGCGGGGCTGCGCGGCCTCGCCGCAATCAGAGGAGCTGGTCGTCGGTGGAGACACGGACCCGCGTGATCCGATGTTGGTTTGTCAGGGGCGTCGGAGGTGCTGCGGAAGATCGTGATGTGATCACGTTGGCCGCGACGAGGATGACGAACACGATGGCGAGGGTGCGGTGGCCGCGGGCGTAGATTGTGATGGTTGCCGCGCCGAACAACAGTGCTTTGATCACCGGCTTGATCAGGCTGTCTGGCTGGTGCGTTGGCCCCATCATCGTTGATGTTCGGTCGTGCAGCGCGCGGTGGCCGCGCTGTGGTGGGATGATCGGATCCGGCCCCGACGAAGGTACGTAGTGCTCCCGAAATGTGCCTCGATCGGGTTCGTCCAGGAGGCGTAGGTAGGGATGAGCACAGCTCAACCTTGTTGCCCGCGCCCCGGCTCGGATCTTCTCGCCGCGGTGTGCGGACAAAGTTGTCCAGGATGATGTAGATCGGCGCGGTCGGGTCGGCGGCGCGGATGGACTGAGTGTGGCCAGGGTGTTCCCGACGGACTTGCGCCGGCGCACCACGCCCCACGTGATGTCGTCGCCGACGCAGCCGCAGCCGTGGAAACTGCCGCACACCATGCAGCTCGCGATATTCGCAGGTATCCGACCGGGCAAGATCGCCGTAAACGCCGCCAGATCGTCACCGGTGTGATCCCACCACGCTGCGGATACCTCTTAGTCTATCGACTTTCACACCCTCCGATTAGTTGTTAGTGGCTCTACGGAGACTTTCCGAAGGTGAAGGTCGTGTAGCACAGGCAACTATCCTGCTGAGGCGGGGAGGCAAGCGCTCACTGCAGTCGAACCCTAGCGAGGAGCACACGCACGCTCGGTAATCGACGAGGACAGCCGGCGTCGCCCGTTCGAGTATTCCTTCCTGACCGATCTGGCGTCTGCTGTCAGGTTGTGTCAACATTTCTAGCCTGTGAGACGAGAAGCGGTTAGCAAGTGGACACTAGAGGACTACATGCGCTTGGCTGGCCCTCGGTCTCTCAGGTAAAGAAACAAGCTGGCGGTACGGGCGATATAGACTCGCCTGCATTCATGTATCTACTTGCCGCGTTACTCTTATTTCGGAAGGGGAGTGGCGCGCTTAAAGTAGTGCTGTTCTCAGGAAGGATTGCTGTGAAGAATCGCACGCTCGCAGGTTCATTCATTGGCATTGTTGCCATGGTCGCGGCTCTGCTGCTAGGTGGTGCTACGGCGCAGGCCGCGACTGGTACCGGTACCGGACCCGACGGCGCCGGATGCTCCCAGCATGCGCTCATGGTAGTCTGTGAGCTCGACTGGAACATCTTCATTCTCAACGATCCCGACGTAGTCGTTGAGATCGAGAAGGCCCTCAGCGGCGACGAGTTCGAGATCTTGAATAATGCCCTCAAGGATGCCGAAATCCTGAACGACCTCACGATCGACGTAGATCTGATCGAGGCCGTGGTGGCGGACGTACTGGACGTGGGCACTGATCAGATCATCACTATTCCCTGCGCGATCCAGGCACACACGTACTGCTGATCTACGAACAGTTCGCAGAACGGCAGTGGCCGCTGATACTCTCGGAGGTCAGCGGCCACTGGTCGTGCCGCGCTCCCGTTCCGGGTGCAAGGATATGAGCCGAAGCCGACGTGCCTCGGGTTCATCCCGATCCAACTAGGCCCAACGATGACTTTGTTGCAACCGCAGTACGTGAATCACGGCGATACCTATGTAAGGGCTCATCTATTCTTCGGCGGCCACGGCGGATGACCTATGGTTACGAGGCTGGCAAGGCAGCAGATGATGGTCAAAGCCGACACGTCCTAACGTGCTACCCGCTCGCCTCAAACACTCACGCTTTCCCACGACGCCGCGGCCAGGCGGCGAGCCTGGCGCAGCTCGATAGCGGCGGCTTGGTGGGCAGGGTCGGTGACGCTCTGATGTCTTGCCCAGCACCGCGCATGCCGCGCGACTTCAAAGCCATGGTAGGTGACCACCACCTCGTCCAGATCAGCGCTGATCTGGATTCGCCGGCCGACCGTGGTGGGTGCACCGAGTAGTCGTTACCGTCCAGCCGCACGTAGTGGTCTCGCGGCAATCGGGCAGTCGACTTCCACCCGATCACCGGCGCCACCGGAGGCAGTTCCAGCATCGCTGCCCGGTCCGCCGCCCTGCGGTCGACGGGGCCGGCGGTTCAGCCGGCGGTGCTGGCGTCGGTTGGCTCGGGCCAGCCAGTTGGCGAGCTGGCTGTTGAAGTCGGCCGGGTTGGTGAAGCCGCGGCCGGGCAGGAAGGAGGTCTCCAGATAGCCGTTGGCCCGCTCGACCAGCCCCTTGGCTTCGGGGTCACCGGGGCGACAGTGGATGACCTTGATCCCCAACGTCCCGCGGAAAGCGTTCATCGCCTCGGTCAACACCGGCCGCCCACCTCGCCACGATCCGACCGCGGACTCGTTGTCCCAGACCAGCGCCTTGGGACCCGGCCCCAGCCCTTGATCAGCCGACCCGTTCCATGATCACGCTGGGGGTATCTCCGGGGACTCCGCCAGCAGCGGCCGGACCTGCGGCTCGACCGCATCCACGATCGACCCCTTCGGCGCTCGCACATACTTCGGTGGCTCGAGGCACACCAGCGCCTTGCGCACCGTGTTCCGAGCGATCCCGAGCCGACGGGCGATCACCTTGATCCCCATCCCGTCGGCCCGATGCAACCGACGGATCTCCGCCCATCCACGTTGAGCACTCCCTCAAGATCAGAGAGGGTTAAGCCTCACCCGGAACGAGGGGGTCAGTATTCAGGCGGAACCGACAGACGATGTCACTCCGATCCGAAGGTGCCTGCGTAGCGCCTTCGCCGAGATCAGACGTCAATGCTGTCGCCAACGCTCGGCGTCGGAGGCCGAGCGCGCTGCAACAGCTCGCCATCTGCCACGATCCGTCCTGTGCAGCGTGAGTGACGCCGATTCGCGCTCACGGCGGCCACCCGAGGATCTGGGTCCCAGGCGAGCGGATCCTCGCCGAGCTGGAGGACCATGACCCACTGCGGCACTGGCAACACGTGACCCCATTGGACGAAGAGATCATCTTAAGTTTATGGTGTATTTTGGACTTGGAGAATGCTACCCTTGGCGCCCTCACTTGCCAGTCGTTTCGAGGAAGTTCTGACGGTGCCCTGCATCGACTTGTCCAGGATTTGGCCACAAACCGCCGCAGCGCTGTTAGCGGAAATGGCAACCGATCTTCAAGGTGATTTCTCTCTGTCAGTTTATGAGACCGGACGGTTAGTTCGGTACGCACCGTCACTACATGGACACGCGCGGCGAGTGTATTTCCTCCTCAACGAACAGCGGTCGGACGGCAGTTGGACCGGGCAGAACAGATATGGTTTGGTGCCAACGCTGAGCGCAACAGAAGCATTGCTGTCTGTTGTGCGGAACCCGCCTGCGCAGAGCAGACCACCGATCCGGCGGGGCGTGTTGACCAGCTCGGTCCACCGCGGATTGGATGCGTTGTTCCGACGATTGAACGTCGATGAGCCGGCGCCGCTGCCGGACACGGTTGCGGTGGAGATCGTCGTGCCGAGCCTGATCGCCGAGATCAATTCCCACCTGGACCAGGACCTACCGATCGGGCTGGAGGAATGGCGAGGGCGCCGGTTGATACAGCACCCTGGGGGAAACATACGGTTGCTGGCCGGTCTTCGCGCGGCGGTGGGCCGGGGCCATCCGCTGCCGATGAAGCTGCTGCACTCGCTGGAGATTTACGGCGACGCGGCTCGGGGAGCGCGGTTGATCGACCCGATGCGGTGCAACGTCGGCTGTTCACCCGCGGCCACTGCGGTGTGGTTGGGCGACAGCGAGGTGCGGGCCGGATGCCATCCGGGGGTCCGCTATCTGGAGGCGGTGCAGCGCCGCGGTGGCGGTCCGGTGCCGGTGGCCGCACCGCTGGCGGTCTTCGAACGGGTCTGGGTGCTGTGCACGCTCGCCGGGGCGGGCTTGGTGCCGCGCCCGTACCGCGGCCTGGTGCGCAGTCTGCACGCCGCGTTCGGCGAGTTCGGGGTGGCCGGCGGACCCGGCCTGCCGCCGGATGCCGACGACACCGCCACAGCCCTGAGCGCATTGGCGCGGCTGGGCAGTCCGCGTTCGCCGGAGGTCTTGTGGGTCTACCGGGCTCACGACGGTCACTTCGCCTGCTTTCCCGATGAACGTACCCCGTCGACCAGTACGAATGCCCATGTCCTGCAGTCCTTCGGCGACTGCCTGCGGCTCGACCCGCCGCAATGCACCCGCTACGCCGACGCCATGGCGCGAATCACCGCCTGGCTGTGCGAACGCCAGGAGGCCGACGGCAGCTGGTCGGACAAGTGGCACGCTTCGCCTTACTACGCAACGGCTTGCGCGGCCTTGGCGCTAGCCAGGTACGGCGGCGACCTGGCGACCGGCACGCTGGCCAAGGCGGTGGACTGGCTGCTGGACACCCAGCGCCCGGACGGCTCATGGGGACGGTGGGCTGGCACCTGTGAGGAGACCGCCTATGCGGTGCAGGTGCTGGCTCGGGTGCGGACTGTCCATGCCGGCGAGGTGACCGGCCGGGCGCTCGGTCGGGGTTGCGAGTGGCTGCGACGCGACGGCGAGCCGCCGTATCCCCCGCTGTGGCACGACAAGGATCTCTACACCCCGACCCGGATCGTGCGTGCCGAGGGGCTCGCGGCGCTGCGCCTCGCCGCGAGCAGCCCGCACTTCGCGCCGGCCGAGTTCCGCCCCGTCGGAAAGGAGTCGAGATGAGCTGGCCGGAACTTCGCCTTGCCGTACGCCCGTTACCGTTCCTCGAGTCTACAGTGGACTCTGCAACCAGGGTCTTGGAACTACGCCGCCGGCCGGCGCCGAAGCTGCTGGTTTGGCACCCGGAGATGGTCGATTGGATCTTCCGCTCGGACCAGACAATGCGCCATCCGGGCGGCCGCAGCCTCGTCCCGATGTTCGGCGCCCGCTCCCCGCTGTGGGCGGAGGGTTCCAGGCACGCCGCCTACCGCCAGGTGCTCGGCACACCGCTGCGCGGGCGCAGGCTCGCCGATCAGCACGACATCATCGCAACCACCGTGCACGCGGCCATCGACGCGCTGAGACCGGGCACCGAGATCGGGCTGATGGCCTGGACCCGGGCCATCACGCTACGGGTCATCGCCCGGATCGTGCTCGGCCGGTTCGACGAGGACCTGCTCGACGCGATCACCGCCTGGATCGACAAGGCGTTCGGCGCCAGACACCGCACGCTCGCCTACCGCTACCTGCTGGGCGGCCTCCCCAGGCCCGGGGCCGAGCTGGACCAGGAGCTGATGCGGACCGCCAAGGCACACACCGATCTGTACCCGCCCACGCTCGCGGCCCGCATGCTGTCCGGCGACGGACCGCTCGGCGCGATCGACGACGCGGAGTTGCATGACGCGGTCGTCTCGATGATATTCGCCGGACACGAAACCACCGCCGCCGGTGCGGCCTGGACGCTGTACTGGCTGGATCGCAATCTCCCGATCCAACGGGAGGTCCGGGCCGAGCTCGAGGCCACCGGCGCGGACGGCGCGGAGGCGGGCGAGGTCCCGCTGCTGCAGGCCACAGTTCTCGAGATGCTGCGGCTGACCCCGCCGGCCATGTCGGCCGAACACCGGGTGCTGACCGAGGACAGCGACCTGCCCGGCCGAACCCTCCCCGCCGGCACGATGGTCACCCCGGCGATCTACCTCGCGCATCACAATGCCGAGGTGTTTCCGAGCCCGCGCCGGTTCGACCCCCACCGGTTTCTCGGCAACCGGCCGCCGCTGCAGTACTACTTCCCGTTCGGCGGCGGAACCCGGTACTGCCTGGGCAGTCAGCTCGCCCAAACGGAGATCCGGATGATCACCGCGGCGGTGCTACGTCGCCGGATTTGGCGCTGCGTCAGTCCGAACACCGACGTCCCGCGGCTACGTGGCCAGGTCTTGGCGCCGGCCGGGGCGCGGATGCGCGTGCTCTCGTGCCTGGACTAAGCCATGACCACGGCCTGGCGGGACCTCGCGCTCATCCATCGCCTGGAGTTCCCGCTCCCGGTCAACTACGTGTGCTATGCGAGCCTAGGCGCATGCTTCGCGGCCGGCGGCGTCCAGCCGTTGGGCGATGTCTCCGTGCTCGCGGCGATCGTGTCGAACCTGTCGCTGATCGTGGCACCGCAGGCACTCAACACCGCGGCCGACGTCAGCACCGACGAGCGACACCCTGAGCGTGGCCGGCTCACGAGCGCCGTGCGGCGGTTCGGGCGCGACCGCATCGTCCGGTGCGCCGCGGCAGAGTTGGCCGGCGCGGTGCTCCTGGCCGGGCTGGTCTCGGTGTGGTCGGGCCGCCCGCTGATCGTCGCGGCAGCGGTGCTGACCATTGCGCTCCAGGTGCTCTACAACACCGAACCGGTGCGGTTGAAGCGCCGCGGGCTCACCGGCGTGACCGCGTTCTGCGCCGCGACGGTTCTGTTGCCATTTCTCCTGTCGTACTGGGCGGTCCGGCCGGATGTCGACACGGCGGCCTGGCTGGTCGTGGCGGGCCTGTGGATGCTGGCCGCCGGGCGAATGACGGCGTGGTCCATCCCCGACCGTGCCGCCGATGCCGCGACCGGCATGCAGACCCCGCCGGTGCGTTACGGCATGGCCGGCGCCGTGGCGCTCTGCGCCGCCCTGCTCGCCGCCGGCCTGGTGCTCACCGGCTGGGGACTCTGGGGACGCTACGGTCCCTGGTGGGCGCTGCCCCTGGTGGCTATGCAGGCGACGTTCCTCGGCGGCGCCGTGGGCCTGCTGCGCCGTCCCGGCGAGGCCGCCCGCGTGAGCAAGGCGCACATCCTCCGGCGAATGACGCCGCCGGTGACGATCGGCACGGTGGCGCTGTCGGTCACCCCGCTGGTCGCCGGGCTGGACCGACCGCCTTGAGCCGCAGCGGCCTCATGGTTTGCGGCCGACGCCGGCGAAGATCGGGTGCCGCTCCGGGTTGATGCCTGGATCGTCCGTTGGATCCGGCCGCCAATCGACGATCGGGACGATGCCGGGTTCGACCAGCTCGAGCCCGGAGAAGAAGAGGGCCACCGAGGTCCGGTCCCGGAAGGTCACGTCCGGTGGCCGGCCGAATTTCATCTGGCTGAACATGGTGATGCCGGTCATCAGGTGCTCGTCGGGTCCGTAGTGGGTCAGCGCGAGGTAGCTGCCGGGACATGTCGCGTCCAGGTACGCCGTGATCATTCCGGCTGGATCATCGGAGTCCGGGATGTGCTGCAGGATGGCGATCGCCAGCACCGCGACCGGCTCGCTGAGGTCGAGCAGGCACCGCGCCCGCAGGACGTCCAGCACCGTGCCCGGCTCCCGGATGTCGGTGTCCAGCAGCGCCGCATTGTCGTTGCCGGCCAGAAGTTGATGGCAGTCGTCGACGATGCTGGAATCGCGGTCGACATATACCACGCGTGCCGCGGGATCTTTGTCCTGGGCGATCTCGTGCACGTGCCCGGCGGTGGGCAGGCCGGAACCGAGATCGAGGAACTGCCGCACTCCCTGGTCCATCAGATAGCGCACCATCCGCCGCAGGAGCTTCCGCTGAGCGCGGACCAGGTATGGAACGTAGGGAGCGGTGATCGCGACGCGGTCGGCGAAATCGCGGTCCACCTCCCGGTGATGTCGACCCCCAAGCCAGTAGTCGTCCATTCGGGCGATGTTGAGCGCGCCGACGCCCTGCTCACCGCCCGCTGCCTCGATGGGGAGCGCCATTCAACCTGTACCGTTCATCCGCGGAGATCAACAGCTTGCCACAGTGCGCGGTCGGCAGACCAGCGTTCACGGTCACTAGTCCAAATGGCGGACATGCGCCCTGACGCGGCTACCGTACGTCGACCATTATGTCACGACTTGCGGCCGAGACCGGCCAACACGGCAGCCTCGGCGGGCGTGCCGAAGGTGATCTCCGGTGTTCCTGGCCCGGTTTCCTCCGGGTGCCACAACGGGGTCCATGTGATACCCGGCTCGACGAGTTCGAAGTCGCCAAAAAGACCGGCGATCTCGGCCCGGGTCCGCCAGATCGCTGGGCTGCGGTTGGTCAGGTAGGCCCGGCTGGTGTCGGCAAGCCCGGCCTTGACGTGATCGGGCACGCCGTCCTTGGTGGCATGCGAGAGGGCAAGATACGAACCGTTGGGCAGCAGCTCACGGAAACGTGCAACGGCCTGGGATCCGATGTCGACACCGTTGGCGTCGAGCTGGCGCAGGTGCAGCACAGCGATCATGAGCAGGCCGACGGGCCGCGCCGCAGCGATGAGACCAGTGTCGTCAATAGCGCGCCACAACCGGCCGGGATCGCGGAGATCTCCATGGATGGCCGCGTGCCGACCGGGTTCACCGTCAGCCGCGATAATCGCCCGGGAATGGGCAACCACCTCGGGGTCATTGTCCACGTAAACCACCGTGGCGGCACCGGGGGCGACCTCGTCGGCCACCGCGTGAGTGCTGCCCATGGTGGGCAGCCCGGACCCGATATCGACGAACTGCCGTACGCCGAGCCGCACCAGACGACGAACGGCGCGGTGCAGGAAAATTCGGTTCGCCCTCGCGATGGAACGCACTGACGGGAAAGCTGCCAACACCACATCACCGAACTGCCGGTCGACCGCGCGGTGAGCCGTGCCGCCAAGGTAATAATCGTAGACCCTGGCCACGCTGGGCGTTTCCTCAGTCATCGGTCCTCTCAGCCGCGAAGCGCGTGACGTTGCCGACCCATGGTTGGATCCTAGTACTCCAGGCGACTTCGTGGTTGGGTCGTCCGGCGGCGACCGCGAGGTAGACGTGGGTAATCATGACCGCCACTCGTCAGTTGTTCCGGTTGGTGCGCAACACAAGTAGTAGGCCCAGCCCGTACTCGCTTTGCTGTTGCGGATCAACGTGTAGGAGCATCTGGCCGGCCAGCACGGTCTTGGAAGGAAACTGGACCATCCTGGCGACTTGGTCGAGACCCCTTTCACCATGGAATACCCAACGCATGTATCCGTGACCGGCAGATCGTGCAGATTCGCTTGCCGGACGGCTGCTCATTCCATGGATAGACCTTGCCGACCAGTGTTCGTTCGCATAGCGAAGTTGTCCCGTTCCTACTCGCATGGAGTTCGCCGGCGGGGACGAGTTCGCCCCGAACTACCCGCTGGTAGAGGTGGCCGACGAACAGGGTGATAGGATAACCGTTGATGGCGTGGCCTCCTCACTGAAGGGTGGTCAGTAGCATCAGTGGCAAGGTCTTGCACCTTGACACGTACGGCCGAGGTCATCCGACGATGTGCCAGACCTCGCGCACAACTCGACTGACCCTCGCTGCCGACCGGATCATTGTTGGCCAAGCAATGAACTCAGTCGCCGGCGTCGTGGCGACCAGCAAGTGCGCTGCCTGAGACCGCAGGCCCGGGTCTTCCGGAGGGTGTTCCATGGTTGATCGGGTTACGCCTCGCGGGTCCTTGTCGCACAATATTAGTGGTTGGTGGTGAGTTCTAGTGGATGAGGCCGGCTCGTATGGCTTGGGCGACCATTTGTACGCGGTCGCTGAGACCTAGTTTTGCGCCGATGTGTGATAGGTGTGTTTTGACTGTTAGTGGGGATAGGTTCAGGGCGCGGCCGATCTCTTTGTTGGATTGGCCGTCGGCGACGAGTTGGAGTACCTGGAGTTGTCGGGCGGTCAGCTGGTGGGCGTTGTGGTAGGGGGTGGAGACTTGGGTGGCGATGGCGATGGCCGGCATGATGGTCCGATCGGCGTAGAGGTCGCCCTCGGACACGGGGCGGGGGTTGTCGATGGTGATCGGGAGGGATCCCGGTTTGAGTAGGTAGGCTTGCGCGCCTGCTTGCAGGGCCGCGTGCGCGGTGTCGGGGTCGTCGGTAGAGGTGAGCACGACGATCCGTGGCCAGCCGCGGCGGCGCAGTTCGGTGATGAGGCCGATGCCGTCGCCGTCGGGGAGTTCGAGGTCGAGAATCGCCAGGTCACGCGGACCGGTGGCCAGTGCGCGAGCTCTGGCCCCGGCCAGCGTGGCGACCTCGTGGATGGTGCGCGCTCCCAGCTGGATGAGCCGGGCAGCTATGGCCTGCCGCCAGCGGGGATGGTTGTCGATCAGTAGTACCGAGGCCAGGGCGTCCGGCAGTGGTGGTGACGGTGAGTCAATTCTGGCTACCAGTTCTTGGAGTCCGTCCCGGATGTCGAACCAATGGGGCTCGACCTGGGTGCCGTCGGGTGGTTTACCGCGGTCATCACGTGTGGGCGAGGCAGTGGATCGGCCCTGTCGGTGATGCAGGTCCGCGGCTGTCTGGGCAGCGAGGGTGACCACGGAGCGAGCGTTGTCCCGTTGGGGTCGCGACTGCCGATCAGGCCACTGCGTGAGCATGACGGCATAGGCGTCTTGGGTGGCGCGACGCGCAATCGTGGGCTCGTCGGTCTTCTGTATGGCGGTGGTCAATGTCCTGCGCACGGTCGCGGCGTAGAACACCTCGAACGAGTGAGGAATCCCGGCAGTGGTGTGCAGTTGTGGTGTATGCCCAGGGCGCACGATCTTGTTCACCTTCAATGCTCGTCCAGACTGTGCAGGAGGTGTTGTGGCCCCCGCCCCGCCGGGGAGGGCGGAACGGGGCGGGGGCCACAACGGGTTGACCGGCCTGAGGGGGGCTTAGCCGGTCAGGTCCAGGTGGATAGGGATCGGAGTCGGCCGGGATGCCTGGCCGGGGACTGTGTTACCGCCTGATCAATTTTTGCGGTGGTGACAGTGCATAGGTCGTCGAATTGGCAAGCGGGGCCAAACACCGCTGGTCCACCGTCTGGGGTAGGTTTGCTGCGCAGCCTCGCATTCGCCGTCACACGCACCTATCAGGACCGGCACCACGAATCCGACACTTACCGGTATCCCGAAGCGCCTACTTTTGTGCATCTCACATCGTTCCTGAACTGAGACTGTCGCAGAGCGAGGTATTCTATGCGCGCCACCGGCCCGTCCGAGAAGCAATGCGGATGGAATCGCGGTATCGGCGCCCGTGCCTCACCGAGGTGACCATATGTGTAACACGCGGCAACTCGGCGTCTCAAACTGGTGGAACCGCTCTCACGCGGCGGTTACCAGCGACGATCCAGTGTTTGCCCAGGTGACACGATCGGGCCAGCTTCACCTGAATAGGTGACACAGCCCGGCAGGTGCCCAACTTTCGGTGGCATGGCGGGATCCCGTCTCGAGCAGGAGACTCGCGCGGCGACAAGGGGATCAATCACCATCCCGCCGCCTCTATCGTGACCCCCGTCCGAGCGTACCGGTGGATGGTCGAACACTGCACCGCCTTTCGCATTGGTTCCAGCGCCTGGGGCGACCATGGGGTAGAACCGCAACGACGCCCATCACGCGGGCAGACGAACGGATCGGCGGGAGACCTATACGAGGGACTGCAATCTCGACCGCGTAACTGTCCAAAGTAGGGAGTAAATCGTGACTGACGAGGGACGGGCCCAGACGCGCCGGCGGAGCCGGTGGATGAGCGGGGGTCCGGGAGTTGGCCGGGTGGGTTCGGCCGAGGGCTTGCAGATGACCGGTGAGGGCGGGTTGGTAACCGACTACCAAGTGGGTGTTCGAGTCCGCGCTCGAGGGCGAGCTGGATGAGGCTACGGCAAGCACGACCCGGCCGAACGCAACGGCGGGAACTCCCGCAAACGGCAAGCGGGCCAAGACGGTGCTGACCGAGGTCGGGCCGGTCGAGCTGGAGGTGCCGCGGGACCGGGACGGTAGTTCACCCCGCAGCCGGTCGGCAAGCGGCAGCGCCGCTTGTCCGGGGTGGATGACATGGTGCTGTCGCTTTCGGCCAAAGGGCTCACGCAAGGCGAGATCAGCGCACACCTGGCCGAGGTGAACGGGGCGCAGGTGTCCAAGCTAGCATCAGCACGATCACCGATCAGGATGTGGTGCCGTATCATGAGGCCCATCCGGGAATTCGGATTCGCCTGAACGTGGAGTATTCACCGCGACGCGCCTACCGGTGGTCTGGCTACCATTGCTGAATGTCATCGGTAGAGTGCTCGGTGAGGACTGGCAGGGGCACAATAAGAACGCCGAGGGACAGGCAGTGATCGTGACCAGAGGGAAGACCGACCCCGTCACACATCCTTTTCGAGATGAGTGCGGTGTCCTTGCGCATCCGGGGTCATGTCCGCTGTCACCTCCCTCGACGGACGAAACGAGGGCACACTGTGGTAGGCATAGAATCGGCATCCACGATTCTCTCAGTCGATGACCCTGCGTGGCCAGCGTAGTCCAACGCCGACCAAGCCCGTTTAACTCGCTGCCGGGATGCGCCGGCGGGGGAGTGGAGACGGCGTAGTCGCGTGATCAGCTCAGGTGTCGGTATCTTGTATGGCCGCGGACTCAAGGCGGCTGCCTGCTGAATTTTAGCTGGTAGAAGATTGACCAGAAGTAGCTCTGGAAAGGGTTATTGAACAAGTTCGTCACAGAAAGCTGCCCGAATCAATACCGGCCGGCATCTGAGGCGGCCGGGCGTCAGTTGTGGTGGTCGTTGTCGGGGTGTGGCGATCTGGGGTGGCGGTGGGTGGCGGCGCGGTTCGGTGATCAGGTCGATCCCGCTGCCGTCGGGGAGTCGAGGTGAAGGATCGCCAGATCGCGGGGTGCCGGTGGCCAGCGCGTGTGCTCGGGCCTGGGTGATGGTGGCGGTCTGGTGGACTGTGTCACGCCCATCTGGACGAGTTGGAGAGCTATCAACCACCGCCATCGGGAATGGTTGTCGACCAGCAACACTGAGGACAGCGTGTCCGGTAGTGGTGGCGACGGTGAATCAGTCTTGATCATCAACTCGTGGAGGCCGTCGTCGAGGTCGAACCTGTATGGCTGGGCCGTGCTGTGGCGGGTTGTCGAGAGCGGGGAAGGCAGGACAGCCGCCTTATCGGTGACACGGGTGGGTGGCTCGTCTGCGCGGCCAGGGTGATGACGCAGCGGGCGTTGTTCTATTCGGTTCGGGTTTGCCGGCCGGGCCATTGGGTGAGCAGGACGGCGTAGGCGTGCGGGGTGGTGGGGCGGGCGCTTGAAGGCTCTTGGTGTTGTGTAGGGCAGTGGTCAGTGTCTGCCGGGCTGTCACGGCGAAACAGAGCACCTCGAACGAGTGTGGAATCTCGGCGGCGGTGTGCTGTTGTGGGCGATGTCTAGGGCGCACCATATGTTGTTCGCCTTCCATGCTCGCTGAGGCCAAGCGGGAGGTGTTGTGGCCCCCGTCCGACGGGGTGACCGGTGCGAGCGGGGGCCACAACGGGTGGACCGGCAGGAGTGCGGAGCCGGTCACGTCTCTGCTGGCCGAGTACCGGGGTGGGTCGGCGCAGCCTATGCAGGCAACGCTGGTATCGCTGTCGTCGCATGTGGGTATGAAGGTTGCTGGCCTTCGCCCCTACGGGATGGCGCCCGCACGGAGGCTGAGCGATAAGCGTGCCGCCTTATCATTCCAATTCTGGTACGGATGCTATCTGTCTTCGCGTGGATCATCCGATCGTCATCGTGCCGGTTGGATCGAACCAACTGTTGCTATTGTGACAGCTGGCATTGAGCATTCTCACAGGCGTCAGCAATCCGCTACAGGATTACCGTGGTGGAATCGGAGTATTGGCACCGCCTCTCGACGATGCGGTGGTATGTGTAACACGTGAGAACTCCGCGCCTCAACTCGGCTGAATGCCCTCTATGCCGTCGACCACCAGCACCGACACAGTGTTTGCCCAGGTAGCACGATCGAGTAAATTCACCTGATTAGGTGACGCAGCCTGACGACTTGCTACCGTCAGTGGCACAAAAAGATCATCTCTCGACCAGCAGCCCCGATCCGGGCGGGTCGCCTGCCAGCCTGATGGGACCATCGGTTTGCCATGAGCATGGGACCGGGTTGTATCCGGTCGCGGGCCGGGTGTTGATCGTGGCCGACGACCGGGCTGGTGGTCAATCCGGGTCGGTTGGCCGCGGCTGGCTTGCCGAGCCGTGGCTCCTGCCTCAGAGTCCTCGCTGCAGGTGAGCTGGACGCGCACCTGAGCTACGGCAAGCACGATCCGGTCGGCCGCGACGGCGGGAGCTGGCGTTCACCTACCGCCTGCTGGTCCGGAAGCACGCCCCACGTGCTCTTTGAACCGCCCGGGTTCGGTAGAGACTCGTTGCTGGGTCAGGCGACCAGACTGGTCAGGTCGCCGATGTGCGCCTACACGAGGACCACCGCAAGTCGATCTTCCTCCCGGCAGTGGGCCGTCCCCGCCACGCTCGCGGTCGGCCTGGCGATCGGCGGGGTCAACGCCGTGCTGACGGATCGTCGTATGGCGGTCCGCTTCGTTGCGAATGATGCTTAATCGTGTTGGCGCGTACTCTGTGATCCGCTCAGCTCACGTCAAGGCTCGCATTCCCGCTACGAAGGGGGCGGAGCATCATGAGGACCGCCCGACGGCTGCTCGCCACCACCATGATCGTCTGGCTGGCCGTGCTGGGACTGGTGCCCACCACGGCGCAGGCCGCGCCGGCAACCCGGTACGACGGGGTCCTGCCGAACGGCGCGACCTGGATCGCCGACGTGCCGGCGAACTGGAACGGCACGCTGCTGCTCTACAGCCATGGCTACAACCCCGGCCCGGCGAACCCGCCGGTCAACAGCCCGGATCCGGCCAATGCCGAGGCCCTGCTGGCTCGCGGCTACGCGCTGGCCGGCTCGTCGTACTCCCGCCCGGGGTGGGTCACCGACACCGCGGCCCGCGACCAGCTCGACACCCTGCAAGCGGTCACCGCGTTGATCGGCCGGCCCCGCCGCGCCGTCGCGCTCGGCACGTCGTTCGGCGGCATGATCACCGGGCAGCTCGCCGAACGCGGCGGCCGGCGGCTCGATGGCGCGGTCGCCACCTGCGGCCTGATGGGCGGCGGGATCGACCTGCACAACTACCAGCTGGACGGGTCGCACGCGCTCGCGCAACTGCTCCTGGCCGGGCAGCAGGTGAAACTGGTCCACTTCGCCGACCCCGCCGAGGCCTTCGCTACCGCGGGTCGGATGGTGGCCGCGCTCGATCAGGCGCAGGCCAGCCCGGAAGGCCGTGCTCGGATCGCGTTGATCACGGCCTTGTTCCAGGAGCCGGCGTGGGTCGCGGGGCAGCCGAAGCCGGCACCCGGCGACATCGAGGCGCAGCAGGTAGGCCGGTATCAGAACTTGCGCGCGATCCTGCCGTTCATCGTGCTCGGCCGCTTCGACATGGAGCAGAGCGCCGGCGGCAACCCCACCTGGAACACGGGCGTGAACTACCGGCGGCAACTGGCCGAGTCGGGGCTCCTTGCCCAGGTGGCGCAGCTGTACCACCGGGCAGGTGCCGATCTGCACGCGGACCTGAACCTGCTCACGCATACGGCGGACGTGACGGCCGACCCCGCGGCCTACCGCTGGATGCTCGACACCTCCACCCTGACCGGACGGTTGGACATGCCGGTCCTCACCCTGCACACCACCGACGACGGCCTTGTCCCGGTGCAGCACGAGGAGGAATACGCCGACGACGTTCACGCCAGCGGTTCCGGCGCGCTGCTGCGGCAGGCGTACGCCGACCACGCGGGACACTGCGCCTTCACGACCGCCGAGCTGGTCGCGGCGGTGGTCACCATGGACAGGCGCATCGACACCGGGCGCTGGGACGGACTGGCCGACCCGCACCGGATGCAAGCCCTCGCCGATTCGCTCGGCCTCGGCCCGGCCGCGTTCATCAGGTTCCACCCACCGGAGTTCCTCGGCGACCGCCCCGCACCGGTGCGATGAGGGACCCTTCATCCCAGGGGGCCGGGCTCGCTGTCCGCGATGGGCCTGAACTTCGGTGTGACCGGTGTGCTCTACAACAAGACGCTCGCCGAGCGGATCGGGATGACGGCTCCGCCGGCCACGCTTGCGGAGTTCGACGAGCTGCTCGCGAAGCCCAAGCAGGCCCGGCGCCACGATCGACACCCCGGCCCGGCCACCGTGCTCTCGAGGATTGGTTGCGCCGCAGCGGTTTCACCGACCTGGCCGACGACATCAGCAGCCGGTTCCGCGCTGTGGGCACACTCCGCTTCGCCGAGTACGTCGACGCGCCGCAGGACTGCGTCACCGCGCCGACACCTGGACCGCCAGCGCCAACGACCAGTCCAACGTTCTCGCCTGACGGGCATCGCGACGTGAGGAGGGTGCCGCTAGAGTACGGCCGACCGCTCGGTAGCGCCGCCGGTGGACTACCCACACAGCCGCCATGCGAATGCCTGTGGGTCCACAATGGACAGACTCGCACGGTGCGGCTGGTGCGCGCCGGCGGTTGAACGTACGCAGAAGCGCCCGTTGGCTCCGCCGGTGACGCCAAGATCATTTCCGGACATACGCCGGTCGCGACGGATCCAAGAAACCTTTCGGCGCAGGGAAGCCCCGAAAACGCTTTCGGGGCTTTGTGATCGGCATATCGCCGGAGGTCGAAAGGTCTTTCGGGAACAGCCGTCGAATCTGGAGCGCGGAGCGAGATCGCGGACCTCCTTCGCGGGTGTTGACCGTGACAACTCGCGTGGCTACCGTGAGGGGACGTCCGATCTGCCAAACGGTGTTCGGAATATCGAACCACTCTGGGAGCGCTCCCAGAAGGGTGGCTTCGACGTCGGGGGTTTGCGGTGTCTGGTCGTCACGTGCGGGGGGTCTGGGCGTCGGTCCTCAACTTCCGTCGCAGCAGCAGCACCCGCGTGGTGACCTGGCCGTGCAACGGCCGGAACAACCAGAGGTGGACCGCCAACTCCAACGGGTCGATCCGCAACGCCGGTTCAGGACTGTGCCTGGACGTCAATCAGGCGGGAACGGCGAACGGATCAACCGTGATCATCTGGGGCCTGCCACAGCCATCCAACCAGACGTGGGTCCGCGCCTGAACCGGAAGGACAACACGATGATCATCGGTCGACGATTGTTCGCCCTCGTGAGGTTCCCACTTCTGGCCGTTGGTCTGCTTGTGCTGGCACTGTTTCCGGCCGTAGCCAAGGCGGACAACCCGATCATTCAAACCATCTATACCGCCGATCCGGCGCCGCTGGTGGTCAACGGTCGGGTGTATCTCTATACGGGACATGACGAAGACGGCTCGACGTTCTTCACCATGCGGGAGTGGCGGGTGTGGTCGTCCGCCGACATGGTGAACTGGACCGACGATGGCTCCCCGCTGAACCTGGCCAGCTTCGCGTGGGCGGACGCCAACGCGTGGGCGGGCCACGTCGTCGCCAGGAACGGCCAGTTCTACTGGTACGTTCCGGTGCGGCAGCGGTCGACCGGCGCGATGGCCATCGGGGTCGCGGTGTCGAGCAGTCCCACCGGGCCCTTCCGCGACGCACTCGGCCGTCCGTTGGTGGCAAACGGTGAGATCGACCCCGCGGTCTTCATCGACGACAACGGGCAGGCCTATCTGTACTGGGGCAATCCGAACCTGTGGTTCGTGCGGTTGAACCCCGACATGATCTCCTTCTCCGGCGGCCCGACCCAGATCCCCCTCACCACCGCGGGGTTCGGCACCCGCACCGGGGATCCGAACCGTCCGACCCTCTACGAGGAGGGGCCCTGGGTCTACAAGCGCAACGGGTTGTACTACCTGGTGTTCGCGGCGAGGTGTTGCTCGGAGTTCATCGCCTATTCGACGGCCCCCGGCCCGACCGGACCATGGACCTTCCGGGGCACGATCATGCCAACGCAAGGCAGCAGCTTCACCAACCACCCGGGCGTGATCGACTTCAACGGCGGTTCCTACTTCTTCTACCACAATGGCGCGTTGCCGGGCGGCGGCGGCTTCACCCGCTCGGTCGCCGTGGAGCGGTTCACCTACAACGCCAACGGCACGTTCCCGACGATCAACATGACCACGGCCGGTCCGCCCCAGGTGGGCACCCTGAACCCGTACGTGCGCCAGGAGGCCGAAACGATCGCCTGGGCGTCCGGCGTCGAGACGGAACGTTCCAGCGAAGGCGGCATGAACGTCGGATGGATCGAGAACGGGGACTGGATCAAGGTCAAGGGGGCCGCGTTCGGCGCCGGCGCGGCGTCCTTCACCGCACGGGTGGCCTCGGCAACCAGTGGCGGAAGGATCGAGGTTCGGCTGGACAACGTCAACGGCCCGCTGGTGGGAACGTGCGCCGTCCCGGGTACCGGTGGTTGGCAGACCTGGACGACGGTCTCGTGCTCGGTGAACCGGCCAACGGGAACACACGACCTGTACCTCAGGTTCGCCGGCGGAACCGGCTTCCTACTCAATGTCAACTGGTGGCAATTCTCGGGAGTTGCGTGATGCTGAGGCATAAATCGTTCTTCGTGCCGGTCGCGGTCGCGGCCCTGCTTGTCCTGTCCACGGCTGGCCCGGCCAGCGGCAGTGGCGTCGGCACAACCCTGGGAACCCCGGATGCCCGTGCCGCCGCGGCGACTCCCGGATGCGGCAGGAGCCCGACACTGACCAGCGGTACGCACACGATTCAGAGCAGCGGCCGGAATCGGACCTTCATCCTGAGGATTCCCGACAACTACGACAACAACCGCCCGTACCGGTTGATCTTCGGGTTTCACTGGTTGAACGGCACCGCGGTCGATGTCGCCACGGGCCAGACCGTGCTGCGGGATGTGTGGGCCTATTACGGACTGCTGCGACTGTCCAACAACAGCACCATTTTCGTGGCGCCCCAGGGTCTCAACAACGGCTGGGCCAACACCGGCGGGGAGGACGTCACCTTCGTCGACGACATGCTCAGGCGGATCGAGACGGATCTCTGTGTCGACACGACCCAGCGTTTCGCCACGGGTTGGAGCTTCGGCGGCGCCATGTCCTACGCCCTCGCGTGTGCCCGGCCGACCGTTTTCCGTGCGGTCGCGGTCCTGTCCGGCGCACAGCTCAGCGGGTGCAGCGGCGGCACCACGCCCGTCCCCTACCTCGGGGTGCACGGCATCAGGGACTCGGTGCTCAATATCTCCTTGGGACGGTCGCTGCGCGACACGTTCGTCAGGAACAACGGCTGCACCGCCCAGAGCCCGCGCGAGCCGAGCCCGGGCAGCCTGACGCACATCGTGACGGCCTACTCCTGCCGAGCCGGTTTTCCGGTGGTGTGGGCGGCGTTCGATGAAGATCACAACCCCGCTCCGGCGGACGGGGTGCCCGGTATCAACGGCTCCCGGACCTGGGTCCCGGCAGAAACCTGGCGGTTCTTCACGCAGTTCGACACCACCCCGCCGCCACCACCGCCGGGGAACGGCACCTGCCGGGTCACCGACACCGTCGACGCCTGGAACACCGGCCTGACCTCGAACATCACCATCACCAACACCGGAACCACCGCGATCAGTGGCTGGTCGCTGGTCTTCACCCTGCCCGGCGGCCAGACCATCACCTCCGGCTGGAACGCCGGCTACGCCCCGACTTCCGGGCAGGTGACGGCCAGAAACGTGTCCTACAACGCCGACATCGCCCCCAACGCGTCGGTCAGCATCGGCTTCCAGGCCACCCACACCGGCAACACCGCCGAGCCCTCCTCGTTCACCCTCAACGGCGCGGCCTGCGCCACCGCCTGATCGGGATCAAGATGTCGGATCTTGACGCGACGACAAGTGATCAAGTATGGCGCAGGCAGGTGGCCCGCACGACGACAGCAACCCGCGGGGCGCGGGATCCCCGCCGGAGCTGCGGCGGCTGGTGTTCGCCGACCAGTGGGCGCAGGCGCGGAACCTGGCCAACCGATGCTCGGGAATCCGGCCGGCCCGTTGGCCTACCGGCCGGTCGGCGACCTGCGGCTCACGTTTCCGGTGCTTATCGTTGGCAGGTAACGGATGTGGGTGACTTGATGTCCGGTCGCCGTATGCAGACTCTGGCCGAATGGTACCGCCGCGGTGGTCTGCCCCGAAGACCGTGCGGATCTGCCGGCAGGTTCTGCCGTCACGGTCCTCTTGTCCTTCAGCCGTGCCGAGTCGTCAAGGGAGTACACACTTCATGTTCCCCACCGCACATCGCCTCCGTCCCAAGCTGTTGGCCGTGGCCGTCCTCCTCGGGCTGGTGCTGACGCTGTTCACCACACCCGCCGAGTCATCCCCCGGCCACCACTTGCCGGGCAGCTTCCAGTGGTCGTCCACCGGCCCGCTGATCGCGCCCAAGCCGGACGCCGGCCACGACATCGTCTCGGTCAAGGATCCCAGCGTGGTCCGGTACCACGACCGGTGGCTGGTGTTCATGACCACGGCCGACACCTCGGGGGACTGGAGCCTGGCCTACACCAGCTTCACCGACTGGTCGGCGGCCGCCGCCGCCCCGCAGGCCCACCTGGAGACCGTCTCCGCCATCGGCCCGGGCTATCGCGCCGCGCCGCACGCGTTCTACTTCGCCCCGCGCGACGAGTGGTACCTGGTCTACCAGACCGGTCTGCCCTCGTTCTCCACCACCACCGACCCCACCAACCCGCGGAGCTGGTCGGCCCCCCGCAACTTCATGGACCGGATGCCGAAGATCATCGAGGACAACATCGGCAACGGCTTCTGGCTGGACTTCTGGGTCGTCTGCGACGACCGCCGCTGCTACCTGTTCTCCGCCGACGACAACGGCCACCTCTACCGGGCCGAAACCACCGTGGCGGCCTTCCCCAACGGCTTCCACAACACCCAGATCGTGCTGCAGGACGACCGGTTCGACCTGTTCGAGGGCGAGGCCGTCTACCGCATCGCCGGCACCAACACCTACCTGCTGATCATGGAGGCCATCGGCAGCGACGGCCGGCGGTGGTACCGCTCCTTCACTGCGCAGGGCCTCACCGGCCAGTGGCGGCCATTGGCCGACACCGAGGCCAACCCCTTCGCCCGCAGCAACAACGTCACCTTCCCCGACGGCGCCTGGACCCAGGACATCAGCCACGGCGAGCTGATCCGCACCGGAATCGACCAGACCATGACCATCGACCCCTGCCACATCCAACTCCTCTACCAAGGGCTGGACCCCGCCGCCGGCGGCGAGTACTCCCAACTGCCCTGGCGCCTGGCCCTGGCCACCCACACCAACCCCGCCTGCTGAACGCGGGCTACCCGGTTCGCGGGACTCGGATCGTTTGGCCGGCGGCGCCCAGCGTCGCCCTGAACTTGCGCAGGCCGGTCCGGGCGAGGTCGTCCTGGGTCGGGGCGAGCGGCCGCCAGCTGGCGGCGGCGGCGATCGTGGCGTTGTCGCCGGTGAATGATTCGATGCTCGGTCTCGGCGCCCAGGTTGGCCCGCTTGTGGGTCTGCAGGTGCGCCGAGGCGGTGGTCAGACCGAGGTCTCCGGCGTCGTCGGCGACCTGTGGGGCCTGCGCGCCGCCGGGTGGGTCGTCGCCGCGATCACCGCAGCCTCCGGAATCGTCGTCGCCATCCGGATGTACCAAACCCACGCCCCGGCTCGGCGATAGCCCCTCTCATGCCGCCTCACCGCGTTGCCGGGCGCGGCGGATGCCGGGTAACCGGACGACCCGGCCGACCCGCAGCCAGGTCGGCCGGCGCGCGGTCGGCTCGTGGGGCTCGGCGGCTCGGCGCAGCGGGTGGCCGCGATCCACGACCATGCGCAGCCAGGCGCCGGCCATGAGCGAGGTGCACACGGCGAGCATGATCATGGAGGTGTACAGCTGCTCGTTCACGATTCCGCTGGACAGGGCCAGGCCGGCAAGGGCGATACCGGGCCCGCCCCGCGCGTTGAGTGCGATCGCCAGGTTGAGGGCCGGGCCACCGCGCTCACCACCGAGGCGGGCGCCCAGATAGACGCTGCTCACCTTCACCAGGCAGGCGATCGCGAGCAATGCGCAGGTGAACCCGAGCAGCAGGTTGCGGGACAGATCCAGGCCGAGCCCGACGGCGCCGAAGTAGACCGGCAGGAAGAACGCGAAGGAGAACGACCGGCAACCGTCGGTGAGGGAAACGCCGGACTCGGTGTCGACGTGGGCGAGCAGCACCCCGGCGAGGAACGCGCCGAACATGGGCTGCACGCCGAGGACGGCCGCGCCGGCGCCGCAGCCCAGTGTCAGCAGCACGCAGGTGATGGTGGAGCCGATGGGCGTGCCGACCTTCGGCAGCAGCCGGCGCGCGAACCGGCGGCCCACGGTGGGAGCGACCGCCAGCACGACCGCGAAGAGGGTGAGCGTCGTGAGCACGTAGTAGGCCGACAGCCACCCCGTCGAGGTGACGCCGAGCAGGTCGGGCAGCCCGGTCGCGGCGTGCCCCGGCACCTGGGCCAGGCCGAGCGCGACGGCGATCACCACGTAGAGCACGACGTCCTCGGCCACCGCCGTGGACAGCACGATCGCGGCGAACGAGGTATGGATGATGCCGAGGTCGATCATGATCCGTGAGATCACCGGAATGCTGGTGACCGCGATGGCGCTGGCGGTGACGAGCGTCAGGGCGGGCACGCTGTCGGCCGGACCGAGGAGCGCCCCCGCGCCGAGCAGGCGAACCACGAGCAGGCCGACGGCGAACGGGATCAGCAGGCCGGCCAGCACGATCCAGGTGACGACCCGCCGGTCGTCGCGCGGAAGCAGCCGGCGGACCTCGGCGCCGGCGAAGAACATCAACATCAGCAGACCGATGCCCTGCACGGCGCTCAACGTGTCGCCCACCGGCCCGCTGCCGGGAAACAGCGTCTCCTGCAGCCGGGGCGCCACGGCGCCGAGCACGGTCGGACCGAGCAGCAACCCGCCGACGAGCTCGCCTGCGACCCTGGGTTGGCGCAGCCGCACCGAAAGAGCGCCGACCAGGTGCACCGTGACGAGCAGCGTCGCCAGGGCGGTGAACAGGTGCAACAACTCGCCGTTGGTCACCGCCGCTCCCCGACTGTCTCCGCCGGCCGGGCCGAGGCCGGCACTCTTCGCTCCCACCCGAGCATGGCCAGGATGCTGAGGCAGTTGATCAGGCCGAGACCGACCCACGGCAGCGCGCGGTGGATCTCGAACAGGGTGGTGAAGTAGGCCGGCGCGATCACCTGGGCCAGCGCGAAGGAGTACTGGAACGTCGCAAGGTAGCGGCCCCGCACCGAGATCGGTGCGATCACGGCCACAAGGGCCATCGAGACCGGGGCGTGCATGACCTCGGCCACCGTGAACAGCACGGTCGCCGCGATCAGCACCGGGATGACCCAGATGTGCTCGCCGGGAAGGAGAACGGCGAACAGGAAGCTCCAGCCGGCCCACAGCGCCGCCGCGGCCATGATGACCCTGGTCCGCCGGTAGGGCGCAAGGCGTTTCACCACCGGGGTGGCCAGCACCGTGATCAACACGGTGTTTCCGACCAGCACGGCGGACGCCAGCCAGGCCGGTCCGTGCAAGCCGATCAGCACGAGCGTCGGGAGGCCGAGCGCGAGCATCATGCTGGTCATCGCGAACGCGGTGTTGATGCCGATCAGCATGAGGAAGGGGCGGTCGCGCAGCAGCGTCCGGTACCCGGCGCCGGGTTCGTCGGCGTCGGATACCGGACGCCGCGGCGCCCTGACGAACAGCGCGATCGCGGCGGCGGCCAGCCCGAAACAGCCCGCAACGCAGTACGCGATGGCGCGGTAGGCGGTGACCTCGCCGCCGGCGACGACGGCCCCGGTGATCAGCCCGCCGAGGGCGAGACCGCCGTTTCGGGCGGTGTTCGCCACGGCGAGCCAGGAATCCTTCGACATGCCCGAGGCGCTGCCGTCGGCGAAGTCGACGACCGCCGTGAAGACGGTGGACCAGAAGAACCGCATGCCGATGGTGACCAGGCAGGTGGCGAGAAAGATGCCGACCGGCTCGCCGACCCACGCGTAAGCCAGATAGCCGAGGGCTTGCATGAGTTGGGCCGCGACGACCACCGGGAATGCGCCGAAACGGTCGGCAAGAGCGCCGGCCCAAATCGGCATCGGAAACGCGACCGCGCCGGCAATGCTGATCAGGACGCCGAGCAGCCCGAGCCCGACGTCGGTGAGCCGGACGAAGTAGATCAGCGACAGGGGCAGGAACAGACCGGTGCCGACGGAATCAATGACGAGCGCGCCGACGAGAACGGCGCCGCCACTGCTGGCCTTGGCAGGCGTGGTCATTCGGGTCCCTCCAATTCGCCGACCATCATGCCACATGCCGCGCGTCATTCTGAATTTTTGACATCCACATCCGGTCGAAGACAATGTGGCTGCCACATCTCACCCGAAGGGGACACATGTTCACGAACCTGAATTCGGTATTCGTCGGCGGCCCGATGTACCAGCTTCTTGATCCGAGCACCGGCCTGATGTCCGACCGGGACAAGGCCCGCTTCACCACGCTGATCGAATACTTCGAACGGCACGGCGCCACCGTGTACAACGCGCACCGCCGCGAGGCCTGGGGAGCGCGCCTGCTGACCCCGCCGGAGGCCACCCGGCTCGACTTCACCGAGATCAGGCAGGCCGACCTGTTCGTCGCCCTGCCCGGGGTGCCGCCGTCACCGGGCACCCACGTGGAGATCGGCTGGGCCAGCGCCCTCGGCAAGCCGATGGTGCTGCTGCTCGAACACGACGCCAGCCACGCGTTTCTCGTCACCGGCCTGGAGACGGTCGCCAACGTGGAGCTCGTCTGGTTCACCGATCCGATGGACATCGTCGGCCAGCTCGAGGTCGCGGTGCCGCGGGTGCTCGCCCGGCGCGGCGGGGCCGTCAGCCCGGCCTCGGCGCACCGAGTCGCCGCCGCCGAACCGTGATCGCCAGGACCAGCAGGAGGATCAGCCCGGCCAGTGGGAAGACGGCCGCGGCCAGCTGCTGGAGCGGGTTGAGCCGCAGCTCGATCGCGGCGTCGACCGGTGCGAACCAGTGCAGCCACCGTGGGCCGAAGGCCGCGGCGAGGAGGACGACCAGGACGGCCGGGAACACCGAGCGATGGCGCACCGCCTGGGCGCCCAGCATGATCATGATGGGCAGCACCCACACCCAGTAGTGCTCCCACGAGACGGGCGAGACCAGCACGCTGGTCAGGCCGCAGGCGAGCACGGCCCACGTCCGTTCACCCGCCTGGTACAGCCGGACGGCGATCAGCAGGCCCGCCGCCACCACGAGCAGGGCCGTCACCAGCCACACCGGGCTGACCGGGCTGCCGGTGAGCCCCAACCGGGCGAGCACCCCGCGCAACGACTGGTCGAACGGAAGCTGGGGAAGGCCGATCCGGGGCAGGTTGAGCGCCGTGCCGCGGCCGAAGTACTCGACGGAGTCCCCTGGCAGGAACGCGAAACCGACGGCCACGGTGAGCAGGAACGTGCCGGCCGCGGTGATCGCCGCGCGGATCCGGCGGGTGAGCAACAGGTACAGAATGAAGATCAACGGAACGAGCTTGACTCCCGCGGCCAGGCCGATGCCCACGCCGTGCCAGCGACGACCGGCGCCGTACACGAAATCGGCCAGCACCAGCACCATCAGCATCAGGTGGGGTTGGCCGAGCCGCAGGTCGTAGTCGATCGGGTCGAGCAGGAGCGCGCCGAGCGTGATGCCGAGGGTCAGCCCGGCCCGACGGCCCGCCCGCCGAACGCCGACCACGCCGAGCATGATCCAGACGGCCAACTCGAGGAACAGCGCCTCGACCGCGTACCAGGCGATCCCGGCAAGGGTCGCCGGGACGAGGGCGAATGGGATGAACAGCAACGCCGCGAAGGGCGTGTGCGTGTAGAACAGCCCGGTTCTCGGTTCCGGCGCGTGGTACAGGGCGTCGCCGTGCAGCGCCGCGGCGGCGGCCATTCGCTGGACATCGAAGTCCTCCATCCAAAATGGCCAGGCCCCGTGTATCGCGCGCTCCACCAGCGCAATGGCGATCGCGCCGACGACGGCAAGCGGCAGCCAACGCAGTGCGCTCATCAGCGGCTTCTCCGCGGAGGTGCGCGCGATACCGTCGTCGACGTGCACCTTCGCCGATTGCTGCGGTCCTGCGGTCAATGTAGCTCTCCCGATCTTGGCCAGAAATTGATCTGAGCAATTGTATTGTGTGCCGGTCGTGCGTCGCTCGTGCCGGAGTAGGTGCGCCACGGTGTATAACCGTTTGTTCCGCACAGTTGAACACGCCGCGCGAGTATCGCCGACGTTGTCACGGCGGGGCGCGTGTGCCATTGTTGGGCGCCAGATGATCTGCGCGATACCTGTTATTGGAGCCGGCGTGGCTGTGCATCGCCTACCAGACTTGAGCCGCTCGTTGGAAACGGGCCGGCTTGTGCCGGACCCGGCTCCGCTCGCGCTGCGCGACGAGCAGGTAAAGTCCCTCGACCGGCTCGAGCGCGCATCAATTGTATCCGCGCTCGACATCTCGCGTAGCGAGCTTCTAGATCTCTTTCAGGTGGCGGCAAGCCTGCAGACGAATGTCCTCCGGGCGGGGGCGGCGCTGACCGGAAAGATCCTGCTGACCGTGTTCTTCGAGCCGAGCACACGCACCCGCCTGTCCTTCGAAAGTGCGGCGCACCGGCTCGGCGGATCGGTCGTCAGCGTCCCGGACGCCCACTTCACCGGTGTCCACAAGGGAGAGAGCCTCGCCGACACCGGCGTCATGTTCAGCTCCTACGCCGACGTCGTGGTATTGCGGCACAGCTCGGAGCGGTCCGTCGAGGAGATCCGGGCCGGCCTGGACGTGCCGTTGATCAACGGCGGCAACGGCTGCGACGAGCACCCCACCCAGGCGATGGCCGACTGGTACGCGCTGCTCAAGTGGCGCAACGAGCTCGGCGCCGCGAACCCGCGGCCGGACCGGCGGATCTCGCTGGCCATGCTCGGCACCCCGCGCCTCATGCGGTCCATGCGCAGCTTTCTGTTGCTGGGGACCGCATGCTTTCCCCACGCGGTTGGCGACCTGACGATCGTGTCGGATGCGCTCGAGCCCCTGGACGCCGGCCTGGTGGCGGCCATAGAGCGCGCCGGGTGGCCGTACCGGTGCACCCCGCTGTTCGCCGAGCACGTGTCCGATTTCGACGTCATCTACCAGAACGCGCTGGTGCCGGTCGGGCAGCGGTACGAGGTGGTGGGCTCGACGGTTCGCGTCGACCGCACGACACCGATGAAACCGGACACCGTCATCCTGCATCCGTTGGCCCGACATGACGAGCTGAGCCCGAGCCTCGACGACACCCCGCACAACCTGTATTTCGACCAGGCCAACGGAGCGGTGTTCGTGCGGCAGGCCTTGCTGCTTGCGCTCACCGGCCGGCTGCGGGGAGTCCTCCGTGGTGCGTCCCGGCTCGAGGACGCGCCGGACACGCGGAAAGCCGGATAGCGCGATGTGCGGCATGGCGGGTTTCCTGACCGGCGAACGGCTCGAGCCGGGCGCGGGTCGGCTGCTCGACCGGATGCTGAGCCGGCAGGCGCACCGCGGTCCGGACGGCCGGGGGCAGCTCGTCGACCCGGCGGCCGGTGTGGCGATGGGGCAGGTCCGGCTGGCGATCAACGATCTGAGCCCGACCGGCGCCCAACCGCTGAGCTCGGCGGACCGGCGCCAGGTGGTGACCGTCGTCGGCGAGATCTACGACTTCCAGCGCATGCGGGCGCGGCTGACCGCGCACGGCGAGCGCTTCGCGACGAAGTCGGACAGCGAGCTGGTGCTCGCGCTGTACCGGCGGCACGGGCTGGGGTTCGTCGAGCACCTGCGCGGCGAGTTCGCGATCGCGCTGTTCGACCGGACCACCAACCGGCTCGTCCTGGTGCGCGACCGGTTCGGGGTGCGCCCGCTGTACTACCACGCGACTCCCCGGCTGGTGGCCTGGGCCTCGGAGGCCAAGGCGCTGCTGTCGCATCCCGGCGTGCCGCGCCGGCTGTGCCGCCGGGCCGCGGTCAACCAGCTCGTGCAGGTGATGGTCCCCGGGACAAGCGCGTTCGAGACGGTCAACTCGGTGCCGGCCGGCCATGTCGTCGTGGTGGATCGCGGGCGGCGCGGGCTCGTCGCCCGCGGCCACCGGTATTGGGACATGCGCTTCCCGCCGGCCGATGGCCGCGGCCGCAGCGATCCGGACGAGTGCCGCGAGGCGATCCGGGACGTGGTCGTCGACGCGCTCGCCGTGCGCACCGCGGCCGACGTGCCGGTCGGGGTGTATCTGTCCGGCGGCATGGACAGCGGTGGGCTGCTCGGCCTCGCGGTGAGCCTGCGCCAGGACCGGCCCCGGGTGTTCACCCTCGGGTTCGCCGATCCCGCCTACGACGAGTCGGGAATCGCGAAGCGGGTGGCCGGGGACGCCGACGTCGAGCTGACGACGCGCCACATCACCGACGACGACCTGTACGGCGACAACTACGTCAAGGGTGTGTGGCACAGCGAACGAACCTTCTACAACACCCTGGGCATCGCGAAAATGCAGCTCAGCGCGTTCGCTCGGGCGCAGGGCACCCGGGCGGTCATCTCCGGCGAGGGGGCGGACGAGCTGTTCGCCGGATACCCCGCGTTCGCCATCGACCAGGGCTCGGCGGCCGTGCGCAACGCCGAGGCCGACAACCTGTTCGCCGGCGCGATCCTGCCCACCCGGGCCTACCGGCACCCCGCGTTCGAGCGGATCTGTGGCTTCACGCCGGGTTGGGTGCAGCCGTGGGTGTCCACTTGGGAGCGAGTGCGGCCGCTGCTGGCCGCCGGCCTGTCCGCCGAGCTCGGCGACTACGACCCGCTGGCGGCCGTCGCCGAGAGCCTGGACCGCACGATGATCGAGGGCCGGCAGCGCCTCGACGTCGCCCAGTACACCTGGATCAAGACCATGCTGGACGGCCAGATCCTGAGCTGGGGTGGCGACCGGGTCGACATGGCCAACGCGGTGGAGAGCCGGCCGGTCTTCCTTGATCACCGGGTCGCGGAGGTGGCGGCCCGGATTCCCCCGGAGTTGCGGATCCGGAACGGCCGGGAGAAATGGGTGCTGCGCGAGGCCCTTCGGTTCGTCCTGCCGGACTACCTCTACCGGCGGCGGAAGTTCGCGTTCATGGCGCCACCCGCGCACCGCACCGGCGACCGCAGCCGCGAGCTCATGCGCCTGGCCCGGCACTATCTGACGACCAGGCGCATCGAGGAGGCCGGCCTGGTCGATCCACAGCGGACACACGAGTTCCTGGACTCGGCCACACGTCCGCAGGACAACGCGAGCGGAAACGAGATCGACAAGGTGTGCAACCACCTGCTCGGTCTGCACATCCTGCACGATCTCTTCATTCGTTGAGGAAAGGGAACCAGCGACAATGGGCATGGTGGCACTTCGCGAGGCGCCCCGACTGCACGGACTTCCGTCCGCCGACGGCGCCGGGCACACCCCGGGATGGTGCGGATACGGTGGGCTGCCGCTGGTCATCGAGGGCGTGGCGAGCGAGTGGGCGGCGGTCGGCAGGTGGACCGCGGAGCACCTGGTCGAACGCTGCGGCGCCGAGCGGGTGACGGCGTTCGTCACCGACGAGTCGATGCAGGGGACCGTCCTGCAACAGGTCAACAAGTCGGTCACGGCCTCGTTCGCCGAGATCGTCCGCCATATCTTCGGAATCGAGCGGCGCGACCCCGACCTGGCCTACTACCTGCGAGTCGAGCCGGGCATGCCGGTGTACGAGGAGCTGTCGGCCGACTTCGAGATCCCCGACATCGGTCACGAGTTCAATCCACAGTGGAGCGGAATCTGGATGGGTCAGGCCGGCAACGCCACGCCGTTCCACAACGACCAGTGGCACGGGCTGCTGTTCCAGATATCCGGTCGCAAGCGGTACACGATGGTGCATCCCTTCGACGCCGTGCAGTTGCAGCGGAACTGGCGGCCGGCGGCGAAGTACGATCTCGCGCACGCCGAGGTCCTTGCCGAGGACGCGCCGGAGCTGGCCGGCCTCGAGCAGTGCTACCAGGGCATCCTGTCGCCCGGTGAGGTGCTGTACGTGCCACCGTTCTGGATGCACCAGGTGGTGACCATCGACGACGGCAACATATCGATGCCGATCCGCTTCAACACGACCCAGTCGCCGGACGTCTCGCTCTTCCAGTTCAGCCAGCGTTCGTGCCTGCGGGACCTGACCAACCAGCCCGTCTACGACACCGACACCATCGTGGAGTTCCTGCGGACGAACCGGGCGCATTTCGCGGCCAGGGAGCGGGAGTTCGTCGAGGCGTTGCTCGAGGTCCGCAAGCTCGACATCGCGCCGGCGACACTGCTCGCCGCGGTGGCGCAGTGACATGACGGCGCTGATCGACGAGTGCGTCGCCGCCGCCGGTCCGGCATGGACCCGCTACGAGCACCATCCGTGGTTCGACGCGCTGGAACGGGGAACGCTGCCGGTCGAGCGGTTCGTCAGGTTCCAGGTCGAGGACGGGCCGTTCATCCCGTACCTGCACCAGACGGTCGCGCTCGGTGTGGCCAAGGCTCCGGTCGGGTCGCCGTGGGCCAGGGCGGCCACCCGGCTGCTGTCCGACGTGTTCGTGGCCAAGGAGCTGGACACCAAACGGCAGATCATCGAGCAGCTGGGGATCCGCAACCCGCGGTTCGACCGGTGGGCCCTGTCCCCACGGCGCGAGGCCTACGCCAACCATCTACTTCGGACGGCGCTGGAAGGCACGACCGCCGAGATCGCGGCCGCGCTGTTGCCCTGCACGTTTTTCACGAAGGTGGTGGGCCGGCGGTTCGAGTCGGTCGACATCAAGGGCCCGGAGGCGTACCGGCAGTGGGCGCGGATCTACGCGGACAAGCAGATGTACAACATGTTCGAGGCGCACGTGGAGATGATGGAGTTCGCGGTCGGCCGGGAGCCCTCGACGCGGCCGCAGCTGATCCGGCTGTTCGTGCGGAGCACCCAGCACCAGGTCGCGGTGTTCGACGACGCCCTCGAACCGGGTCCGGCCTGGCGGCCGGTGGCCCACCCCGACTTCGCTCCGCAGGTGCTGACGCCGTGACCGTCCGGTACCACGCCGACGTTCAGCGCTGCCTTGCGCCCCGGTTCGGCGGGCCGGTCGAGCTCGAGCCGCCCCATGTCCAGTGGGACCGGCGGGCGGTCTGCCGGGCGACGCTGCCGGGCGGTCGCCGGGCGGTCATCAAGATCGACCAGGACCCGGCCCGGCACGCGCGGGAGGTCGCCGGACTGCGGGCGGCGTGGGAGGCCGGAGCGCCGGTGCCGCGGGTTCTGTGGAGTGGCCGGGGTGAGTACTGGGTTCTGGTGCTGGCCGAGGTGCCGACCCGGCGATCGCTGGCCGACGGCGGCCGGCTGTGGCGGGCGGCCGGCGCGGCCACCCGCCGGCTGCACTCGGCGAGAATTCCCGCGCGGCTGCCCATGTTCTGCGACGGCGGGCAGGACTGGGCCGAGCACATGGCGCACCGGGTGGAGGTCGAGGCCGGCCACGCGGTCGAGCGCGGCCTGCTCAACCGCGCCGAGGCGAACGCGACGATCCAGCACGCCGTGCGTGCCCTTGCCGCCGCCGGACCGGTGAACATGGTTCTGCTCCACGGGGATCTGCAGGCGCGGCACGTGCTCGTGCACGGGAACGCGGTGGTCCTCGTCGACTTCGGCGACGCCGGCTGGGGTGACCCGGCCCTCGACCTCGTCGTGCTCACCCACCTGGATCCGCACCGGCGCGCCGAGGTGCTCGACGGTTACGGCGCCGACCGATCGCTTCGGGACCGGATCGGCATTCTCGGCCCGACATACTCGTTGTGGCGCAACATGTTCGTGTCGAGGTGGTATTTCGAGAACTCCTTCGAGCAGCGGCGCAACACCGCGGTCGCCCGCCGGGTGCTGGAAACACAGGTGCTGGCGGGCCGGGAGAGCGGCGGCCGGCCGTGACGAACAGCCTGCGACGTCCGGTCATCGCGACCGACAGCGACACCGTGGCCGGCGCCCTCACGGCGTTGATCGGGGCGGGATCCTGGCCGCGGCCGCCGCTGGTGCGGCAGGTCGGCGCCGGGAGCCTCGCCGCACCGCCCGGCGAGGAGGCCATCCTCGCCGTCCCGACGACATCGGCGCTGCTGACCGCGCGCGCGGCACACGACCGGCTGTACGTCGTCGACGAGACCGGCGACACCGCCGGGAGCGTGCGCCGGTTGGTGGACCTGGTGACCAACGCGCGGCGGGTGACTCCGTCCCGGGCGGAGTACGGCATGCACGCGGCCTACGGCGCCGCGTTGCGGTCGGCGGCATGGCGGGGTGGCGTCGGCGCCGCCCTCACCGACGACCGCGGGGACGTGGTCGCGCTCGGCACCGCCGAGGTTCCGGCGTACGGCGGCGGTCAGTACTGGGAAGGGGATCCGGGCGATGCCCGCGACATCCGGCTCGCCGGCGATCCGGCGACGGCGGTCCGCCTCGCCACCGTCGAGACGCTGCTGGATCTGCTGGCCGCGGGCGGAGTCAGCCTGCCGGGGCCGGCCGCGACGGTGGCCGCCGACCTGCTGGCGGCCTTCGACAAGCAGCAGGGTTCGCACGGCGTCGGCCACGGCGGCGCGGCGGCGCAGACCTTCGAGTCACTTGGCCGGGTCGTGCACGCCGAGATGGCGGCCCTGCTCACCGCCGCGCGCAACCGGCTGGACATCGGCGGGTCCACGATGTACGTCACGGCCTCGTCGTGCCGGCAGTGCTTGCGGCATCTCGTGTGCGCCGGCCTGCGCCAGATCGTCTACTTCGGACCACGGCTCGACTCGGCCCCGCCGTTCCACGCCGACTCCGTCGACGTCCGCGCCGACGCGCCGGGCCGGCTGCGGCTGACGCCGTTCACCGGTGTCGGTCCGGGGGCGTACCAGGCGCTCTTCGGCGCCCAGATGCGGGAGTTCTCCGTCGCGAGGATATGAGTGAGACACGGTGAAAGATTCCACTGAGGTGACGCGCTCGGCGCCGACCCTGGACGACGTTCGGGCCGTGCTGGCCGAAGTGTGTGAAACGACGCGGGTCTACTCCGTCGCGCCGGGTCCGCGCAGCTACAGCAACCGCCTGTGGCTCGCCGAGACCGACGAGGGTCGGCTGCTGGTGCGCATTCCCGGCCGCACCGACGACGCCGAGGTCGTGCGCGCCTCGGTGGTCGCCACCCGGATGGCCGCCGAGGCGGGCATACCCACCGTGCGGTTCCGGGCGTTCGCGCCGCGGACCCTGCTCGGGCTTCCCGTCGTCGTTCAGGAGTTCCGTCCTGGCGGCAAGGCCTCCGATGCGCTGCGCCGGGGCGAGGTCGAGCTGGGGGAGCTGGCGGCCACCCTCGGCGACTGGGTCGGGCGCCTGCATCGCCTGCGGCGCACGCGGTTCGGCGCCGTCACCGATCCGCACGGCGATGAGACGTGGGCGGGCACCGTGCGTACGCGGGTCGGAACCGCGCTGGCCGGGCTCGGCGAACAGGCCCTGCCGGCGAGCCGGGCGCAGATCGAGTCGGCCTTCGACACCGCGCTGGCCGACCTGGTGGGCGCCGAGCCCGCCTCGCTCGTGCACGGCGACCTGTACCTGGACAACGTGCTCGTCGACCGCGGTCGCGCGGGTGCGTTGCTCGATTTCGAGCACGCGCACTTCTTCGATCGCTTCGCCGAGTTCGGCAAGCTGAACGAGCTGCTGTTCGAGTGGTGGCCCGGGTCCGAGCGGCCGTTCATGGAGGCGTACTCGCAGCACTTCCCGGACGCGTCCGTCGACGCACCGCGCTGGCGGGTCGGGGTCGGGATGTACGAGCTCTGGCAGCTGGCGTACTTCCAGCGGTGGCAGCCCGATCTGGTGCCGGTGTACCGGGAACGGCTGCGGCGCTGGCTCGCCGGCCGGTGTGCGGACGGGGGTGGCGACAACGGTGACTACCGCCACGTATGACACGTTCGAGGAGGCCTACCTGGCCCAGCTCGCCCGGGTCCGGCACGACCGGGAGTTCGTGAACTCGCCCCGCGGCTATCCGAGCCGGGAGATCCTCGGCGTGTCCTACCGCCTGCGGAACCCGCGCGAGCGCGTGATCCGGGCCCGGGAGCGGAAGAGCAACATCATCTTCAACTTCGCCGAGGCGCTGTGGTACCTGTCCGGAAGCAACGCGCTGGACCTGGTGCGCTTCTACGCGCCGTCGATGGAGAAGTACTCGGTCGACTCCAGGACACTGCGCGGGACGGCGTACGGGGAACGCATCTTCAACTTCGGCGGCGCCGGGTTCGACCAGTGGGAGAACGTGATCAGGACGCTGCGGGAGGATCCGGACTCCAAGCGGGCCGTGATCCAGATCTTCGCGCCGGAGGAGCTGCTGATCCGGGACAACATCGACGTGGCCTGCACGTTGGGCTTGCAGTACCTCATCAGGGACGGACGGCTGCACGCCCTGGCGTTCATGCGAGCCAACGACGCCTACCGCGGGACGGCAAGCGACGTCTTCTCGTTCACCTTCCTGCAGGAGCTGCTCGCCCACCAGCTCGGCCTCGGGCTCGGCTCCTACTTCCACGTCGCCGGTTCCTACCATCTCTACGAATCGGACCTGGCCAGCGCCGACCGGGTGCTGGCGCGCCATCCTCGTCCGGTCAACGACGATCCGTTCCCCGCGATGCCGGCCGGTGACAACTGGCCGGCGATCTACGAGATCCTCGCGCTCGAGCGGGAGATGCGGACCGGACGCCTTACGCTGAAACGGGACGACGTCGAGGGGCTCGGGCTGGCCCCGTACTGGGCGCAGGTCGTCGCGCTGCTCTCCCTCCACGCGCAGTGGCGGTTGTGCGACGGCACCGATCGCGAGCTCCTCGGCTACCTGTGGCCGCTGTACGCGAGCCTGGTCGAGAACCGTTGGCGGCGCAGGTATGCGACGCCGGCGTGAGCCGCCGGTCGGGCTGACCGTCGGGTCCTCGGACTCCGGTGGCGGGGCGGGCATCCAGGGTGACATCAAGGCGTTCGCCTCGGTCGGCTGTTTCGCGGCCACCGTCGTCGTCGGGGTCACCGCGCAGAACACGACCGGCGTGGCGAACCGGCTGACCGTGCCGGTGGGCTTCGTGCTCGAGCAGTTGGAGGCCGTGCTGTCCGATCTGCCCGTCGACGCGGTCAAGGTCGGCACGAGCTGGAGCGCGGCGCATGTCGTCGCCATCGCCGACCGCCTGTCGCGGGTCGACGTGCCGATCGTCGTGGACCCGGTGATGGTGACCGCCGCCGGCGCCGCGCTCGCCGATCCCGGGGTCGTCCCCGCCGTGGTCGAGCGCCTGTTCCCGGTGGCCGAGGTCGTCACGCCCAACCTCGCCGAGGCCCGGCTGCTGTGCGGCGCGGACGCCGGCTCACCGCGGGCGACCGCGGAGCGCCTTGTCGAGCTCGGCGCCCGGGCGGTGGTGGTGACCTGCGGGGGCGCCGGTGACCATGACTGGTTCGCCGACGCGGCCACCTCCGTGCCGATACCCCGCCCCCGGCACGACTCCGGCGCCGAGCACGGCGCGGGGTGTGCCCACTCCGCGCTGATCGCGGGATTTCGCGCCCGGGGAATTCCGCTGCGCACCAGCATCGAGCTGGCGACGGAGAAAGCGGCCAGAGCCGTGCGGAAAGGGTTGGTGTCCATTGGGCACGGAACGCATCCCGTGGACGTGATCGGTCTGGCGGAGTGGGTGGTACCTTCCGGCGCCGCGTGGTAATTTGGCTGGCCATAGGGAGTTGCTCATGTCATTTATTTTTACCGGCTTGGATTCGGCCGCTGAGGCCGCCGTGATCACCGGTGATCCGGAGCGCGTGGAATACCTGGTGAAAGCGGCCGGCTCGGTGACGAACATGTGGCGGTTGCCTCGTGGGTATGTGTGCGCCGAGGTCGTCGAAAACGATGTGCCCGTGCTGATGTGTTCCCACGGAATAGGCGGTCCGTCCGCGGCGATCGTGGTCGAGGAGCTGAGCCGGTGCGGAATATCCCGGATCGTCCGGGTGGGCACCTGCGGTTCGATGCAGCCCGCGGTGCGCTCCGGCGACCTGGTGATCTCGACCGGCTGCATACGGGACGAGGGAACCAGCCACCAGTATCTCCCCGCGGAGTTCCCGGCCGTTCCGGACTTCTCGGTGCTTGCCGCGCTCATCGCCGCGGCCGAGGAGGAAGGCATTCCGGCGCACGTGGGAATGACCCACTGCAAGGACGCCTACTACGCGGAGAAGCCGGAGGGATTTCCCCTTGCCGACACGTGGCAGAGCCGGTGGGCGGCGTACCGCGCCGCCGGTGTGCTGGCCACGGAAATGGAGGCCGCCACGTTGTTCGCGGTCGCGTCCGTCCGCCGGATCCGGGCCGGCGCGGTATTCGTTCCCGTCGACGACGTGCGTACTCCCGATCGCATGCTGGGCGCCCTGCAGGGCGCCGCCCGGGTCGCCCTGCACGCGGTGCGCTCGCTCGGATGAAACAATCGAACGAAGTGGAGAAACAGGTGTCGACCAATTCTCACCGGCCTATCATCGCGTTCATGAGCGACCTGGGCACCACGGACGATTCGGTCGCCCAGTGCAAGGGTCTGATGCTCAGCATCTGTCCCGACGTCACCATCGTCGACGTGTGCCACACGATGGAGCCGTTCAACGTGCGGGAAGGGGCCCGGTACATCGTCGACCTGCCGCGGTTCTTCCCCGAGGGGACGGTATTCGCGACGACGACCTATCCGGCCACGGGCACCGCGACCCGGTCGGTCGCGTTGCGGATCAAGCATGCCGCCAAGGGTGGCGCCCGCGGGCAGTGGGCCGGTTCGGGGAAGGGCTTCGAACGCAAGGACGAGTCGTACATCTACATCGCTCCCAACAACGGCCTGCTCACCGCCGTGATCGAGGAGCACGGCTACGTCGAGGCCTACGAGGTCAGCTCCACCGACGTGATCCCGGAGGACCCGGAGCCGACCTTCTACAGCCGGGAGATGGTGGCAATCCCGTCGGCCCACCTCGCCGCCGGCTACCCGCTCGACAAGGTCGGCCGGCGACTCGCGGACTCCGAGATCGTCCGGTTCGAACGTCCCCGCCCGGTGCTGACCGAGCGTGGGCTCCTCGAGGGCGTCGTGACGGCCATCGACCATCCCTTCGGGAACGTGTGGACCAACATCCACCGCACGGACGTCGAGCACGCGGGTATCCAGTACGGCACCAAGCTGAGGATCGTGCTGGACGGCGTGCTGCCGTTCGAGCTGTCGCTGAGCCAGACCTTCGCCGAGGCCGGCGCGATCGGCAATCCGGTCGCCTACCTGAACAGCCGCGGCTACCTGTCCCTTGCCCGCAACGCCGCCAGCCTCGCCTATCCCTACAACCTCCGAGAAGGGATCTCGGTCACGGTGGAGCGCCGGTAGTCGGCGACCGTCGCAAGCGAACGGTCGGCGAAGTCCTCGGCCACGCCGACCGCCGCCGCCGCGACGGCGGCCAGGCCGAGCGCCACGGTTGCCGCGGGGCGTGATCGCACGGCGAGCACCCGGGCCAGGATCGTGCCGAGCAGCGCGCCGGTTACGCCCAGCCGGCTCAGCACCCCGGTGAGCGCCAACGATCCGAGCGCCTCCTCGACATGACCGCGCAGCCCCAACCGCGAGACGTCGCGGTAGCTCCTGCGCTTGACGTAGGGCACCGCGCTCATCCGCAGACCGAGCGCGGCCATCACGGCGCCGACGTTGCCCTTGGTGAAGGCCAGACCGCCCAGCCGTCCGGCCACATCCCGGCGGGTCACGAAGAACGAGCCCGCCCCACGCGGGATGGGCCGGCGGCTGAGCCGGGACTGCAGAAAGTAGAACACCGCCTGGCCGACGAGAAGTCGCAGCGGGTCGTCGCGCTCGGCGGTCGACGTGACCCCGAACACGGCGGCCACCTCGGGTCCGCACCGCTCGAGCTCGGCCACGATGCGGGGCACCACCTCGGGTGGCGTCTGCAGATCGGCGTCCAGCACGACGATCAACTCGCCGCGGGCATGCCGCAGCCCCGCCTTGCACGCGGCGGGCTTGCCGCGGTTGGGGTGCAGCCGCACGCAGCGCAGGTTCGGCCGCGCCGCCCGCAGGTCCGCCAGGATCTCCGGTGTGGCGTCGACGCTGCCGTCGTCGACCGCGAGCACCTCGAACGGCCGTCCCATGCCGATCCCGACCTCGGTCACCCTGGCGATCGCCGTGCGGACGATGGCTTCCTCGTTGTACATCGGGATCACGAAGCTCAGCGCGACCGAACCGCGTGCGGTAGACATGTCCGCTCCCTCGAGTCACCTGAAGACGACGACCCTGCGCAGGATGAAGTTCCACATCATGGCGACGGCGACGGCCACCACCTTCGCGGCCATGAGCCCGACGCCGACGCGTGCGTAGAGCAGCCAGACGACTCCCTCGTGGGTCAGCAACCCGACCCCGCTGACGGCGAGGAACTCGGGAATCACCCGGTGGTGGCCGCGGTTGAGCTCGAAGATCCACCGGACGCAGCCCGCGTAGTTGACGGCGCTGCCGACGACGAAGGCGATCCCGACGGCCGGCAGGTAGTGGACGTCGAGCCGGTAGGCGAGCAGGTAGACCAGGCCGGTGTCCACGATCGCCGCGATCCCGCCAACGTACAGGTAGCGGACCAGCTGAACGCCGAAACTGTTGGTGCGCCGGCGAAACAGCGTGTCCAGAAAGCCCGCCATGCGAACTCCCCGGCTACCGGGCGTCGGTGCACGTCCGGCCGAGCGCCGAATACCGCCAGCCGGCGGCCCGCCAGCGCTCCGGATCCAACGCGTTGCGGCCGTCGATCACGTTGCGCCGGGCAACCACCTCGCCGAGCGGTTCCGGGTCCAGGGCCCCGAACTGGGGCCACTCGGTCAGCAGCAGCAGGGCATCCGCGCCGCGCGCCGCGTCGTCGACCGTGTCGCGGTAGCCGAGCTCGGGGTGCGCCGCGCGGGCGTTGTCGAGCGCGATCGGGTCGTAGACCGTGACCCGGCCGCCCTGCGCGTGGATCGCCGCGGCCACGGCCAGCGCCGGTGAGTCCCGCACGTCGTCGGAGTTCGGCTTGAACGCCGCGCCGAGCACGCCGACCGCCCGGCCCCGCAACGACCCGCCGAGGACGGTCCTGGCCACGGCCACCAGGCGCGCGCGTTGCCGGGTGTTGATCGCATCGACCTCACGCAGGAACGTCACCGCACGACCGACGCCGAGCTCCTCGGCCCTCGCCAGGAACGCCCGAATGTCCTTGGGCAGGCAGCTCCCGCCGAACCCGATGCCCGGACCCAGGTAGGCGGCGCCGATCCGGCCATCAAGGGCCAGCGCCGCGGCGAGCAGCTCGACGTCGGCGTTCGCCGCCTCGCAGACCTCGGACATCGCGTTGATGAACGAGATCTTGGTGGCCAGAAACGAGTTCGCCGCGATCTTCACCAGCTCCGCGGTCTGGTAGTCCGTCACGAGGAACGGCACCCCGTCGGCGATCAGCGGAGCGTAGATCTCGCGCAGCGTCTTCTCCGCCCGTTCGGAGCGCACGCCGGCCACCAGCCGGTCGGGGCACAGCGTGTCCTCGACGGCGAATCCCTCCCGGAGGAACTCGGGATTCCAGGCCAGCTCCGCGTCCTCGCCCACGGGCGCCAGCGCGGCCACCCGGCGCGCCAACCGGTCCGCCGTGCCCACCGGAACCGTCGACTTCCCGACGACGAGGCAACTTCGCCGCAGGCGCGGCGCGAGGGCCTCGATGGCGCCGTCGACCGCACTGAGGTCGGCCGCATGACCGCCGGCCTGCTGCGGCGTGCCGACGCACAGGAAATGAACGTCGCCGAGCTCGGCGGCCGCGTCGTAGCTGGTGGTGAACTCCAGCCGGCCGTTGGCCACATTGCGGCGTAATCGCTGCTCCAGGTCCGGCTCGTACATCCACAGCTGGCCGGCGGACAGCCGGGCGATCTTCTCGGCGTCGATGTCGACGCCGAGCACCCGGAAGCCCAGCTCGGCCATGCACACCGCGTGGGTCGTGCCGAGGTAGCCGGTGCCGATGACGGTCAGGATGGCGCGATCGCCGGCGGCGTCAAGCATTCTTCACCAGCCCCGTCTGGGTGATCAGCGAGGACTCCTGGTAGTCGTAGTCGCTGTTGATGTTCCAGAGATCCTGCTTGGGGGCGCCGTCGATGATGTTGTTGGCCGCCAGGATGCCCATGAGAATGCTGTGGTCCTGGTTGTTGTACTTGAAGGCGCCATAGCGGCCGATGACCTGAAGATTGTCGTAGCCCCGCAGGAAATCCTCGACGATGGCCAGGTCCTGCCGGTAATCGCGACGGTAGACCGGGTAGCAGCGGGGGACGCGGACGACCGCACCGTCCTTGATCTGCGCCGCCTCGACCAGCCCGGTCTTCACGATCTCCAACTTGGCCAGCTCGATATGGCGCTCGTCGGCCCAGTGCCAGCAGTCGTCGCCGTCGAAACTCCAGTACTCCATCGCCAGGATGGTTTCCTTGCGGCCCCGGTTGATGGTCGGCACCCAGTTGCGGAAGTTGGTGATCCGCCCGGTCCGCAGCTCGGTGCTGTGCACGTAGATCCAGTTGTCCGGGAATATCCGGTCCGCGTCGACCAGGAGGTAGACCAGCAGCGTGTTGCGGAACTCCAGCGACCGGCCGGCGGCGGCCACCTCAGGTGGCACGTCGGCGAAGCGGTCGACGAGCAGCGTCAGCGGCATCGAGGAGATGACCTCGTCGTATTCACAGACCTCGCCGGAGGCGAGCCTGACTCCGGTCACCGTCGTGCCGGACGTGACGAGGGAATGGACCGGAGTCCGCAGGTGCACGGTGCCGCCCTGCGCCTCGACGTGGTCGCGCATCCGCTCGTAGATCTGCCCGCTGCCGTGACTGGGGTAGGCGAACTGGTCGACCAGGGTCTTGTGGTCGTGCCGGGTCCCTGGCAGGACGGCGTGCTTGACCGCTTCCCACAGCGAAAGGCCGCCGATCCGCTGGGCCGCGAACTCCGACGACAGCTCCGATCCGGGTATGCCCCACAGCTTTTCGGTGTACGTCTTGAAGAAATGCCCGTACAGCCGCTTCCCGAAACGGGCCGTCACCCAGGACTCGAAGGTGTCGCCCAAGTCGCGACCGCCGGGCTTCAGCCGCCACCAGACGTAGCTGGCGACGCACAGCGCCGACTCGGCGACCCCGAGGTTCCGGAGGACGTTCCCGACCTGGATCGGGTATCGGTAGAACTTGTTTCGGAAGAATATCCGGGTCAGCCGGTCCACCATCTCGTAGTCTTTGCCGGCGAGCTCGAGCCACAACGCGTTCACTCTGGCGTCGCCGGTGAAGAACCGGTGCGGCCCGATATCGACGATCTGGCCCCACAGCTCAATCGACCGGGCCATGCCGCCGACCTGCGCCGACGCCTCGTAGAGGTGTACCGGGACGCCATTCTTTGCCAGTACGTACGACGCCGTCATCCCGGCCGGACCCGCGCCGATAACCGCAACTTCCGTCATATCTTGTCCCCACCCCGAGATCGATGATGCAGGTTAACTTGCGGGTCCGGATGTCGACAACACCGGCCACCTTGCGTGCGAGTCGAACGGCGCCGCATGATTGACGTATGGCAATTCCGTCGCGCTCGTTTCGCCGTGCCGTGGTGACCGGTGGCGCCGGGTTCCTCGGCTCACATCTGTGTGCGCGCCTGCTGGCCGGCGGGGTCGACGTGGTCTGTGTGGACAATCTGGTGACCGGCTCGACGGCCAACGTGCGACGGCTCGCGGAGCACTCGGGCTTTCAATTGGTCGACCAGGATGTCGTCGCTTCCATCGATATCGAAGGACCGGTCGACCTGGTCCTCCACTTCGCCTCACCGGCGTCTCCACCGGATTACCTGCGACACCCCATCGACACTCTGCTGGTCGGAAGCCAGGGCACGGTGAACGCGCTGACCCTCGCCCGGGAGAAGGCCGCCAGGTTCGTTCTGGCGTCCACGTCCGAGGTGTACGGAGATCCGCTCGAGCATCCGCAACGGGAGACCTACTGGGGAAACGTGAATCCCGTCGGTCCGCGGAGCGTCTACGACGAGGCCAAGCGCTTCGCCGAGGCGCTCACCGTCGCCAACCGGAAAACCTACGGCGTGGACACGGCCATCGTCCGGATCTTCAACACGTACGGCCCGTGGATGCGGACCGACGACGGCCGGGCGGTTCCCACGTTCATCCGCCAGGCCCTGCGCGGCGAACCGATCACGGTGACCGGCGACGGCCGGCATACCCGGTCCCTCTGCTACGTCGACGACACGGTGGCCGGCATTCTCGCCCTTGCCGAGAGCCCGCATCCGGGACCGGTGAACATCGGCAGCCCGGACGAGCTGTCCATTCTCGACCTGGCCAGCAGAATTCGCGACCTGACCGGGTCGTCGTCCGGCATCGAGTTCGTCGACCGGCCCGTCGACGATCCGAACGTGCGCCGGCCGGACATTTCCCTGGCCCATTCACTGCTGGGCTGGAAACCGGAGACGAGCCTGACCCAGGGCCTAGAGCGCACCATTTCGTGGTTCGCCGAGCGGTTGTTCAACCGTTCGAGCTGACGGGTTGCACGTTCCCGGTTCGCACGCGATCCTTCACTTTCGCGGCGAACTGCAGCCACGCCTCCCCGCATGCGCCGGCCAGATCCGCCACCACGTGCGCGCAGTGCGGGGGGATCGCGTCGAGGAAGCTCTCGCAGGCGTCCGGGCTGAGCGTGTGCAGATCGAGGCGGCGCAGCAAGGAGCGGCCCGCCTCGGTGAACCGCAGCGACGGGTCCCGCTGCAGGGTTCGCAGGGCGGACAGCCGGTCCGCGGGCGCGAGTTGCCGGTTCCGCGGGTCGGCCGGGCCTTCGGTGGGTTGCGGTCGCGGCGCCTGGCCATCCGCCTGGCGCGGCGCCACGCTGTCCGGGATCGGGCTCTGCCCGCGGCGCATCCGCTCGCGGACGTCCCGGGCGGTGCCCACCGAGATCCCGGCCGCCCTGGCCACCTCACGGAGCGAGGCGTCGGGACGTTCGGCGATCACCTCGCTGGCCCGCCGCCGCCCCTCGGCGCCGTTGAGCGGCCGGACCTTGCCGTCCTTGCCCACCCGGATGGTCGACAGCGCCAGCTGCTGCGGATGGCGCCGGCGGAGGGCGCCGATCGTGGTCGCGGCCAGACCGACGATCTCGGCGATGACCCGGTCGGCCCACTCGGGATGGACGGTGGCGATACGGATCGCGGCCGCCTCCCGATCGGCGAGCGACAGCGGCAACCCGTGCGTGGTGTTCGCCCGGACCGCCAGCAGGAACGCGTCGTGCTCGCTCCCCTCGAAATACTGCACCTCGATATCGCGGGCGCCGCGCAGGATCGCGGCCTCCAGCCGGTGCATCCCGTCGATGACGCGCATGGTCTCGCGGTGCACAAGAATGGGCGGCAGCCCGATCGCTATTTGCGCGAGCAACCCGACATGGGTGGTGTCCTGCCCGGCCAAACGGGGAGAATCGGCGGGCAGCAGCCGATCGACGGGCACTGTTTCCCGTGTTCGTACCTCATGAACCATGCTCTTCAGTCCCCCTGCTGTCGCGACCGGTACGGTGTGATCCAGGACTAATGAAGGCCGTCCGAACCGCATAATCGGACTTCTGGCATGGTTGCTCTCCCCAGACGTACGCGACCCCGGATCGCCGACAAACCGGATTCAAGGGCGCACTTTCCTGCCTAGCCGACGCAGCCTATCGCGTAAACCATCGGCGCCGCCGGCAGCTCCGGCGCATAATTGACCATTCATCGGCCAGCCCCCGACCCAACCTCGAGCGGCAGGTTTGGTCCGCATGCCCCATCATCAACCCTGTACCCCACTACAGCGTCAACAACCAGGCGCGGCATGGGGGCTTTCCGGTCAGGTGGGGTAGGTGGTGATCTCGGTGGCCTTGACGGTTGCCCACAGCGGGGTGCCGGGGACCAGGTGCAGTTCGGCGATCACGGCGGGGGTGACGTCGGCGAGGACGGGTGGGGTGCCGTCGAGGCGGACCCGGACGGTGTGGGCGTGCTGCTCGACGTGGGCGACGGTGACCGGCCAGCTGTTGCGCGGGCTGCCGGCGGGTTGCTCGGGGTGCAGGCTGACCGCGGTCGGCGGGAAGGCCAGGTAGACCGGGCCGGTGGCGGGTTCGGCGATGGTGAGCCCGCCACCGTCGCGCAGGGCGACCGCGGTGCCGGTGGCGGTGCCGCGGTAGAGGTTGAGGCCGACGAGCTGGGCGACGTAGTCGGTGCGTGGCTGCCGGGCCACCGCGGCCGGTGGTCCTTTTTGGACGATCGTGCCGTGCTCGATGATCACGAGTTGGTCGGCGAGGACCATGGCGTCGAGCGGGTCGTGGGTGACCAGCACGGTGTGGCCGGGGTAGTCGTCGAGGTGGCGGCCGAGCTCGGAGCGGATCTGCACGCGGGTGCTGGCGTCAAGGGCGGCCAGCGGCTCGTCGAGCAGCAGCGCGTCGGGATCGGTGGCCAGCGCCCTGGCCAGCGCGACGCGTTGGGCCTGGCCGCCGGACAGCGCCCCGGGTCGGGTCTGGGTGTGCTCGGCGAGGCCGACCTTGTCCAGCCACTGCCGCGCTGCGGCCCGGGCGGCCTTTCGGTCGACGCCGCGGGCCCGCAGTCCAAATGCGACATTCTCCAAGGCGGACATGTGTTGGAACAGCAGGTAGTCCTGGAACATCACGCCGGCGCTGCGGGCCTGAGCCGGCACGAACACGCCCGGCGGTTCGTCCCAGACCAGCTCGTCGAGCCGAATGTGCCCACCGGACAACGGAAGCAGCCCGGCCAGCGCACGCAGCGCCGTGGTCTTGCCGGCGCCGTTCGGGCCGAGCAGCGCGACCACCTCGCCGGGCGAGACCGACAGGTCCAACTCCACCCGGAACCCGGAGTCCCGGGCGATCATCAGCTCGGCCTTGAGGGTCATGCCGCGCCGCCGATCCACCGGTCCCGCAGGCTCACGAGCACCACGATGGACAGGATCAGCAGGACGATGGACAGCACGATCGCCGCTCCCGGATCGGTTTCCAGCGCCAGGTAGACCGCCAGCGGCATCGTGGTCGTCCTGCCCGGGAAGTTGCCGGCGAAGGTGATCGTCGCGCCGAACTCGCCGAGCGCGCGGGCCCAGCACAGCACCGTGCCGGCCACCACCCCCGGCGCGATGGCCGGCAACGTCACCCGCCGGAAGATCAACCACCGCGACGCCCCCAGCGTCGCGGCGGCCTCTTCGAACCGCGGATCGGCCCCGCGCAACGCCCCCTCCACCGCGATCACCAGAAACGGCATCGCCACGAAGGCTTCCGCCACCACCACACCCGCGGTGGTGAACGGCAGCGAGATGCCGAACCAGGCGTCGAGGTACTGCCCGACCAGGCCGCGCCGGCCCAGCACCAGCAGCAGGGCGACGCCGCCGACCACCGGCGGCAACACCAGCGGCACGGTCACCAGCGCGCGCAGCACCCCGCGGCCGGGCAGGTCGCCGCGGGCCAGCTGCCAGGCCAGCGGAACACCGAGCACCAGGCAGATCACCGTGGCCAGGCTGGCGCACACCAACGACAACGTCAGCGCCTGCCCGACCTCCTCGCTGAACAGCTGACCGAGCAGCGTGGTCCATGGGGCGCGGACCAGCAGCCCGGCCAGCGGCACCACCAGGAACGCCAACCCGAGCACCGCGGGCAACACCAGGACCACCGGCGGCCGGCCGCGTGCCCGCGTCGTGCGGCGCCGGGTCGCGGCCCGGGTCACGGACCGTCGAAGCCGGCCGCGCCGAGCACCGCACGTCCCTTGTCGGACAGCACGAAGTCGACGAACGCCTTGGCGCCGGCGGCGTTCGGGGCCTTGGCCAAGGTGGCGATCGGGTAGTCGTTGACCGCCTGGTCGGCCTCCGGGAACGCGATGCCCTCGACCTTGCCGCCGGCGGCCTTGACATCGGTGCGATACACCAGCGCGGCGTCGACCTCGCCGAGGGAAACCTTGGTCAGCACGGCCTTGACGTCCTGCTCCAAGGTGTCCGGCGCGGCGGTGACCCCGGCGGCCTGCAGCGCCTTCCTGGCCGCCGCGCCGCACGGGACCTGCTCGGCGCACAGCGCGATCTTGAGGTCCTGCTTGGCGAGGTCGGCCAGCCCGGTCACCTTGCCGGGGTTGCCCGCGGGGACGGCGATCTGCAGCTTGTTCCGCACGAACGTCTTCGGGCTGCCGGACACGCCGCCGGCGTCGCTGACCTGCTTCATGTTGGCCGGCGCGGCCGAGGCGAACACGTCGGCCGGGGCTCCGGAGTTGATCTGCTGGGCCAGCGCCGAGCTGCCACCGAAGTTGAACGTGACCTTGGCGCCCGGGTTGGCCGCCTCGAAGTCCTTGCCCAGCCGGGTGAACGTCTCGGTCAGCGACGACGCGGCAAACACGGTGATGTCGCCGGTGACCGCCGCCGGGCCGCCCGGTGTGCCGGTCCGCGAGGCTGCCGGGGCGTCGTTCGACCCGCAGGCCACCAGGGTCAGGGCAGCCGCGGCGGCCAGCGCGGACGAACGGCTCGAGCGGGACATTCACGCCTCCGGTATCTCGACGACGACGTTGGTGGACTTGATCGAGGCGACCGCGACACTGCCCACCTCCAGGCCGAGCTCATCGGCCGCCTCCCGGCTCATCAGCGACACGATCCGAAACGGCCCGGCCTGCATCTCGACCTGGGCCATCACCCGATCCTTGACCACACCGGTGACGATCCCCCGGAACCGATTGCGCGCCGAGGCGGCCACCGTGGTGCCCCGCTCCGGTGCGTCGGCCATCCGCCGGACGAACGCGGCCAGCTCGTGTCCCTCGATCGCCTTGCGCCCGTGGTCCCCCGGCACCACCGGCAGCCGTCCCTGATCGACCCATCGCCGCAGCGTGTCGTCGCTGACCCCGAGCAGCGCGGCCGCCTCGCTGATCCGCAGCTTCGGCATGACAGGCAGTCTAGCCACGCAAACACGGATCTCAATCGCCAACCGCGATCACGTGTCCAATCGTGACCCTCAACCGTAGACGAGGGATGAGATCCGGATTCGGAGGAGAGTTCGCGGATATCCGATCGCACCGTCCGTCAGCGGCTGTTGCGGCTGTGCCGCGACGGCACGCCACCGTCCGGCCCTAGGCGTCCCGGTATCGGTCGCGGACCTCGGGGAGTTGCTGGAAGCCGGCCGACGTGTAGGTGGCGACGGCGCCGGCATTGCGGCTCGGGGTGCAGACGATCGCGCTCGACGAGCCCAGCTGCTGGAGTGCGGCCGCCGCGGCGAGGGTGATCGCCGTGCCGTGGCCGTGACCGCGATGGTCGCGGTGGACGCCCATCGGCTCGAGCAACCCGGGCCTTCCCGGACCGGCCGACCACACCGTCACCGCCGCCACCGCGGTGCCCGCCTCGTCGTAGGCGACCAGGCACCGGGCGTCGGCGTAGGGCACTCCGGCCGCCATCGCCTGCCAGCGCTCGTCGGTGAACGTCGAGGAGTCGAACGATGCCCGCTGCACCGCGGTCCGCACCTGCGCCTGCCGCGGCCCGATCACCTCGATCCGCACGCCCGGGTCCGGCACCGGCTGCGTGAGGTCGCGGCGCAGCGGCGTCCACGGCTCGTCGGGTTTCCAGCCGACCTCCGACAGCAGGGTCTGGACCAGCGCGCCCTGTGGCGCCTCGACGGACACCTTCCCCGCGGGCAGTACGCCGCGCGCCGGCTCGGTCACGTCGTCGACCAGCCGCCGCGCCAGCTCCTCGTCCCGCACGGCGTCCGGCGCGATCGTCAGCCGCAACAGCTCGGGTTCATCCAGCAGCCCGACGGCCAGAATCCGCCCGCCCCGGCGCCAGGTCCGCACCGCCGCGGCCGTCGCCTGCGCACCGAACCGCCAGAACCAGCCCAGGTCCCCCGGATGCAGTTGCATCGGCGCCCCGTCGTACTGCCACTCCCGCAGCACGGCCACGGCTTCGCTCAGCCCGCCGACACCCGGCGTGTCCAACACGACCGCCATACCCCCGATCACACACCACCGCGCGGTCAGGTGGGTGGGTCGGGGTGGGGGTATTCGTGGATGAGGGCGCGGATGTCGTCGACGGGTTCGTCGGTCGCGGCCCACTTGGCGCGGATTCGGTCGAGGTAGGAGCGGACGGTGGGGATGGCGATGCCGAGGCGGCGGGCGGTGGCGGCCAGGGTGCTGCCGGTGCCGTAGAGGTAGAGGACGTGCAGCTCCTGGGGGGACAGTTCGGGTGGGTCGTCGTTGATGAGGGTCATGAGCTCGGTGGTCAGCGCCAGGTGTCCGGAGTGGACGGTGCCGATGGCGCCGGCGAGCTTGTCGGCGTCGTCGTCCTTGATGAGGTAGCCGGAGGCGCCGGCGCGGATGGTGGCGCGGACGTGGCGGCGGTCGCCGTGCACCGAGATGACCAGGACGGCGGCGCCGGTGGCGCGCAGGGCGGCGACGTTGGCGGCCGGGTGGGTGCCGTCCTCCAACCGCAGGTCGAGCAGGACGACATCGGCGGCGGGGCCGGCGGCCTGCGCGGCGAGGTAGTCGGTGACGGTGGTGGCGGTGTGGAGGAGGGTGATGTCGGTGGTACCGGCGAGCAGGGCGCGCAGGCCGGCCGGGACGAGCTTGTCGTTGTCGATGACGGCGACGCGGATCATGCCGGCCATCGCAGGTCGATGCGGGTGCCCTCGCCCGGGTGACTGTCCACTGTGGCCGCTCCGCCGATCTCGGTCATCCGCTCGATGATCGAGTGCCGGATGCCGTAGCCGAGCTCGGTGGTGGCCGGGTCGAATCCCTTGCCCTGGTCGACGATCGCCACGGTCACCGCCGTGCCACCGTCCCCACTGGTCATGGCGGTGAGCCGGGCGCGGGAGGTGCCGGCGTGCGCGGCGACGTTGCTCAACGCTTCGGCGCTGGCCCGGCACAGGGCCGTGACGACCTCGGCGGGCAGATCGTCTGGCAGGTTGGCGAAGTGGTACTCCACGCGCAACCCCAGGGCGGCGCTTTCACCGCCGGCTTCCATCAACGCCAGGGACAGATCGGTGAGGGTGCCACCGGTTTCGTCGGGCGCGGCGCCACGCAGGATGTTGACGCTGACCGCGCAGTGCCGGCGTACCACCGGGTCGGGGTGGGCGGCGGGGCCAGGACCGGCGATCACGGTCAGGATGCGCAGGGGGCCGTCGTGCAGGTCGCGGTAGCGGCGGACCTGCTCGCGGAAGTGCCGGGTGCGTTCCTCGGTGTGCGCGCGTTGGGCGGCGAGCCGTTCCCGGGCCGTGATCACCTGCGCGGTGGCGACGTCCACCTGGTGAGCCGCCCGCCGTAGTCGCTGGATGAACACCAGGCTGCAGGTGGCGGTGCCGACCTGCCAGCCGATCGTGCTGACCAGCGAGGCGATGTCCGCGCCGCCGTCGGACAGCGGCGCCTGCGCGATGACGTAGGCGACGGCCAGCGCGCTGCAGCCGGCCGCGGTGGCCCGGGCCGAACCGCTGATCAGCGCCACGGCCACCGCGACGCTGACCGTGATCGGCTCCAGGTACGAATTGGAGACATTCGACAAAATCGGGTTGGACACCGCAAGCGGCAGCACGATCATCGTGCCGGCGGTGACGATGACGTCGGCGACCAGTACCCCAGCGGGCACCGCCGGGTGGCGCAGCACCAGGGTGATCAGCACCGCGCTCCAGCCGACCAGCACCGCGTACACGGCGCCGGCCAACGGAATCCGGGTGTAGGCGTGACTGTGCACGGCGCCGACGACGCTCACCGCGACCATGGCCAAAGTAGCCAGCCGGGACAGCACCACCACCGCGGCCACGATCCCGCGTACCTGCCGATGCAGGCCCGCCGTGGCTTCAGGGACGGCTGATTCGTCGGCCGCACGCCTCGGCATCTCCCGGTCCTGCTCGAACTGCGTGCGCACCCGGTCCAGCTTGGCACCAACCCCACCAACGCGTCCATGTCGCACCTGTGCGGCATGGACCGGCCGGGACCGGTCGCGCCACGATCGAGGCGGAAGCGTCAGCCGCAACCCGGCGTCGGCCGGATCATGCGGGTCAGGCCGGGGGTTCCTGCCCGGCGCGGCGATCACCCGGTGATCCGCGGCCCTGCTCGCCTGCTGGCCGCACGAGGTCGGGGATTCCAGTGAGAGGAACATCGATGTACCTTCCCTCGCCCAGAAAGCGTGCTCCTGCCCCGGCATGTCACCGGCCTCCTCGGCTGCTGTCCGCCATGACGGTCGGCGTCGTGGCCGCGGGCGCGGCACTGGGGTTGGTGCCGTCGGCAGCGGCCGACCCGCAGGCGGGTCCGGGCACGACGCTGGTGGTCGACGTCGTCGGCGACTCGTACATGGCCGGTGCCGACATCTCCGACGCCTACTTCGACCCCGCCGATCGACGGCACCGCTCCCGGCTCGCCCCGGCGTTGCAGGCGCTCTCGCGGGTTGCGAGCGAGAAACCCGGCCTGCGGGTGGACGCCAACGTCGTGGCCGCGGCCGGCGCGGTGACCGCGGACTTCTTTACGCGCAGAAGGGTCCGGACGGGCAGGGCGGCGAGACGATCCTCAATTCCGCCCAGCACGACCAGATCCGGCGCAACGCCCAGATCGTCATCGTCGGTTTCGGCGGCAACGACGCCGACCTCGGCCGGGTGCTCACGGTCGCCAAACCGTCCAACACCACCAAGCCCGGCGATCTTGACACCGCGATCGCGAAGTTGGGCGGCCTGCTGGACGTCAACGCGCCCGACCAGGTATTCCTCGACCAGGCAACGACATCGGAGTTCGGCCGGGCGCCGACGCTGGTCGCGCGGATCCTGCAGGTGCTGGCCGGGATCGCCGAGCGGGCGCCCGGCGCGCGGATCGTCGTCACGAGCTATCCGGTGTCGATCGACGTGCGAAACCCGCACACCGCGGCCCTGATCAACCAGCGGGATCTCGCCACCCTGCAGAAGTTCCTGCTCGACCTGAACGAGGCGATCAGCCGGGCCGTGCGGATCTGCCGGTGCGCAAACCTGGTGGACATGTCCAAGGCCGTCGCCGGACACGAGGCGTACACCAGCGACTCGGTCTTCAACGAGCAGGCCACCGACAAGCCGCAGCGCGACCCGCTCCAGCCCAACCACAAGGGCGCGGCTCTGCTGGCCAACCCGATCGCGGATGATCTCGCCAAGCTGCTCGGAATCCGGCCGCCCGCGGCGAGCGACGGCACGGTCACGATTCCCCGGAACATCAACGCCCGTCCCGGGGTGACGGACCGGGATGGTGACCTCGTGCCCGACGTTCAGGACGCGGCACCCACCGACCCGACCCGCTCCGGGGAAGCGGCCAGGCAGGGCGACCCACCGAAGCCCGGAGGGGCGAAGAGCGATCACGGCAAGCACGGCCATGCCAAACCCCACCGGACGCACAAGCCCGCGGTGAGACACAAGGCATCCGGACCCACCGTGCTGGACGCGGTGGCCGCGCTCGTGCCGGCACTCCCGCCAGCCCACGAGGAGAATTCGGCACCGGCCGACGCCAAGCAGAAGCAGGGTGACCAGCAGCAGGATCACCCGAAACCGCAGGATGATCAGCAGTCGCCGCCGCCGGCTCCGAGCCCGGCCAACGAGAAGACGCCGGTTGAGGTGGGCGACGAGTCCACTGTGGATTCGGAGGGCGCCACGGAGCTGCCGTCCCGCCCGTGGCGCGGGCGGGTCTTCCGGGCGAAGGCGCCGGCGGGGGAGAAGCAACGGCCGGGCGGTGACACGCCGGTGGAGTTCATCCCGCCGCCCGCCTCGGCGCCGAAGCGGGAAGCCGGCTTCGAGCGGGCACCGGTGGACAAGAAGGTCGCCGATGCGGACGCGGCGGAACGGAAACCCGAACCCAGCGCCGATCGGAAGGTCGGGTTCGCCGAGTTCACCAAGCCCGGCCCGGCTCCCGCACCCGGTGCGGACGGTGCGGACGGTGCGGGCGGAGAACCGGAGCACGAGCTGTTCTGCATGGCGACCTACTCGCCGCCTCATGGTTGTGGCATCACCGGACAGGGAGGGAGTTCCGAATGAGTGCCGACGACAAGCCCGCCGGCAGCCCCACGAGGGTTCTGCTGACAGCGGTGCGGGACGCCATCAGGGCGTGGCGTCAGGAGGTCCGGCCGAGCCGCCGCGCTCGCCGTTCCGTTCGGCGGGGCGCGACCGCGGCGGCGGCCGTGACGCTGGCCGCGGGAATGGCGACTCCGGCCGGCGCCGCCGTCGGCCCACCCACCGACGACGAGCCGGCCGGTCCGGCACCGCAGGGAGTCCAGGTCGCCCAGGCCGGGCCGTTCCAGCCCGTGACCCCGCCGGGCCCGGGTCCGTTCCCCGGGCCGGCGCGCCCACCCCTCGACCAGGACGTCTTCAGGTCACACAGCTGGTCAAAGGTGCGGGACAGGTACGAGCAGTACCTCCGCGACCAAAACGCGTTGCGGCAGCCGGATCTCCCACCGCTCACCCCGGTGCCACCGGATCTCCCCACGCTCGATCTCTACGGACCGGTGCTCTCCGAGCGGCCGCTGTCCAAGGAGCAGCTCGACGCGCTCGACAATGCGGAGCCCCGGGGCTATGTCAACCAGTACCCGTCATGGCAGCCGGCGAACCCGGCCATCGACCTGGCGCTGGACAAGGCCAGGGTCGACGATGAGCTGGCGCGCAGCTTCCTCGGCTCCCTTGAAGACCAGGCCGCCAAGGACCGTGTGGCGACGTTCAGGGCAATGCTCCACGACGCGCTCGACGCCATCAACAACGCCAAGACGAAGCAGGAGCGCGATTTCGCCATCGGGCTGTTCAACCAGCGCGCGGATGAGTTCAACCGGGCCGAGCTCGCCGAACGGGACGCATTCGGCGGCCACCCGGTCGACGACCGCGGGCGGGTCATCTCCCGGATCGTTCCGCGGGCCATGCAGGACGAGCCCGAACCCGCTCCGCAGATGGACAGTCCCCGCAGCAAGGCCCAGCACGACCCGAACTACGACGAACCCGCGCCGGGAAACGACGATCAACAGCCAACCAGGCCCGGCCCGGTGGACCAGGGCCTGCCGCCGGAGAAGAGTCCCGGCAGCCCCCGCAGCAAGGCGCAGTTCGATCCGACCTACGATGAGCCGTCGGTTGCGCCGCAGATGGATAGCCCGCGTAGTAGGGCGCAGTTCGATCCGACCTACGATGAGCCGTCGGTTGCGCCGCAGATGGATAGTCCGCGTAGTAGGGCGCAGTTCGACCCGACCTACGATGAGCCGTCGGTTGCGCCGCAGATGGACAGCCCGCGCAGCAGGGCGCAGGACAATCCGGACTACGACGAACCGACGTCCCTCGACCCGGACCAGCCTGGCGAACCCGGACTGTCCGACGAACCGGCATCGGACGAACCCGGCCAGGATGGCAACACCGAGTCCGAGTCCGAGACACCCGAGAGCTTCGACGGGGACGGCACCGGCTCCGAGCCCGCAACCGACGACTCCATGGGTTCGGACGGCGCCGGTGGATTCGGCGACTCCGACAACGGCGGTTTCGAAGGCACGATCGGCCCGGGAGACGCCGACAGTTCCGACGGCTTCACCAGTTCCGGCTACTCGGACGGCCTCGGCGACGCCGAGGGCGCAACGGGTTTCGGTGACAGCGAAAGCGACAGCTCCGGTTTCGGGGACGGCGACGGGTCCGGTTTCGGTTCGGATAGCTCCGGTTTCGGCGGGGACGGTTCGGACAGTTCCGGTTTCGGCGGGGACGGTTCGGACAGTTCCGGCTTCGGCGGGGACGGTTCCGACAGCTCCGGCTTCGGCGGTGGGGACGGTTCGGACAGCTCCGGCTTCGGTGGCGGGGACAGCTCAAGTGGTTTCGGGGGCGGCGACAGTTCCAGCTTCGGTGGTTCGAGCGGCAGCTTCGGCAGTAGCGACAGCTCCGGCAGCGACGGCGGATCCACGGGAAGCGGGGACAGCGGCGGTTTCTGACACATGATCCGAGATTGTCCGGGGCCAGTCGAGCTGCCGGCCGCGACCAGCGGCGCCGCACCGGCAGGAGGAGATCCCGGTCAGCGGCGGCCCAGCCGCGGCGACCTGGGATGAGCCGCCTCGCTGGCACCGGACAATCCGGTCAGGTCGAGTGGCGCACGGCAGGACGTGGGAGAGTCCGGCACAAGAGACCATGGCGACACCGCGCCGCCCCCGGGGTCGGCGCGGGTCAACGGCTCGGGTATCCGCCGAGACCTGGACCATGAGCATTTCTGGACGCCCGTGACCTGGGACGATGTGGGGCATGCGAGGATCCCTCGTTCAGGTCAGAGCCGACGCGCCCGTATACCCTGAATCGACGCCCCCAAACACGCATTCAGGAATTCATTGACCAAGGATCATTCACGCGAATTGAGATCATTTTTGGATTAATGCGGCCAACTGGGGGATGTCGGCCAGAGGGAATGTGAGTAGTTTGGACCCATGAGGCGGTTGGGGCGACACATGATCGCGGATGTCAGCGGAGTAGATCGATCGCTCGAGGAGGCCGAGGCAACACTGTTGCTCACCGACATGGCGCAGGCTTGCGGGGCAACTGTGATCAAAATTGACACACATCAGTTCGGGGAAGGCCATGGTCTGACCGCCATTGCCGTACTGGCCGAGTCGCACATCAGTTTACATGAGTGGCCTGAGTACCAATTCGTTGCGTTCGACATTTTCGTCTGCGGCGCAGCCAATCCGGAGCGGGCGGTCGGACTGATCAGGTCCCGATTTCCGAGCGCGCATGTCGAGACCCGGTTCCTCGATCGTGAAAGCCGATGATCGGACTTCCAGCCGGGTAGACCGCCGGTCTCAGTTCAACAGCCGATCTTGTGGCACTATCTCCCGCCCGACCCACGACGGCGATCGTTTCCCGGCATCATTGGACGGATCGTGATGGACGAAAAGAGTATCTCGGTTGTCAAAGAATCGCGTGATGGCGACCTGCGGGTGATTGCGTTGCCGAGTGAAGTCGCGTCTTTTGCGGCGCACGGCTACGCCGTCTATGTCGAGAGCGGGGCCGGGGATGGCCAACACGTCTCCGATGACGATTACCGAGACGCCGGTGCGAAGGTCGTCGACACCGAAGAAGCTTGGACCGTGAGCGATATCGTCTTCAAATGTCGCTGCCCGTCGCCTCTTGAGTATCGCTATTTTCGGCCCGGATTACACCTCTGCGCGACATTCTACCTCGGCGACAAGCCGGAACTGGCGGCCGTGCTCACCAGCCAACGTGTCTCCGCTTACTCGTACGAGATGTTCGAGGATGACGACGGGTCCTTTCCCCTTATGACGACGGACTCCGAGGTGGCCGGACACATGGCGGTCATCTACGCCGCCTACCACTTGCAAGATCAGTTGGGTGGTTGTGGAAAGATGTTGGGTCGGCTGCCCGGTGTCGATGCGCCGCGCGTCCTCGTCATCGGTCACGGGAATGCCGGAGGCGCCGCCGCTCGAGCCGCAGCGGCGCTGGGCGCCGACGTCACCGTGGTGGGAAAGTCGCGAATGCGGCTTCGTCGATTCGCCGCCACCATGCCGCCGAACGTCTCCTGCGAGCTCAACACGCCCGAGCTTCTTGCCGAGCTCGTTCCGCAGTGCGACGTCATCATTGGCGCGATCCGCGTTTCCAACTATGGGACCGAACCGATCGTGACGGACAACATGGTGGCCGAGATGCGACCTGGCTCGGTCATCGTCGACGTAACCTGTGGTTACGGCGCCGGATACCTGCCGACCGCGGACCAGCGCACCCGCGAGCTCACCGAGGCGTACCAGCGTCACGGCGTGATTCACATCAAGAACGACTGCATGCCCAAGCTCGTCTACCTGACGGCAACGGCGGCGATGACCCAAACGGCTTTTCCTTATCTGCTCGCACTCGCTGAGTCGGTCTACACCGGGGCGCCGGATCGCATCTCCCAACGCGGCCTGGTCACCAAGGACGGCGTCGTCGTCCACCCCCACATACAACAAGAACTCCAACTCCGTGACGGCGCACTCCGATGAGCGCGCCGGTGGAATACTGGTGGGATTCGGCCCCAGAGCTCGTCGAGCCACAGTGGCAGACGGTCACCACGGCATCCAGACTCGGTCCGTTCAGCGGTGTCACGACCAATCCGATGCTTCTCCGCGAGGCCTACAAGCGACATCCACTGGCCGGCCGGAGCAGGTCAGGGTGGGATCTCTACCTGGCTTGCGGCGCTCGTTCGGCCGACTATCTGGCGTCCCGTCGACTTTCGATTCCCATCTGCATTCAACTCGATCCCCGGTCGGCGTTCGACGCACCAGCCATGCTCCGCCAGGCGGCCGAAATCCGTGATCGGATGCCGAACGCCACAATAAAGGTGCCGCTGACCCGCGCGGGAATCGACATCATTCAAGCTCTCGTGGCGGCCCGGGTCTCCGTCAACGCCACCTGGGGCTTCACGGTCGCCCAGCTCGCCACCGCGGCACGCACCATCGCCGATGCCACCGACCCGCAGCTCGAGGGCCCGCCTTCCGCGGCTCGACCACGACACGTCCTGACCCTAATGGCGGGCCGCATCGGCGAGCTGGGTCTTCGCCCACACGTCGGTCATGAGCCACGGCTGCTCCGCGGAGCGGAGTGCGTCGTGTTCGAAGCCGCCTACCATTCGCTCCGCCGCTACCGAACGGCGACCACACTCCTGGCCTCTTCTCTTCGTGGCGGCCCCGGTGCGGATTGCTGGCACTATGGGGCAATGATGGATCGCGAGGTGATCGTCACACTGCCGCCGTCATTCCTTGGCCAGCAGGGATTGCCCGCCTTGGACGTGCATTACGGTCGGATCGACAACGAAACCCGGGAACGGGTGACAAGCAACGGCGTTGTCCGGCGATACGTGGCCGAAGACGGTTACGAGCCACCCGAGTTCGACCGGCTGGCGCCGCTTGTCTCGACCCGTGACGAAGCAATCCACGCCATGGAGGACTTCGAGAACCTGGCATCCCATGGGTAGCTTCGAAGATCTGGCCAGCTTCTACGATGTCGATTACCCCGACACTTCGGATCACGTTTTTCTCCGGCGGCTCGTCTCGGCCCTCGACCCGCACCACCTGCTGGAGATTCCGTGTGGATCCGGTCGGAACATCGTGCCACTGCTTGCGGCTACTTCGCGGTACGTGACGTTCGCGGACATCGCCGAGGGAATGGTGGAAGAAGCCCGAAGACGGATTCCGGAACCCGAGCGCGGGCGTGCGCGGGCCGTCGCCGGTGATATACGGTCGTGTCACGAGATCGGCGTATTCGATCTGGTGATCTGCCCGCGAGAAGCATTTCAGTTGCTGGACCGTTCCGCTGCGGCACGGGCACTCGAATCGATGGCGGCGGCTATCTCAAGCGACGGATTCATCGTCATCGACATCTTCGGCTTCGTTCGGGAGACGGCCGCTCCGTCAGACGCGAAACCAGACTATTTTTCGCCGAATGCGCAAGACGATTGGGTCGTGGACTGGACCCGGGCGGCCGCCGATCGCGATCTCACCGTCACCCGCCACCGGCGTCAGCGTTTTACGGCCACCGGCGTCAGCTTCGAGATGCGCTACGAAATACGAAATCCAGCGGAAGTAAAGCCGCGAACCGCGCGGGTCGAGTTTGATGTGACAAACTACTCGCGCGATGAGTTCCGCCGGCTGGCCGGTGACAGCGGCCTTGATGTGCTGATGACCTTCGCCGGATATACCGCTGCCACCACCGTGGCCAACTCACTGCGTACGGTGTTCGTCCTCGGCACCGACCGCTCCGAGGAGGCGGGCAAGCGCCTGGAACGAATTCGCGACGATGTCACCGCCGATAGTCGGATCTCCGAACCCCGCGGACCGGATGCCCGCTGACCTGGCTGCCATCACGTCGGCCGGCGAATCGCCGATCATCCACGCACCGCGCGGGGACGCGTTCAACAGTCGGAGAGCCAGCAGGATCGGCTCCGGACTCGGCTTCAGGTAAGTAGTGTCCTCGCTGCCGACTACTACCGAGAAGTGATGATTCAGGCCGTGCCGCCGGAGGTACGGAACCACCAATCGCTCCCGGTACGAAGATGTGACTATCGCCTTCGGGATGTCGGAAAACTGCTCGACAAAATGCTCAAAGCCGCGCGTCGGCGGACATTCGAGGTACGCCGAGTGAATTGAACCGACCAGCTCGTTCTCGAGGGCGACCGCATCGGCATCGGACAAGGCGGGCAGGACCTCTCGCCATTCACTCACCAGAACACGGCTCAGCGTGCGGTCATCGAGCTCGAACCCCCGGGCGGCGAAGCACCGCCGGGTCACCTGACGCCAGATTTGCGCCGTGTCGGCGATGGTTCCGTCGAAGTCGAACAGTAGACCGGTTACAGCTTCTCGAACGCCCACAACACAACACCGCCGTATGTGTCGTGACCGCGAACGGCGACCTCTTCGAGATGCCGTACCAGCAGCCCCATACCGGAACCGATCGCCCGAAGGGTTTGTTCGGTCACGAACGAGTAGTCACGTTTCTGCAGGTCCGGGTGCCGGATCCAGTCAGCTCCGATGACCCGACCGCCGGCCCGGACGGCCGACGCGGCGTTCCGGAAGCAGTCCCGGTAGCCGGACTCCGAGCCGGCGATGGCAAAACAGCCGAAGGCAGTCACCAGATCGTAGTCCGAGCGGGTCAGGGTGCTCGGCCAGGGCTTGAGTGCGTCGAACACGAGGTACGAATCGATGGACCTCCGCAACCGCTCCACTCTCGTCGGTGGAACTCCGAACAAGCCGGCTGCCTGGTAGTAACACTCCGGGAGTGGTTGAGGCGCGGAGAGAAATTCTCTGAGAACGACAAGGGCCTCCGGTTCCACATCGGCGGCGGTCGTGCGAATGGTCCCACCCGTGCCGAGTATCCAGAACAAGGAGGCGGTTCCGCCACCGACATCGAGGCGACGTCCCCGACCGGAATATTTGCGTACCATGTCGAGTATTTCATAGGATCCCATGCCGTGGATGAATGGGCCTGAATACTCCCGCGCGAGGTATTGCCGGAACACGGCGATCCTGTCCTGATCAAGGACTTGCACCGAATCGAGAGCACGGCAACCCGGATCAAGATCGTCACGCCATTCGATGATCATTCGACACCAATCGGGTGCGGCAATGCTAATCGCGCCGTTGCCATTGATTCCATACTACCCGGCCGTGCGCGGCACCGCAGCCCGACACCGTACAGCGACTCGTCAAGGCCGGTTGGCACGCCGCGCCGCCGCGCCGACGATCAAGGAACGTGGAGAGATACACTCGGAAAAGAACGAGCACAGCAGCGTGCCACAAGCGAATTTCAAGACCCCTGGGTCGAGATCTTCAGGTGGCGGTTCGTGGGCATGTTCATCGGGCCGTTCGACCAGCTTGCCGCTGAACAGTCGGCGCCGGCCCGGGACCGGCAGGGAAAGCCTGAACGGAGAACACCATGCCGTGGATCCTGTTGTTCGGCGCGATCACCGCCGAGGTCGTCGCCACCTCCGCGCTCAAGCTGAGCAACGGACTCAGCCGGCTCGCCCCCACCGTCGTCGTCGCGATCGGCTACCTGCTCGCTTTCGTCCTGCTTGCCTTCGCGGTACGGCAGCTGCAGGTCAGCATCGCCTACGCGATCTGGTCCGGCGTCGGCACCGCAGCCATCTGCGTGATCGGAATGGTCGCCCTCAACGAGCCGCTGACCGCGGCCAAGGCACTCGGGGTCCTGATGATCATCGGCGGCGTGGTGACCCTGAACCTCGCCGGTGCGGAGTGAGGCTCCGACCTGGGCGACCATCAGATGTCCACATCGCACAGCGCCCACGGCCGGGTCCGGGTGTGACCGGAAGGGTGACCAGGCGGCCGGTCACACCAGCCGGGCGCGTAGGTCGCGTTTGAGGATTTTGCCGGCGGCGGAGATGGGGAGGTGGTCGACGAAGTGGATTTCGCGTAGCCGTTTGTAGGGGGGTACCTGGTCGTTGACGGCGGTGATGAGCTCGTCGGCGGTGAGGGTCGGGTGGGCTGGGACCACGAAGGCGACGGGCAGCTCGCCGACGGCGGGGTCGGGTCGGCCGACCACGGCGGCGGCGAGCACGCCGTCGTGGGCGGCGAGCAACTCTTCCAGCTCGCGAGGGTAGACGTTGTATCCCTTGTAGAGGAGCATGTCTTTCTTGCGGTCCACTATGGACAGGTAGCCGTCGTCGTCGAGGATGCCGATGTCGCCGGTGCGTAGCCAGCCGTCGACGAGCACCTCGGCGGTGTCGTGGGGGCGGTTGTGGTAGCCGGCCATGACCTGGGGGCCGCGGATGCAGACCTCGCCTCGCTCGCCGGGCGGCAGGGGCGCGCCGGGGCCGTCCGGCATGATCCGGACCTCGGTGTCGAAGATCGGCACCCCGACGGTGCCGATCTTGCGCAGCCCGCTGCGGTGGGTCGGGCCGCCGGTGGCTCCCATCGTCACCTCGGTGAGCCCGTAGCCCTCGCTGATCACCGCATGGGGCGCCAGCTCGTGCAGCCGCCTGGTCATCTCCACCGGCATCGGCGCCGCGCCCGAGCCGATGCCGCGCACCGACGTCAGGTCTCGCTTGCCGATGTCCGGGCAGGCCAGCAGCGCCGCGAACAGCGCGGGAGCGCCGCCCATCGAGGTGACCCGCAGCCGCTCGGCGTCGGCAAGGTAGGCGGCCGGGTCGAGGTGGTCGTGCAGCACCAGGGTGGTGCCGGTGAGCACGGTCGCGTTCAGCCCGGCGATCGTGCCCATGGCGTGGAACCACGGGGTGAGGTTGATGGCGATTCCGGTGCCCAGCCGGACCGGCCACTCGTCCGGCGGGCCGACCTGGTCGAGCATCAGCCCGCCGCCGGAGTCCAGCGCGGGCACCGAGCCGGTCGCCCAGCAGGCGTACTGCAGGGTGTTCACCACGACGTTGCGGTGCGGCAGCCGCACGCCCTTGGACACCCCGGTGGTGCCGCCGGTGTAGGCCAGGTGGGCGAGGTCGGTGTGGACGTCCACATCCACGCCGGGCGGGGTGTCCGGCTGGCCCTCGCACAGCGCCGGCACGTCGGCCGCGCTCAGGGTGCGCACGCAGCCGGCGTCGGCGATCTGCGCGGCCGCGGCCGGTTCCGGCAACCACGGGTTCACCGGCACGAACACCGCGCCGGCCAGCAGCACGCCGTAGTAGGCGACCGGGTACTCCAGGCAGTTGGGCATGCGCAGGGCCACCCGGTCCCCCGGCCGGACCCGGTGCGCCAGCAGCCCGTTGGCCAGCCGGGCGGCGCGGGCGGCCAGCTCGGCGAAGCTCAGTTCCACGCCGTGGTGGGCAAAGGCGGTCCGGTCGGCGAACCGGCGCGCCGAGCCGGCCAGGATGGCCCAGGCAGGCACCTCGGGGTAGGAAAGCGATCCGGTGAACCCGGGCGGCCAGTTCCGTGCGCTCCGCTGCATCGACGCTCCCAGGTGGACGGTTGACCCCCCGGCCGGGTACCTGCCAGTCGATGGAACACCATGGGGATCTGTTTCACAAGCGGGCCGGCGATTGTGCCGATTGCGGCGGATGATAAGCCGGCATCGCTCATGCCCGCGCCGAACCGCACCGTTTTATTGCGCTGGTCGCGCGGACGGTATATTAGCCGACCTGCGCAATTGCGGCCTGAGGTCGGTAGTCGGAGGAGCAGGAACCCCGGTGGGAGTCGTCGGTACGGGTACGTCCATAGTCGATCTCGTTGGCCGCCATGAGGAGTTGGCTCGGTTGCTCCGGCTGGTCGAGTCCGCGGCCGGTGGTCACGGGGCGGCGGCGTTGGTGGGTGGGGAGCCGGGGATCGGAAAGACGTCGCTGCTGGATGCGGCCGCGGCGGAGTGCCGGCGGCGGGGAATGCGGGTGTTGCGGGGAACGGCGGAGGAGCTCGAGGAGCGTCTCCCGTTCGCCGCAATCGGCTCGTGTCTCGGGATCAGCGAGGCGTCACCCGATGCGGCGGTACGGCGGATCACCGAGTTGATGCGGGGCGATGCCGCGTTGGGGGTGACGGCGCGGTCCGGCGCGGCCAGCCAGGAGTACCTGATCATCGAGGCGATCCTCGGTCTGGTCGACGAGTGGTGCGCCGACGGTGCGGTGGGGCTGTTCCTCGACGACCTGCAGTGGGCCGACGCGGCGAGCTTGCGCGTGCTCAACCGGCTGGGGCGGGTGATCGGCCAGTTGCCGCTGTTCATCGGGGCGAGCTGCCTGCCGCTGCCGCGCAGCGAGGAGCTCGCGGGTCTGCTGCGCGGCTTGGACGCCCGCGGGGCGCTGTCCGTCGCACTGGGGCCGTTGCCCGACCCCGCGGTGGAACAGCTGGTTGAACGGCTCGTTGGCGCCCGGCCGAGTGCCGAGCTGCTTGCCATGGTGCGGGACGCCGCCGGCAACCCGTTGTACATCACCGAGCTGGTGACGGCATTGTCGCGGCAGCACCGGATTCGCGTCGTCGACGGCACCGCGACGTCGACCTCGCGGGACGGCTCGGTGGTGCCGGCGTCGTTGGCCGACATGATCCGCCACCACACGGGTTTGCTGTCGCCGCGGGCCCAGCAGGTCCTCCCGGTCGCGGCGGTGCTGGGGTCCGGGTTCAGCGTGACCGAGTTGTCGATGGTGCTCAACGAGCCGCTGTCGGCGCTGCTGGACATCGTCCGGGAGGCCATCCAGGGCGGGCTGCTCGTCGACGCCAGCGATCGGCCCGACCTGATCTTCCGGCACGACCTGATTCGGCGGGTGCTTGCCGACAGCCTGCCCGAGTCGGCCCACGTCGCGATCCATGCCCGCGCCGGGCACGCACTGGCCGCGGCGCATGCACCCGCCGAGCGGGTCGCCGAGCACCTGCTGCAGGGTGGCGTCGTCGACGGGGCGGCGCTGGACTGGCTCGCCGGATCGGCCGAAGCGCTCGCGGTACGGGCCCCGACGTTGGCGGTGGATCTGCTCCGCCACGCGGTGTCGGTGTCCGACCCCCGGGACGGGCGCAGGGAGGTGTTGCGGTTCCACCTGTGCCGCGCGCTGCAGTGGGCGGGACGACCCGTCGAGGCCGAGGAGGCGATCGGTGAGGCGCTGGCCCACGACCCCGACCCGGCCAAGGAGAGCATCCTGCGCTGGCTGCTCGCCCTCGCCTGGTTCGCCCAGGGCAGGCTGGACGACACCGTCGGGGAGTGTGCGTCGGTGCTGGCCACGGGCCGGCTCACGGCGGCCGAGACGACCCGCTTCCAGGGACTCATCTCGCAGTGCCATTTCCTCTGCAGCCGATTCGACGAGACGACGGCCATGATCGAGCAGGCAAGGCGGACCGCGGCTGCCGGCGGGGTGGAATGGGCCGCGGTCAACGCGATCGACGTGCTGTCCGCGGTGTACAGCTCGCAGCAGCGAAGCGAGCAGGCCCTGGCGGCCGCCGAGGAAGAGCTGTCGATCCTGGCGGCATTCGAAGGGAAGTATCCCGACCTTCCGTTCGGTGTCGCGCCGCACATGATGAAGGGGTGGAGCCTGGCCGAGCTCGACCGGCTCATCGAGGCCGACGAGGCGTTCGAGGCCGGGATGCGTTCCTGCGAGCGCACCGGCAGCCCGCTCCTTGCGATGTATCACGCTTCCCGGGCGACACTTCGTTTTCTCGACGGCCGGTGGGACGACGCGCTGGCCGAGATCCGCGCGGGGCTGGACATTCCCGATCCCATGATGGTGGCCGCGGTACCGTTGAACAGCCTTGCCGCGTTGATCGGCATTCACCGCAACGATCGCGCGGTCATCTCCGCCACGGCCGCCTGGCCGCAGGACGTCCCCCCGGCAATGGCGTTCACCGTGTTCTGGCACAAATGGGCATTCGCGCTCGCGCTGGAGGCCGAAGGCGACCTCGTGCGGGCCTTCGACCTGTTGTTCACCTATTGGGACCGGGGCTCTCCGTTGCCAAGGGCACACATGCATCACCTCTGCCCGGACCTCGCCAGGCTGGCCATCGCGCTCGACCGGCCGGACGTGGCCAGCCGGGTGGCCGAGGAGCTGGCCGCCCTTGCCGCCCGGGAGACGAAATCGGCGGCCATCCAGGGCACGGCCGCCCTGTGCCGAGGCCTGGCCGACGGTAACGTCGATCGGCTCACGGCCGCCGTCGCCGCCTACCGTCGGGCGGGCCGCCCGCTCTACCAGGCGCACGCGTATGAGAACGCCGCCGTTCTGCTTGCCAAGGGTCGGCGCAGAAGCCAGGCGCGCGCCGCGCTCGACACCGCCGTCGACCTCTACGCCGGGCTCGACGCCGCATGGGACGCGGGCCGGGCCGGGCAGCGAATCCGGCAGGCGGGTGTCCGCGGCGGTGTCGGTGGTCCTCGCCGCCGGCCCAAGACCGGTTGGGAAGCGCTCACCCCGACCGAACGCAGGGTTGCCGCGCTGGTCGCCGAGGGGCAATCCAATCCCGCCATCGCCACCCACATGTTCCTGTCCCGGCGCACGGTGCAATCCCACGTGTCGAGCATTCTCGGCAAGCTCGGTTTGACCTCCCGAGTCGAGCTGGCCGTCTTCGCCACCGCGCGGGACAGCGCCGAAGGCTAAAGCGTCTTCACCGCGCACAACGCGACGCCGGTCGATTCCACGCGGGACCGTCCGGTGCCCGTGGTGTCCTCGATCAGGCACAGCACTCCGACGACGTCCGCCGACTCGTCACGGAGCGCCGAAATGAAGCTGGCCAGGGTATATCCGTGGATCACCTCGTCGTCGACGATGAGCACCCGTTTGCCCTGCAGCTGGCCGGAGGCCAGGACCTCACCACGACCGAGCGGCCACGCCAGGTGATACGGCAGGCCGGCCGCAATTGCGACGGCGATCGTGGGAATGATGCCGCTGGCGCCCAGCCCGATGAGGACCTCCGGAACGACACCGGGGCGGTAGTCGAGCCAGGCTCCCCACAGCGTGCTTCCGGCGACCAGAAGTTGATGTGGCGCAACGGGCCGGTCGATTCCGTCGAGCTCGTGCGCGATTCGCTTGGCCGGCCGTTCCGGCGGGAGATCCACGTGCAGGATCCGACACGCCAGCATGTCGATTTCCCTCGGTGTCGCGGCCTCGTTCACGCAGGTCACCATCCGACTTCTGTCCAGCAAGCAGCCAAGCAAAGGTCAAACTCTCAGCACGCGGCCCGAGAAACATCCGCCATCTGACCCATGTTTCGCCGGCGACGAGCCGGAAGGCTGGACGCGTGGCTCGCGATTGCAGCCGGGCGTCGTCGGACGCCGCGGACACGTCTCATCGCCTCCCCCTCCACCGCATCGCCGTACCGGCCGTGGGGCCGCCGCGGCCGCTGACGCTGCCCGCCGGTGCGCGGGCCTGGCAGGTGACCCGCTACCAGGAGGTACGGCGGGTGCTCACCGACCCGCGGTTCACCCGGGTCGGCATCTTCGGCGCCGGGGCCGCGGAGGACGTCATCGAGGCGCCGAACGTGATGACCGAGGAACGCAGCATCCTCAACGTCGGCACGGCGGATCATCATCGAATCCGGCGCCTGGTGCAGCGGGCGTTCACCCCGCGGCACATCGCCACGTGGCGGCCATGGGTGGCCTCGGTGATCGACGATCTGGTCGACGCGCTGATCAGCGCCGGTCCGCCGGCCGACCTCGTGCCCGCCTTCACCGCGGCGCTGCCGATGCGGGTGATCTGCCGGCTGATCGGCGTGCCCGCGGCGGATCAACCCCGGCTGCAGGCCTGGGGCAGTCGCGCGATGTCGCTCTCGGCCTTCTCGGCCGAGGAGGTCCGCTCTGCCATGACCGAGTTCGCCGACTACGTCGGCGACCTGGTCGCCGCCCGGCGCGCCCAGCCGGGTGACGATCTGCTCACCAGCCTGATCACCGCACGCGACCACGGCGACGCCCTCACCGACGGCGAGCTCGTCAGCCTGGTCCGTGACCTGATCGTCGGCGGTCACGAGACCACCATGACCGCACTGGGCAACTCGCTGATCGCTCTGCTTGACGATGACCGCCGACACTGGCAACAACTCGTGGCCCGACCCGACCTGGCCGCCACCGCCGTGGAGGAGCTGCTGCGGCGCGTGCCGCTCGGCGACGGAATCACCGAAGCCGGGCTGCTCCGCCGGACCACCGAGGACGTCGAGCTCGGCGGCGTGCACCTGCCGGCCGGCTCGATGGTGGCCGCGGGCACCGTCTGCGCCAACCTCGATCCGGCGGTCTACCCGGAGCCGGACGAGCTCGACATCACCCGGCGGCCCACCACGCCGATCATGACCTTCGGGGCCGGCCCGCACAACTGCCTCGGCGCCTGGCTCGCCCGGCTGGAGCTGGAGCTGAGCCTGCGGCACCTGGCGAGGCGCCTGCCGAGCCTTCGGCTCGAGCTCGCCGTGGACCGGTTGCCCTTCACCACCGGCCTGATGACCCGCGGACCCGCCACCCTGCCGGTCACCTGGTCCCGGCCAGGCAATGGAGCAACGGCATGAGGCTGCGGTCCCTGCTGTCCGGGGTGCTCGCCGTGGTGCTGGCCGCCGGGTTGGTGGGGTGTGGCGGCCGTTCCTGGTCGGGTGGCGTGCCCGGCAGGGTGACTTTGACCTGGTGGGACTACTTTGGTTATGCGCCGGCCGCCGACCGGGCGATCACCGCGTTGCTCG
>NZ_DASZCQ010000029.1:0-9755 GCF_035942955.1 Actinophytocola sp. | reverse complement strand
CTGTACCCGGGAACCACTACCGAGGACCGGCGAACCTGGTCCCCCGCGCTGGGCGCTTGCCCTGGTTTCGGTTATGTACCGAGGGGGAGCGGCGCTCGCCACTCCCCCTCGGGGCTGTCTATCGGCGCAGACCGAGTCGCTGGATCAGCGATCGGTAGCGTTCGATGTCCACCTTCTTCAGGTAGTTCAGCAGCCGGCGGCGCCGGCCGTTGAGCAGCAGCAGACCCCGTCGGGAGTGGTGGTCGTGCTTGTGCACCTTCAAGTGGTCGGTCAGGTCCCTGATGCGCTTGGTCAGCATCGCGACCTGAGCCTCCGGCGAGCCGGTGTCGGTGTCGTGCAACCCGTACTCGGCCAGGATCGTCTTCTTCTGTTCGGTGGACAGCGCCACTCGTTGACTCCTCGGAAGTAGCCGTACCGTGGGGCCCCGTGCGGGGTAGATGGTCACGGCCGCCACGGACTGCAGCCGGACCCGACTGCCAACGTTACCAGGCGGTGAACGGTGCTCGCGCACCCAGCCCCGGTCAGGTGACCTTGAGCGGGATCCGCTCGACGGCCTCGTAGACCGGGCCGTCGGGCTTGAGCTGGCTGCTGAACAGGACCAGCTCCCGGGGTATCCACCAAGGACCGACGTAGTCGCCGAGGGCCAGCGCGGCCCGCTCGGCGAGCGGGTTGCGGTCCGGGCCCCGGCGCCACCGTGCGACGGTGACGTGCGGGCGGAACTCGTCCTCGGAGCCCTCGTCCGGCTTGGCGGCGGCGGCCACGGCGTGCACGGCGCGCCGGTGCTTCTCGTTGGCCGCCTCGACCCCGATCCACAGCACCCCGGGGAAGCCGCCGGCCGACGCCAGCCTGATCCGCGGCGCGACCAGGCCGGTCGCCCGCCGGCGCAGCCATGCACCGCGGCGGTCGGCGTGCTCGCGGTTGCCGTAGAAACCCAGCGTGATGTGCCAGCTCTGCGGCGGCACCCACTTCAGCGCGTCGGCGTCCGGCCGGACCTTGCCCAGTCGCGTGTCGAGGTCCGCCGCCACCGGCTCGGGCAGCTCCACTGCGGAGAACAGACGAGGCACGGCCATGGCCTCCTGGATGGACGAAGACTCAGTGCGTTCGACCGGCCCGGCGCAGCAGATCGGCGAGGTCGGGGTACTTGCCGTCGAGCAGTTCCGCCGCGGCGGTCAGGTCCGCGGCCTCGGCGACCCGGCGCAGCGCGGTGATCGCCACCCGGTCGTTGCGCCCCACGTCGACCGGCAGGCTGTCCCTGGTCACCGACGGCTTGGACGCGCGCACCTCGTCCAGGGCGCGCTGCAGGGCCTCCCGCTTGCCGGCGGCGACGTCCGGGACGAGCACCTTGCGCTCGAGCATGATCAACCGGGCCAGCACGGCCGGGTTGCCGATCTTGGCGCGCCTGCCGCTCATCACCTGGCTGAGCATCGGCGCGCTGATCCCGAGCACCTCCGCGAGGTTGGCCTGGGAGACGTCGAACGCGACCACCAGCCGGCGAACCCGATCCCCCAGCGGCTCGCCGTACCATTCCCGTTGCAGCGCGAGGTTGCGTTGCACGATCTTGTGGTCCTCCACGGTCGCCTCTCCCCTGAACGCCCACGTCGCAGGTCAGTCCACTGCATCTTGCCAGCCCGTGACGCAGACCGGGGCGGATTCGGACAGTCGGCGCAACGCACATCGTCCGTTAACCCGATCGGGGTCTTGTGGAATCACCCTCCGCGAGCACCTCGCGGGTCTGCTCGACATCCCGATGGATCTGCTCGACGAGCGCCTCGCTGGACGGGAAACGCACCATGTCGCGCAACCGCCGGACGAAGTCCAGGGCCACCCGCTGGCCGTAGAAGTCGGCGTCGACGTCGAGCACGAACGCCTCCACCCGGCGCTCCCGCCCGGAGAACGTGGGGTTGGTGCCCACCGACACCGCCGCCATCAGCGGGCCCGCGCCGGCGCTTCCCGAGATCACCGAGAACTCGCAGGCGTATACGCCGTCGGCGGGCACCGCCGCGTACCGGGGCGTGGACAGGTTCGCGGTGGGAAAGCCCAGCTCGGTGCCCCGGCGATCGCCGCGCACCACGATCCCCTCGAGCCGGTGCGGCCGCCCGAGCGCGGCCCGCGCGGCGGTGACGTCGCCGGCGTCGATGCACGCCCGGATGTAGGTGGAGGAGAAGGTGATCTCGTCGCCGGGCGCCGCGTTGGCCGCCGAGATCAGCTTGGCGTCCTCGACCGAGAACCCGAACCGGTGGCCGAGGTGGGTGAGCAGCTCGACGTTGCCCGCGGCGCGGTGTCCGAACGCGAAGTTCTCCCCCACGACCACCGACGCCACGTGCAGCTTGTCGATGAGGACCTCGTGCACGAACTCGTCGGCGGGCATTTTGGACAGCTCGGGGGTGAACGGCAGCACGCAGAACACGTCCACGCCGAGCTGCTCGACCAGCTCCGCCTTGCGCCGCAACGTGGTCAGCTGCGCCGGATGGCTACCGGGACGCACCACCTCGGACGGATGCGGGTCGAAGGTGACCACCACGCTGGGCAGCCCGCGCTGCTTGGCGATGGCGACCGCGCGCTTGATCAGCTCCTGGTGGCCGAGGTGGACGCCGTCGAACACGCCGATGGTCGCCACGCAGCGACCCCAGCCCCCCGGCAGGCTCTCCAGTCCGCGCCACCGCTGCACACCCGCAGCCTACGGCGATGCGGCGGGAGTCAGCACGACCAGGGGCCGCGCCACCGGCCCCTCGTCCACCATCAGCGCCACGGCGCGCCCGTCGGAGTCGAACACCCCGTAGGTGCCGTCGATCCCCCCGGCCGGCAGCCGCCGCCCGTGCGACAGCGCCCGTGCGTCGTCCCGGTCGACGTCGCGCCGGGGGAACGCGGCGGCCACCGCGGCGTCGAGGTCGAGGGACAGCGCGGGCTCGCTCTGGAGTCGCTCAAGGGTCTTCGCGACGGCGAGGCCGAACGGTCCGACCCTGGTCCGGCGCAGCGCGGTCAGGTGCCCGCCGGTGCCGAGGCTCGCCCCGAGATCCCTGGCCAGCGCGCGGACGTAGGTGCCGGCGGAGCATTCGACCAGCACGTCGAGGTCGATCGCGCCGGGCTCGCGGCGGGTGTCGAGCAGGTCGAAGCGGTACACCCGCACGGGCCGCGCGGGGATGTCGACCCGCTCGCCGGCGCGCACCCTGGCGTAGGCGCGCCGCCCGTCGATCTTGACCGCGCTCACCGCGCTGGGCACCTGCTGGATCGTCCCGGTCAGCGCCGCGATTCCCGCCTTGATCTCCTCGTCCCCCACCGTATCCAGCGTCGGGTCGTCCACTGTGGACAGGATCTCGCCCGCGGCGTCGTCGGTGGTCGTCGCGGCGCCGAGCCGGATCGTGCCCAGGTACGCCTTGCGGTCGAGGGCGAGGTGGCCGAGCAGCTTGGTGGCCCGCTCGACGCCGAGCACCAGCACACCGGTGGCCATCGGATCGAGCGTCCCCGCGTGCCCGACCTTGCGGGTGCCCAGGATCCGGCGAACCCGGGCGACCACGTCGTGCGACGTCATCCCCGCTGGCTTGTCGACCACCACCAACCCCGGCTGCACGTGCCGAGACTATGCCGCCGCCACCTCGGCGTCCCACCGCCGGTGCCGTAGCCGCACCGGGACGGCCTCGCCCCTGGCCTCGGCGGCGAACACCGCCGCCCTTGCCCCGGCGCCACCACACGGCCGTCCGCCACGACCCGAGCACCAGCAGGGCGAACCACGATCACGCTCGGATCGCGCCGACCACCGCCCACCGCCCGGACCGCATCCGCGCCACCATCCAGGCCAACCGGATCGCCAGGAACGCGGCCCAGCCCGACCAGATCCCCACCAGGCCCCAGCCGAAGACGAACGACAACCACACCATCGGCAGAAACCCCAGCAGCGCACCGACAATCGTGACGTTACGCATGAACGCCGCGTCCCCGGCGCCGAGCAGCACACCGTCCAAAGCGAACACGATGCCGCCGATCGGTTGCAGCGCGACGAAGAACCACCATGCGCCCGGAATCTCGGCCAGCACCGAGGGATCCGACGTGAACGCGTGCGGCAGCGTCGACGTCGACGCCGCGAACAGCAGGCTGAGCGCCACCCCGAACACCAGCCCGTACCCGGCGATCCGCCGGGCCAGCTCGCGCGCTCCACGCTCGTCCCGCGCGCCGAGCGCCGCGCCGATCAGCGACTGCGCGGCGATCGCCAGCGCGTCGAGCAGCAGGGCCACGAACACCCACAGCTGCGTCACGATCTGGTGCGCCCCCACCGTGGCCGCCGCCGTGTGCGCCGCCACCGCCGTCGCCGACACGTTGCACGCCTGGAACGCCAGGCTGCGCAGCATCAGGTCGCGCCCGATCCCCAGCTGCGCCCGCATCAGGTCCGCCCGCGGCCGCAGCGGGACCCGCTCGACGAGCAGGGCGCGCACGAACAACCCGGCCGAGATCACCTGCGCCACCACGTTGGCGACGGCCGAGCCGGCGAGGCCGAAGTCCGCTCCATACACCAGAACCGGGCACAGCGCCGCCGAGATTCCGTTGCCCGCCAACACATAGCGCAGCGGGCGCGCGGTGTCCTGCACCCCGCGCATCCACCCGTTGCCGGCCATGGTCGTCAGGATGAACGGGGTGCCGAACAGCGCGATCCGTAGCCAGCTCACGGCCGCGTCGGCCACCTCCCCCTGTCCGGCGAGCAGCCGGGCGACGGGGCCGGCGAGCACCTGCCCGATGATGATCAGCAGCACCCCGGCGAGGAACGCCAGCCAGGTCGCCTGCGCCCCCTCGGCCACCGCGTCGGTCCGCCGGCCGGCGCCGTGCAGCCTGGCCGTGCGCGCCGTCGTCCCGTACGAGAAGAACGTCAGCGTGCTCGACACCTGGGCCAGCACCGTGCCGCCGACCGCCACCGCCGCCAGCGGGATCGCCCCGAGATGCCCGACCACCGCCGTGTCGACCAGTACGTACAGCGGTTCGGCCGCCAGCACGGCGAGCGCGGGAAGGGCGAGTCCCAACACCCGACGCAGCGGCACGTCCCGTTGCACGGTCTCCTGCGCCATGGCCCCTCCGGTAAGGTGCGCTCAAGCCTGGTGCCCCTGACAGCTCCGGAGCCTAGCCGTAAGGACCGCGGATGGACAATGCCAGTTACCTCGAGGTCGCCCTTCGCCTGGCCAACGCCGACCTGACCACCGTCGACGCGTTGCGCGCCGCGCTCCACGAGGAGCCCTGGTGGTCCGACCGGGTCACCGAGCGGGACCTGGCCGTTCTGCTGAGGGTGGCGACCGGGCTGCGCGCCGCGCTGGCGGGCGCCGTCGACGGGGACCGCGACCGGGTGCTGGCGGCCGTCAACGCGCTGCTGGCCGCGCACCCGCTGCGCCCCCGCCTTTCCGCCGGCCACGACGACGCGGCGCCGCACTGGCACGTCCACGTGGCCGACCCCGACGCGCCGCCCGCCACGGAGGTGGCCGCCGCGGCGTCCTGGGGCATCGCCCAGGGGATCGTCCGCTACGGCCTCGACCGGTGGGGCCGGTGCGCCGCAACGGGATGCGGCAGGTACTTCCTGGACACCTCGACGAACCGGGCCAAGCGATTCTGCTCCGCGCGGTGCGCCAACCGGGTGCACGTGGCGGCGTTCCGGTCAAGGAAGCGGGACTGACCCTATGCAACGACCCGCTGCACCAATGCCACGCGGTCGGTCAGCGGACCCGCGGGCACGTCGACGAGGTGGAACCCGAGGTCGCGGTAGGTCCGTTCGTGGACCTGCTCGAACACCAGCGAGTCCTCGAAGCTGATCCGCCTTGCCGCGGTGGCCCGAACGAAGCCCTGGTTGCGGACGAAGCAGACCGTCGTCTCGTACACGCCCTCCGCCACGACTCGATCGACCTCACGGGCAAGCAGGGGCGACGTCGCGAGGCCCAGGTAGCGGCTCAGCGCCAGCGTGCACACCGGTGAGCGGTCGTAGAAGACGATGGTGCTCGCCGCGGCGCGAACGGCGTTCTGCCTGCGCCGCTGAAGGGTGACGATCCTGTCGATGAAGGTGTTGTCGTGCCGCGGTTCCTCGCGGCCGAGGGCGCTGTCGAGGGCGATGACGTCCGTCGCGGCCTCCTCGACGACGACGTGTCCGTTGATCTCCAACTGGCGGAGCACGGCGGTTTTCCCGGCCCCTGGGGCGCCGGTGAGGATGTATCCCGGCATGGCGACTCCTCGTCCGGCCACAGTGGTCAGGCCGCGTCGCGGAGCTGGCTGAGGAACGCGGCGTTGGACGGGGTTTCGCGGAGCTTGTCGAGGAGCAGCTCGACGGCGTGCTGGCGGTCCAGCCCGCCGAGGGTCCGGCGCAGCCGCCAGACCAGGCGCTGCTCCCCGGGTTCCAGCAGGATCTCCTCGCGACGGGTGCCGGACGCGTCGAGGTCGACGGCGGGGAACAGGCGCTTGTCGGCAAGGGCGCGGCTGAGCCGGAGCTCCATGTTGCCGGTGCCCTTGAACTCCTCGAACAGGTTGTCGTCCATGCGGGAGCCGTTCTCGACGAGGGCGGTGGCCAGGATGGTGAGCGAGCCGCCCTCGCGGACGTTGCGTGCGGCGCCGAAGAAGCGGCGGGGCGGCAGGAGGGCGGCGGCGTCCAGGCCGCCGGCCAGGATGCGGCCGCCGTTGGGCGCGAGGTTGTTGTAGGCGCGGCCGAGGCGGGTGAGCGAGTCGAGCAGGAGCACGACGTCGCGGCCGAGCTCGACGAGCCGGCGGGCCCGCTCGATGGCCAGCTCGGCGACCGCGGTGTGCTCGCGGTCGGCTTTGTCGAAAGTGGACGCGGCGACCTCGCCGCCGATGGACTCGCGCAGCTCGGTGACCTCCTCGGGCCGCTCGCCGACGAGGACCACCATCAGGTGGCACTCCGGGTGGTTGCGCGAGATCGCGGCCGCGATGTCCTGCAGCACCATGGTCTTGCCCGCCTTGGGCGGCGCCACGATGAGCCCGCGCTGCCCCTTGCCGATGGGGGCGAACAGGTCGATCAGCCGGGTGGTCGGCGACCCGGTCTCCAGCCGGATCCGCTCGCGCGGATGCACCGGCGTCAGCTCGGCGAAGTGCGGCCGCGAGCGCCACCGCGCCGACCCGTTGACGGCGCTGACGTCGCCGAGCCCGGCGCTGCCGACGACGTGGTCACCGGGGCGCAGGCCGAGTTGCTTGACCCGGGCGAGCCCGACGCGGACGTCGGAGCGCGCGGGCAGGTAGGAGGACCTCAGGTAGGCGGCCTTGTCCCGGACGTCGAGCAGGCCGCTGACAGTCTCATGTGGACTGTCCGAGAACTGGACGGGTGTGGTCATGGTGTTCCTTGAACGAAAGAATGCGGCAGAACGCCGCGGGGAGAACTCGCCAGACGGGGCGCGGAATCGCACGCGGCCGAGCCAGGCGTGCCTCGCTACCCGCCCTCACCGTAGCAGCACCTGGCATGATCGGGAAATGCCGTATCAGGCCAGGATGGTCGCCGGCGTCGAGGTGCCGCCCGGCATCCCGGTGCGCCCACACGCCGGACACCAGATCGTGCACGTCGCCGACCTCGCCCGCACCGGCGACCTGGTCGTGCATCCATGCGGCCGGCCAACCCACGATCACTTACCGGTACGACGAGGACCCCGACCGCGCCGCCGGCACCCGCGCCACCCTGCTCGCCGAACTCCGCATCGCCGGCGGCACCATCGGCACCGCACACTTCGCCCGACCCGTTCACCACGCCGAGCTGACCACGCCGAAAGCCGGACACCCCGGGTGGTTCCGGGGCGTCCGGCTCATGTGGACGGTGTCAGCTGCCGGGAATGTCGTCGGGGCCGAGCACCTGGCGGACCTCGATCTCGCCCGACCACTCCGGCCAGTGCTCGGCGTGCACCTCCATGAAGCGGCGGGCCCATTCGACGGCCTCCTCCTTGGACTTCACCTCGAACACGGCGTAGCCGCCGACCAGCTCCTTGGCCTCGCTGAACGGGCCGTCGGTCACGGTGACCTTGCCACCGCTGACCCGCACCGCCGCGCCGGCGGCGCTGGGGGCCAGGCCGCCGGTCTCGACCAGCACGCCGGCCTTGGTGCCGTCCTCACCGAGCTTGGTGATCGCGTCGATCAGCGCCTGCGGCGGCGGGGAGTCGAGCTCGGGGCCCTTGACCAGGGTCATGAATCGCATTGCCTTCTCCTTGCTGCTCTCGACTTTTCTGCGAGGAACCTAGCCTCTGCCTACGCGTCGATCGGGGTGGCGCCGGATCGACACGGGCGACGGACTTTTCTCTAGCGGGCCACCGGGCCGGGGATGGCGTAGAGGTGGCCGCCGGCCCGGTCGGTGGCGTCGCGCGTGGGCGGCACCAGCGGGCCGGTGCGGGTGACGGTGCTCTGCGCGTCCCGGACCGTGGCGATGATCCGGTCCGAAGCGTCGCCGCGCTCGACCCGACCGACCAGCTCGGCGCGCGGGTTGAACTCGGCGGGGCGGTACCCGCCGGTGAAGCACCGATACATGGTCGGCGCGAGGAACGCCCTTGCCGTCGAGCCGGTCGTCGTCGCGGCGGCCGGGCCGGTCGGGAGCAGCCCCGGCCCGGCCGCGGCCACCGTCAAGGCGGCAAGCGTGCGTCTCATTGTCGATCTCCCAGCAATCCCGTGACGTGGAAAGCCGGCTCTGCTCACACGTCGAGCGGGATCCCCTCGGCTCGACACGCGGGGGTCACAAGGCCACGGGCTCGGGCTCGACGAGCTCGTCCACCTCGTCGACCGTGGTGAGAAGGTCGGGGCCGAGCGGAGCGTGGCCGGTCAGGGCGTAGCCGTCGCGCTCGAACACGGTGTCCGGGAGGGCGCGCCGGATCCAGTCGAGGACGAGCTGGTTCTCGCACAGCACGTCGAGGCGCAGGCGGTCGGCGCCGGCGAGGACGGCGTGCTCGAGCAGGGCGCGCATGAGGCGGGTGGCGATGCCCCGGCCGCGGTGCGCGTCGGCGACGACCACGCCGAGCTCCACGGCGTGGTCACGGGCGGCGGAGGCCATGGCGTGGCCGATCACCTCGTCGCCGAGGGTGGCGATCATGACCTGCTGGCGCGGGGTCACCGTCACCAACTCGCGCACCAGGCTCGGCGACACCGATCCGAGGCCGGTGAAGAAGCGCTGGTACTGCGCGTTTCGGGACAGGCCGGCGAGGAAGGCGCGGACGGCCTCCGCGTCGGCCGGGCCGGCCGGCCGGATGTGGGCCTGGGTTTGAATCACGCACTCAGACTGTCGGAGTTTGCTGGGTCTGTCAACTAGACTTAGCATGGACCACATGCTGAAACCGACGGCGCTGCGTTACCGGCCCGAGGACTGCTCGATCGCCCGGTCGCTGGAGGTGCTCGGCGAGCGGTGGACGATCCTGGTGCTCCGCGAGGCGTTCAGCGGGGTCCGCCGGTTCGACGACATCCAGCAGAACACCGGCGCGCCGCGGCAGGTGCTCAGCCAGCGGCTGGCCCACCTGGTCGAGCACGGCATCCTGCGCCGGGTCCCGTACCAGGAGCCCGGGCAGCGGCAGCGGCACGAGTACCGGCTCACCGAGAAGGGTCTGGACCTCTACCCCGTGCTGGTCGGCCTGCTGCACTGGGGCGACAAGTACCTGGCCGACGAGGGCGGTCCCTCGGTTCGGCTCACCCACAAGGACTGCGGCGCGCCGGTCCGGGTCACCATGCTGTGCGCCGACGGCCACGAGATTGGCTCAGCCCGGGAGGTCCGCCCAGTTCCCCTGTCGTGAGTCTTTTGTGGGGCTATAGCACCACAAAAG
>NZ_DASZCQ010000028.1:0-12345 GCF_035942955.1 Actinophytocola sp. | reverse complement strand
GGATGGGGGTTACAGGTGGGGTTGGGCACCGCGGGTGCCGCGGCGGGAGGCGGTGCGTTGCCACCACATGATGGGGAGGCCGATGAGGCCGAGGGTGGTGCCGGCGAGGGCGGTCCAGAGCCAGATGGGGGGCCCGATGTCGAAAAGGTAGCGGAGGGTGAGGAGGGTGCAGGTGGCTAGAAGCCAGAGGAGGGTGCCGGCATAGATCAGTGGGGGGAGGGCGAGGAGGCGGGCGGGGAGGGGGTGTGGGGGCGGAAGTGACTTCTGTGTATCGGTTGGCGGTTCGGGTTCCATTGAGGACGGCACGTCAGGGAGGCTACCCCGCATGGCTACGACGACCGCGCGGGTCGAGGCGCGCAGCGCGCTCGACCGGTTCTTCAAGATCAGCGAGCGGGGGTCGACGACCGGCCGGGAGATCAGGGGTGGGCTGGTCACGTTCGTCACGATGGCGTACATCGTGGTGTTGAACCCGCTGATTATCGGGAGTTTCTCGGCGCAGGACGGGAATGCGCACCGGGACGCGTTCGGCAACATTCTGCCGGTGGGGCAGGTGGCGGCGGTCACGGCGCTGGTGGCCGGGGTCATGACGATCCTGTTCGGACTGATCGCCAACTATCCGTTCGCCATGGCGACGGGGTTGGGCCTCAACGCCTTTGTGGCCGTCAGTATCGCGCCGCAGATGAGCTGGCCGGCGGCGATGGGGCTGGTCGTGGTGAACGGTCTGGTCGTGCTGGTTCTGGTGGTGACCGGGGTGCGCACGATGGTGTTCAACGCGGTGCCGGCGGCGTTGAAGTCGGCGATCGCGGTGGGGATCGGGCTGTTCATCACGTTGATCGGGTTGGTCGACGCAGGGTTCGTGCGGCGGGTTCCGGATGCGGCGAACACGACCGTCCCGGTGGGGTTGGGGATCAACGGGTCGATCGCGTCCTGGCCGACGCTGGTGTTCGTCATCGGGTTGGTGATCACCGGGGTGCTGATGGCGCGCCGGGTGCGGGGGGCGCTGCTGATCGGCGTGATCGCGACGGCGGTGATCGCGATCATTCTGGAGGCGATCGTCAACGCCGGGCCGTCGCTTGGGACCAATCCGAAGGGGTGGAACCTGGGGTATCCGGCCGCCCCGGACGACGTCGTTGGCATCCCCGACCTGTCGCTGGTCGGTGACTTCAACTTCGACGCCTGGGTGCAGGTGCCGGTGATCACCGCGGCGCTGCTGGTGTTCACGTTGGTGCTGACCGACTTCTTCGACACGATCGGCACGATGACCGGTCTTGGCAAGGAGGGCGGGCTGCTCGACCCCGACGGACAACTGCCCGGCGTCGGCAAGGCGCTGTTCGTCGACGGGCTGGGCGCGGTGGCCGGCGGGGCGGCGTCGTCCAGCTCGAACACGGTCTACATCGAGTCGGCGTCCGGGATCGCGGAGGGGGCGCGGACCGGGCTGGCCAACGTGGTGACCGGGCTGCTGTTCATCGCGGCGATGTTCTTCACGCCGCTGTACCAGGTGGTGCCGATCGAGGCGGCGGCGCCGGCGCTGGTCATCGTGGGCGTGCTGATGATGGCTCAGGTCAAGGAGATCGACTTCTCCGACTTCACCATCGCGCTGCCGGCCTTCCTGACGTTGGTGGTCATGCCGTTCACCTTCTCCATCGCCAACGGCATCGGGGCCGGGTTCATCAGCTACGTGCTGCTGCGGCTGCTCACCGGGCGGGCCCGCGGGATCCATCCGCTCATGTGGATCGTGTCGGCGGCGTTCGTCGTGTACTTCGCGCTCGGGCCGATCCAGGCGGCGATCAACGGATGACAGGAAACTAGTTAGTGAGGTATGCTAACTATGTGCCGGAGCAGGACGGCAACGAGCGCCCACTGGCCAGCCGGCTGAGGCTGGCCGTGGTGCGGCTCAACCGCAGGCTCCGGGCGCAGCGGACGAGCACATCGGTGACGCTCACCCAGTTCTCGGCGCTGTCGAGTCTCAAGAAGTGCGGCCCGATGACGCCCGGCGAGCTGGCGGCCAAGGAGGTCGTCCAACCGCCGTCGATGACCCGGGTGATCGCGGCCCTCGAGGAGCTCGGGTACGTCAGCCGGCGGCCGCATCCGACCGACGGCCGGCAGTCCATCGTGGAGCTCACCGAGTCGGGCCTGGCCTACGTGCTGGCCGACATCTCGGCCCGCGAGGCGTGGCTGGACAAGCGGCTCGCCGAGCTCAGCGACGCCGAGCGGGACACGCTCGCCGAGGCAGCGGAGATCATCGACAGAATGGCGGGGCACAAGGACCAATGAGGTGGATCGCGGGTAACCGGTCAGATCGCGACTCGACGCTACCCGATCCACCGAAGTCCACCGCTCGACCCGAAAACGCCGAAACCTCGACCGGCCCGCGAGAGCATCGGAGCATGTTCGGCTCGCTGCGGGTGCGCAACTACCGCCTGTTCGCCTCCGGCCAGGTGGTGTCGAACATCGGCACCTGGATGCAGCGGGTCGCCCAGGACTGGCTGGTCCTGGTGCTCACCGGCTACGACCCGGTGGCGCTCGGCATCGCGGCCACCCTGCAGTTCCTGCCGGTGCTGCTGTTCACCCTCTGGGCCGGCGTGCTCGCCGACCGGCTGGACAAGCGCAAGCTGCTGGTCGTGGTGCAGAGCGGCATGGCGCTGTCGGCGCTGGTGCTTGGCGTGCTGGACGTCACCGGGCTGGTGCGGCTGTGGCACGTGTACGTGCTGTGCTTCGTACTCGGCATGTTCGCCGCGGCCGACATGCCGGTGCGCCAGTCGTTCGTGGCCGAGATGGTCGGCCGGCGCCAGCTGACCAACGCGGTCGCGCTGAACTCCTCGACGTTCAACCTGGCCCGCGTGGTCGGCCCGGCGATCGCCGGAATGATGATCATCTGGGTGGGCACCGGCTGGGTGTTCCTGATCAACGCGGTGAGCACGGTCGCGGTGATCGTCCAGCTGATCCGGATGAACCCGGCCGAGCTGCACCGCGGCACCCCGGCGCCGCGCCGGCGCGGGGCGCTGCGCGAGGGCCTGCGGTACGTGCGCGGGCGCCCGGACGTGCTGACCGTGCTGGCGCTGGTGTTCTGCGTGAGCACGTTCGCGATCACCTTCTTCACCACGCTGGCCATCGCCGCCGCCAACGTGTTCCACCGCCAGGCCGACTCCTACGGGCTGCTGTCCACGCTGCTCGCGGTCGGCACGCTGACCGGCGCGCTGCTCGCCGCCCGGCGCAGTACCCGGGGCCGGCCGGGCCTGCCGCTGCTGGTCGGCTCCGCGGCGGCGTTCGGCGCGCTGGAGCTGGTCGCCGGCCTCATGCCCACGTACCTGACGTTCGGGCTCGCGCTGATCCCGGTCGGCGTGGCGCTGATGACGTTCATGACGACCGCCAACAGCACCGTGCAGCTCGCGGTGGCGCCGGAGATGCGTGGCCGGGTGATGGCGCTCTACATGCTGGTGTTCATCGGCGGCAACCCGATCGGCGCGCCGATGACCGGCTGGCTGGCCGCCGAGCTCGGCGGCCGCTCGCCGTTCATCGTCGGCGGCGCGATCGCGACGGTGTCCGGCCTGGCGTGCGGCCTGCTGCTCGCCCGGCGCCGGCGCCTCGACCGCGGCCGCTCCAACGTGGCTTCCCTGCAGGGAAAGGATCATCATCAGGTCAGCTACAAGCACGCGGCGGCGAGCTAGCTTGTCACGGGACGGAAGTTAGGCTAACCTAACTTCCGTCCGCTTCGTGGTGGGAGCGGCAGTCAGTTCGGGAACAGCGGGGCCCCGCTCGGCCGGCGGGGCCCCGCGCTCGTACCCCGGTCAGCCCACCGGCCAGGTGTGCACCGGATCGCCGGCCTGCATCAGCCCGATGTACCGGCGCAGCATGGCCAGCAGGGCGTCTTCGCGGGTGTGCCCGCGGCTCTCCAGCAGGGCGACGGTGTCGCGCTGCCAGGACGATCCGGTCTGCCGGGCAAGGCAGCGCCGCTCGATCACGCCGAGGTAGCGCTCGCGGGCGACGTCGGACACCCCGCAGTCCCGCAGGCCCTCGTGGGCCAGCGGCAGCAGCACCCGCAGCACCAGCTCGTCCGGCGGCACCCAGCCGGTGCCCGGCCAGTACAGCTGGGCGCCGAACGCGTGCCGGGCCCCGGCGTACAGGTTCTCCCGAGCGCAATCAAACGACATGTGTGTCCAGAGTGGACGGTCCGCGGTGACCAGCGCGCGCTGGGCGCCGAAGAAGAACATCGCGTTGGCCACCAGGTCGATCACGGTCGGCCCGGCCGGCAGCACCCGGTTCTCCACGCGCAGGTGCGGCACGCCGTCGAACACGTCGTACACCGGGCGGTTCCACCGCCAGATGGTCCCGTTGTGCAGCCGCAGCTCGGAAAGCTTCGGCGCGCGGCCGGAGTTCAAGGCCTCGAACGGATCCTCGTCGTCGAGCTCGGGCAGCAGGCCGGGGAAGTACCGGACGTTCTCCTCGAACAGGTCGAAGATCGAGGTGATCCACCGCTCCCCGAACCACACCCGCGGCCGCACGCCCTGGTTCTTCAGCTCCTCCGGCCGGGTGTCGGTCGACTGCTCGAACAGCGGGATCCGCGTCTCGTGCCAGAGCGCCTTGCGCAGCAGGAACGGCGAGTTGGCCGCGATCGCGACCTGCACGCCGGCCAGGCACTGCGCGGCGTTCCAGTGCGCGGCGAACTGCTCGGGCGCGACCTGCAGGTGCAGCTGCGCCGACGTGCACGCCGACTCGGTCACGATCGAGTCGGCGTAGCTGTGCAGCTTCTCCGAGCGCTGCCCGGGGATCGCCGGCCCTTCCATGTGCAGCACCATGTCCTCGCCGCGTGCGGCGAAGATCTCCTCGTTGAGCAGGGCGTAGCGCGGGCTGTTGGACAGCCACCGCGGATCGAAGTGCTCCTCGCGCAGGGTGGGCAGCATCCCGGTCAGCACGATGCTCGCCCCGGCGTCGCGCGCCTTGAGGTTGGCGTCGGCAAGCGCGGCGGTCAGCTCCAGCTCCAGCTCGACGGCCTGGTTGCCGGACAGCGGTCGCGGCCGCACGTTGAACTCAAGATTGTGCTGCGCCAACTCAATCGTGAACGACGGATCGTCAAGCTTTTCCAGCACAACGGTATTCGCCATCGCCGGCTGCAGATCATCGTCGACGAGGTTGAGCTCGATCTCAAGGCCCATCCGCGGCGGCGATTGCGCGAACCCTCCCTCGGCGAGCATTCTGGCCAACGCGTCGAGGCAACGCTGCACCTTGAGCCGGTAAAGTTGCCGATCCGCATGGCTGAACGCCACGGTCGTGACAGCCCGTCCCATGCCGCCCTCCCTCGAGCACGCCAGGTTTGCCGACTGTTGAGCGGGGATATCCACCGTGACACAGCGACGAACCGCATTGCTAGGGGCCAAAGAGGTGCACGTGCCGGCCCGGCTGTGACTCTGCGCAAGAGGTCGCGGCCGGATGCACGTGCACGGGCGGGCGATGTCCCACGGTCGGTGCGCATGCGAGACTCTCCGTCGTGGCTCGGGTGATCGAGGTGACGGATCCCGCCGACCCCCTCGTGGCCGATTTTCGGGACCTGACCAGGGCGGATCGGCGTCCCGACCGCCCAGGCGGCCAGGGTCTGGTGATCGCCGAGGGGGTCGTGGTCGTGCGCCGACTGCTCGCCTCGCCGTACCCGCTACGCGCCGTGCTCGGCATCCGGCGGCGGATCGACGAGCTCACCGAACTGGCCGATGTCGACATCCCGGCATACGTCACGTCGGCCGACGTGATGGCGAAGGTGGTCGGCTTCCACCTCAACCGCGGCGTGCTCGCGGTGGCCGACCGGGCTCCGGCCGCGCCGGCCGAGCGGATCGTCGCGCGGGCCCGCCGGCTCGCCGTGCTCGAGGGCGTCGGGGATCACGAGAACCTCGGCGCGCTGTTCCGCAACGCCGCCGCGTTCGGCGTCGACGGCGTCCTGCTCGGCCCCGGCTGCAGTGATCCGCTGTACCGGCGCAGCGTCCGGGTCTCCATGGGGCACGTGCTCGCCGTGCCGTTCGCCCGGCTCGAGCCCTGGCCGGGCGGGCTGAAGTGGTTACGGGATCAGGGTTTTCGCGTGCTGGCGATGACGCCGGCCGGTACCCTGCCGCTGGCGGACGCGCTCTCGCCGGACGACCGGGTCGCGGTGCTGCTCGGCTCGGAAGGGCCGGGGCTGACCGCGGAGGCGGTCGACGCGGCGGACGCCGCGGTGCGGATCCCGATGGCGAACGGGGTCGACTCGCTCAACGTGGCCACCGCGGGCGCGGTCGCCTTCTACGTGCTGGCAAGCCTGGCGGGGAGCTGATGACGGTTCAGGACACGGGGTTGCAGCTGCGCGCGGTCGGCGAGCGGGCGGTGCTGGTCGGGCACGACGGGCAGGACCGGCGCGAGGTCGACCCGGGCAGCCTCGCGCTCGACCGGGATCTGGCCGAGGCCCTGCACGAGTGGGCACGGGTGGCCTCGGCCGTCGTGCGCTCGGCCACCGGGGGCGCCGCGGCCGGCGCCGTGGTGTCGCGCCGCGGTCTGCAGCTGGCCGGCCGGGTCGCCACCGCCATGGGCGTCCCGGTCACCTACGTCGACCCGCTGACCGACAAGGAGTCGGTGGTCGAGCCGTCCGACGAGGAACGCCCGGAACACCCGGCCTGGCCGCCCCGCCCGGAGCACCCGCCGGAACCGGTGCCGTGGCTGACCGGCCTGACCGTGTCGGCGTTCGTGTTCGTGCTGGTGCTCTTCGCCGTGCTCACCCTGGCCACCACGCTGGCGGTCACCAACCCGTTGCTGGCGATCGGGTCCAACATCGTCGTGACGGTGGGCCTGCTGCCATCGGTCTGGCTGGTCCGGCAGACGCCGATCTGGCGCTGGATCGGCTTCGGCGTGGCCGCCGCCATCGCGGTCGCCTGGCTCGCGCTGCCGTTCATCCTGCTGTGACCGACCTAGAATCGAGCCGTGACCGAGGTGATCGCCGGGCGGTACCGGCTGGTGGACCTGATCGGTCGCGGGGCGATGGGGGAGGTATGGCGGGCCCGCGATGAGCCGCTCGACCGGGTCGTGGCGGTCAAGCTGCTGCGCGCCGACGGGCCCGACGGCGAGGAGGCCGACCGGCTCGGCCGGCGCGAGGGCCGGGTGGGGGCCAGGGTCCGGCACCCGCACGCGATCATGGTGCACGACGCCGTCGAGCACGCCGGGCGGCCGTGCCTGATCATGGAGTACTTCCCGTCGCGCAGCCTGTGGACGGTGCTCGACGCGGACGGTCCGCTGCCGCCCGACGCCGTCGCCCGGATCGGGGCGCAGATCGCGTCGGCGCTGGCCGCGGCGCACGGCGAGGGCGTCGTGCACCGCGACATCAAGCCGGGCAACGTGCTGCTCGCCGCGGACGGCACGGCCAAGATCGCCGACTTCGGCATCTCCCGCGCCCTCGGCGACGGCACGGCGACCGGCAGCGGGATCGTCGGCACGCCGGCCTACCTCGCCCCGGAGGTGGCCCGCGGCGAGCCGGCCAGCTTCGCGTCGGACGTGTTCTCCCTCGGCGCCACCCTGTACACCGCGCTGGAGGGCACGCCGCCGTTCGGCCACGACGACAACCCGATCGCGCTGCTGCAGCGGGTGGCGCACAGCCGGATCACCCCGCCAAGCCGGTCCGGCCCGCTCACCGGCCTGCTGCTGTGGATGCTGCGGGACAACCCGGCAGAACGCCCGCTGATGTCCGAGGTCCACGAGGCGCTGGCCACCGGGCAGCCGGTCGAACCGCCACCCCCGCGCGATCCCACCCTTGTCCTGCCCGCCAGGCGATTCCCGCGGCGGGCCGTTCTCCTCGGCGCGGGCGCGGCGGTCCTGGTCGCCACGGGCGTGGTGATCGGGACGCTGATCGGTCGGGAGCCGGCCGCGGTCGGCACCTCCACGCCGCCCGCCACCGGCACCTCGGCGCCCAGCTCGGCCGCGACGCCGTCCTGCGCGGCCTCGTACGAGGTGGCCGGCCGCTGGCCGGGCCACTACCAGGTCAACGTGACCGTGCGCAACGGCACCGGATCCCGGCTGACGGGCTGGACCGTGCGCTGGCAGCTGCCGGCCGGGCACTCGATCGACAACCTGTGGAACGGCGACCTCGTGCGCGACGGCTCGGCGGTGACCGTGTCCGACGTGGGCTGGAACGCCCTCGTCCAGCCCGGCGAGTCCACCTCGTTCGGCTTCAACGCCACCGGCTCCGGCGACGACCCGCCCCCGACGATCACCTGCTCCAGCTCCTAGACCAGCGAGTCCAGCCAGGTTCGGTGCAGCGTGGCGAACCGCCCGCCGGCGCCGCCGATCAACTCCTCCGGCGAGCCGTCCTCGACCACCCGGCCGTCGTCGATCACCAGCACCCGGTCGGCGATCAGCACGGTGGATAGCCGGTGCGCGATGATCAACGCGGTCCGGTCGGCAAGGACCGACTCCAGCGCCGCCTGCACGGCCCGCTCGGTCGGCAGGTCGAGGCTGGACGTCGCCTCGTCGAGCACCAGCACCGCGGGATCGGCGAGGAACGCCCTGGCGAACGCCACGAGCTGGCGCTGCCCGGCCGACAGCCGCCCGCCGCGCTTGCGCACGTCGGTGTCGTAGCCGTCGGGCAGCAGCTCGATGAACGCGTCCGCCCCGACCGCCCGCGCGGCCGCCACGATCTCCGCCCGGCTCGCGCTCGGGCGCCCCAGCGCGATGTTGTCGGCGACCGACCCGGCGAACAGGAAGCTCTCCTGGGTCACCATGACCACCTCGCGGCGCAGGTCCGCGTCGCCGATCCGGGCCAGGTCGACCCCGTCCAGCGCGACCGTGCCGGACGTCGGGTCGTAGAACCGCGCGACCAGCTTGGCCAGCGTGGACTTGCCCGCCCCGGTCGGTCCGACCAGCGCCACGGTCTGCCCGGCCGGGATGGTCAGGCTCAGCTCGGGCAGCACCACCGGCGTCGCCGGGCCGTAGCGGAACGACACCCGGTCGAACGTCACCGTCCGCCCGCCGGCCCGGTCCGGCAGCGTGACCGGCTCGCGCGGCTCGTCGACGTCCGGCGTCTCCTCGAGCAGGCCGGAGATCTTCTCCAGCGCGGCGCTGGCCGACGAGTACGTGTTGGCGAACATCGCCATGTCGTCGAGCGGGTCGTAGAACCGGCGCAGGTACAGCGTGAACGCGGTCAGCACGCCCAGCTCGAGGCCGCCGCCGGCGACCCGCCAGGCGCCGACCGCCAGGATCAGCGCCAGCGACAGGTTGCCGACCATCCGCACGGTCATGGTGTACGTCGCGACCAGGTTGAAGGTTCGGGCGTGCGCCCGGCGGTACCCGTCGTTGAGCTCGTCCATGATCGCTTGGTTGCGGGACTCGCGGCGGAACGCCTGCACCGCGCGCATCCCGTTCATCGTCTCGACGAACTGGACGATGATCTTCGCGATCGCCGAGCTGGTTCCCCGGTAGGTGTGCCGCGAGCTGCGGTAGAACCACCGGGTCACCAGCAGCAGCGGGATGAACCCGACCAGCACCAGCAGGGCCAGCGGCACGTCGAGCACCAGCAGCATGACGGCGATGCCGACCACCGACAGCGCCGCGGACAGCAGGTCCTCCATGCCGTCCTCGATCAGGTCGTTGAGCGCGTCGATGTCGCTGGTCATCCGCGAGATCACCTTGCCGGAGGTGTACTTCTCGTGGAACGAAAGGGAAAGCCGCTGCGCGTGCACGAAGATCCGCCGGCGCAGCTCGAGGATGACGTCCTGCCCGACCCGCCCGACCAGCCGCAGGAACAGGTAGCGCAGGGCGGCCGAGGCCAGCCCGGCGCCCATGTACCCGGCGACGCACCAGACCAGCACGGCGAGGTCACCGTGGATCGCGTCCGGGATCCCCACGTCGATCGCGGCCGCGATCAGCAGTGGGCCGGTCAGCGCGGTCAGCTGCTCGCCGACCACCAGCAGCAGGCTCAGCAGCGCGCCCCCGATGTGTGGCCGGATCAGCGAGCCGAGCAGCCGGCGGGACCGCTTCTGCAGCCGCAGGCCGACGGTCCGGTTGACGTCGGCGATGTCCTCGGCGGCCACCCCGCGCCACTGTTGCTCGGTGGTGGCCGGAACCGGCTGCGTGCTCATGCCACCACCTCGCTCCGCTCGATGTCCAGAGTGGACAGTAGGTTTCGGTATTCCTCGTTGTTGGCCAGCAGCTGGGAGTGCGTGCCCACCGCGGCGATCCTGCCGTCGGCCAGCAGCGCCACCCGGTCGGCGAGCTGCACCGTGCTCGGCCGGTGCGCGACCACCAGCGCGGTCACCCCGTGCAGCACGCTGCGCAGCGCGCGCTCCACCTCGGCCTCGGTCGCAACGTCCAATGCGGACAGCGGGTCGTCCAGCACGAGCACCGCCGGCCGGCCGACCACGGCCCGCGCCAACGCCAGCCGCTGCCGCTGCCCGCCGGACAGGGACAGCCCCTCCTCGCCGATCCGCGTGTCCAGTCCCCATGGCAGCGCGTCGACGAACTCCTCGGCCTGGGCGATCCGCAGCGCCTCGCGCACCGCCTCGTCGCCGGCCCCAACCGCGCCGAGGGCCACGTTCTCCCGGACGCTCGCCGAGAACAGCACCGGCTCCTCGAACGCGGTGGCGACCACCGAGCGCAGGTCGTCCAGGGTCAGCGACCGGATGTCGACCCCGTCTATCGTGATCCGCCCGCCGGTGACGTCGGCGAGCCGGGGGACCAGCGTGGTCAGCGTCGTCTTACCGGTTCCGGTCGCGCCGACGATCGCGATCGTCTCACCCGGACGGACATCCAGGTTGACCCCGCGGAGCACCTCGCGCTTTGCCCCATCGTGTCCGAAGTGGACATTCTCGAACCGGACGTGCCCGCGCACCGGCTCCGGCAGCGGCCGCGGCCGCTCCGGATCGGTGATGGTCACCTCCGCGTCACGGATCTCCCAGTACCGCTCGCACGCGCTGGCCGCCTGGTTCGTCTCGGCCAGCAGCCACCCGATCGAGTCCGTCGGCCAGCGCAGGTACGTCGCCACCGTCACCGCCGCCACCAGCGTGCCGATCGTCATGGTCCCGTTGGCGATGCCCAGCGCCCCGAACAGCAGGTGCCCGCCGATGCTCAACTCCGGCAGCACGATGATCGCCGCCCACAGCAGCGCCACCACCCGCGCCTTGTGCAGCTCCGTCCCGCGCAGCTCGCGCGCCTGCCGGACGAACTTGCCGGCCAGGTGCCGCCCGCGCCCGAACGCCTTCAGCACCCGGATCCCCAGCACCGACTCCTCGACCGTGGTCGCCAGATCCCCGGCCTGATCCTGGCTGCGCCGCGCCAGCACCTTGTACCTGGTCTCATATTTCGTCGAGATCAGAATCAGCGGCGCCGCGCAGCACAGCGAGATCACCCCGAGCACCGGCGACAGCACGAACAGCACGCCCAGCCCGAGCACCAGCGTAATACTGTTGACCACAAGGAAAATCGCCGCAAACGCGATGAACCGCCGCAACGTCGACAGATCCGACACCGCCCGCGACAGCAACTGTCCCGACTGCCACCCGTCATGAAACGTGATCGGCAACCGCTGCAGATGCCGGTAAAGGTCGGCCCGCAGCCGCGCCTCGACCTGGGTGATCGGCCTGGTCATCAGCTTGCGCCGAACAAAGAACAGCAGCGCCTCCGTCGCCCCCAGCCCCGCCACCCCCAACACCAACCAGGGCAGCAGACCAATCTCCCGGTGCGCCACCGGCCCGTCCAAAATCCGCTGCATCACCAGCGGAATCGTCAGCCCGCACAGCATCGACCCCAGCACGGCAACCATCGAGCCGACGATCCGCCACCGCACCGGTCGCAAATACGGCCCCAGTCGTCGCAAAGCCTCGACACTGGAGCCGCGTCTATGTCGGGTCCCACTCCACTCAGTCATGATCATCCCCTCCACACCCCTCCCGACCGTAAGGGATTCCCACCACCCAGGCATCCGCTTTTCCTGGACAGAATCCGACCTCCACCGCACTGGAGGTCAAGCACCCCAACCCATCCCAGATGCACCCGACCCGTCCCAGATACCCGATCCGGCTACCCCGAGCGCGAAACCCGCCCCGGGTGGGAAGATCTGAAGACATGACGGTGCGGTTTCTGCGCACGGAGCCGACCATGGCCTTCCCCGCCGGCCGGCTCCTGGCCCTCCGCGAGGGACAGCTACACGTGCTGGCCCCCGACGGCTGGACCCGGCTAGGCGGTGACCGGCCCATCGGCGCCACCCCGGTCAGCCGTGAGGAGGCCGAGGACTGGTGCGAACGCGAGGGCTGGGACCTGCACCTGCTCGATCAGGTCCCGACCCTGACCGGCTGACTCTCCACCAAGATCGTCGTTTTGGGGTGCCGACGCCCCCATAGGGGCGTCAGC
>NZ_DASZCQ010000027.1:0-21296 GCF_035942955.1 Actinophytocola sp. | reverse complement strand
GTGTGCGCACACCACACCGCGTGCGCGCCCACGCTGGGGGTGACCCGATCGAGGACCGGTCATCCAGCGGTACCCCACGTTAATTCACCCACTTGGTCCAATGCGGGCCGGTAGCCTCTGGCCCATGGGTCTCCACGTTCGTCCCGCTTAGCATGCGGGTCCGCCCGCGCGTGACCATCCAGCTGCCCAGCCTCGGCTGGCTCACGGTGGTCGTGCTGATCGCCGCCGCGTTCGCCGTGACCGCGTCGCGGCCGGGCGCTCCTGCCGTGCACCCGCCGACCGGCGACGCGGCCAAGGCCGAGCGGGCGATCACCGTGCTGCTGGACCCCGGGTCCGGCCGCGACCCGCTCGCCGACATCCCGGCCGACTTCACCGCGGTCATCGGCCACGTCCCGGAGCGGATGCCGGCCCCGGACGGCACCACAAGGGCCGTGCACGCCGCGGGTGGCTGCTCCTCGCCATGGGGGGACGACAACACGCGCTGGGACTACGGCGTCGGGTGCAAGGCGCACGACCTGGGCTACGACCTGCTCCGCTACGCCGACGCCAAGGGCCAGCCGCTCGATCCCGCCCTGCGCAAGCGGCTCGACGACCGGCTCTCCGCCGACATGCACGCCATGTGCGAGATCAACCCGCGCGGGTCCGCCGGCCTGTGCCAGGTGGTGGCCTCGCTCTACTCGGTGGGCCTGGTCGTCAACTCCTGGCACCAGCGCTGGGGCCCGCCGCGCAGCGAGCCGATCGGCCCGTGGACGATCGGGCTCCTGGTGATCGTGCTGCTGATCGCCGCGCGGACCCCGGGCCTGACCCGCAGGAGCCGCCGGCACACCCACCCGCCCGAGCCCCGGCTCTCGGCCACCGAGCGGGCCCAGTCCAGCTACCTCGGCTTCCTGCGCATCGTCAGCCTCGCCGGCATCGTGCTCGCCGAGTCGATCCTGGCCCTCGGCTACTGGGGCTCGGCCCGCGCCGACTGGGCCTGGCCGCTGACCTGGCTGCTGCAGCTGGTGCCGCTGTTCTTCCTGGCCGGCGGGCACGCCAACTTGCTCGCCTTGCGGGCCACCGTGGACTCGGGCGGCGGGTTCGGCAGCTACCTGGCCGACCAGATCGGCTGGCTGCTGCGCCCGGTGCTGGCCTTCGTCACCGCCTGGCTGGTCGTGCCGCTGTCGCTGGAGCTGCTCGAGGCGCCGGACGGCGCCATCGCCGCGTTCGGCCGGATCGTGCTCCAGCCGTTGTGGCTACTCGGCCTGTACCTGCTCGTCGTCGCGGCCACCCCGGCGATGTGCTGGCTGCACCGCAGGCACCCGCTTGGCACCCCGCTCGCGCTGCTGGTCGCGGTGCTGGCGATCGGCCTTGCCGGCCACGGCACGGTGGCCGCGCACGCCGGCGGGATCCTGGTCGCCCTGCTGTTCCAGCAGCTGGCGTTCCACTACGCCGACGGCGCGCTGTGGCGGATCTCCCGGCCGGTGCTGGTGATCACCGCGCTGGCCGGGTTCGGCGGGCTGGTCGCGCTCACCACCGCCACCGACCACCCCCGCCTGCTCATCGCCGAGCCGACCGCGTACGCCTCGTTCATCCCGTCGCTCGGCGGCGTCCTGCTCGTCGGCCTGATCCAGGTCTGCCTTGTCGCGCTGCCAAGGGCGGACGGCGCCCGGGCGATCGCCGGCAGCCCGCCGGCGCGCGCCATCGCCGCCCTTCGGGACGCGCCGATGACCGCCTACCTGGTGTTCCTGTGCTCGATGCTGCTGGTGGCCGGAGTGATCGGCGCGGCGCGCACCGCCGGCCTGCCCACGACCGGCGTGGACTGGCTCACCCAGCCGCGCACCGTCCTGGCGCTCGCCCTGATCGGCGTGCCGACGATGCTGGCCTTCGTCCTGTTCGAGCGGAAATCCGGCCCACCGGAGGCCGCTGGCGCCGAGGCCGACCCCGAACCGGCGGGCCGGCCGGTGCCGCACCTGGACGCGATCGCGGCCGCCATCGGCGTGGCCTACGGCGCGCTCGGCCTGCTTGGGTTCGCGGTCACCGGCATCACCGGCGCCAGCACCGCGCCGAGCGTGTTCGGGCTGCCGCTGGACCCGATCGCCAACCTCATCCACCTGCTGCTCGGCTGGTACCTGGTGCACTGCGTGCGGATCCAGACCACCGCCCGGCCGTGGCCATGGCTGCTCACCGCGATCGCCTGCATCCCGCCGATGATCACCACGATGAGCGGCCCTGGCCTGGCCGTGCACGGCGTGACCCTGGCGGTCGCGCTGGCCGTCGCGGCCTGGCAGAGCCAGCCGGCCGTGCTGGTCAGGGCCCGGTCACGGCCCGTGCCGGAGGCCACCCGGTAGCGCGCCGGCCCGGCGCCATTCCGGGTGGAGATCCGCGTGCCGGACGGAGCGCGGAGTGCGATATATGTCACGCTGGGCCATACCCGCGAGCAGCTCGCACGTCTACCGCTCAGGGGGTATTCCACGCACGCGACGGGAGGAGCACGGCGTGAACTACCGGCCGCCGAGGTCAGGGGGCTACCCCCACTCCGATCAGGCGACCGAGCCGCACGCGTCGCGCGTCTCCGACGCCCGCTGGCAGCCGCGGCGTGATCCGATCCGCACCCGCTCCCGCCGGACCGGGCCGCGGTTCGTCGGCGCCAAGGTCGTGCTGACGGTGGCGTCCCTGCTGGTGCTCACCGCCACCGGTTACTACTGGTCCAAGCTCAACGAGTGGGCCGACGGCATGACGAGGCAGGACGTCATCAGCGGCCCGCCGACCGAGCGCCCGGCCGACGGCGCCATCGACATCCTGCTGGTGGGCATGGACAGCCGCACCGACGCGCAGGGCAACCCGCTGTCCAAGGAGCTGCTCGCCGAGCTCACCGCGGGCCGGGCGGACGGCACGCTCAACACCGACACCCTGATCATGATCCGGATCCCGAACGACGGCGGGAAGGCCATCGGGGTGTCCACGCCGCGCGACTCCTACGTCGACATCCCCGGCTACGGCAAGCACAAGATCAACTCTGCCTACGCCAGGGCGAAGAACGAGGCCATGGAGCGCCTGCGCCGGGACGGCGAGCGCGACCAGGCCAAGATCGAGGTGCAGTCCAACCAGGAGGGCGCCAAGAGCCTGATCGCCACGCTCGAGGAGCTGACCGGGGCGACGATCGATCACTACGCCGAGGTGAACCTGCTCGGCTTCTACGACATCACCAACGCCATCGGCGGCATCGCCGTCTGCCTGAACAACCCGGTCGACGACGACCTGTCCGGCGCGCACCTGCCGGCCGGCCCGCAGACCCTGTCCGGCGCCCCCGCCCTGGCCTTCGTCCGGCAGCGGCACGGCCTGCCCAACGGCGACCTCGACCGGATCATCCGCCAGCAGGTCTTCATGGCCGGCATGGCGAAGAAGGTGTTCTCCTCCGACGCGCTCACACCCGGCTCGGACACCCTGGAGAAGCTGCGGCAGGCGGTGCAGAAGTCCGTCGTGCTCGACCAGAACTGGAACGTCATCGAGTTCGCCCAGCAGATGATGAACTTCACCGGCGGCAACCTCGAGTTCAGGACCATTCCGGTGGGCAGCCTTGCCCTGCAGACACCCAACGACGGCGACGCCGTCGAGGTGAACCCGAGCGAGGTGCGCGACTTCGTGCAGGGTCTGCTGCACGGCGGCACGCCGTCCAGCTCCGCTCCGGCGCCCGGTGGCGAGGCCTCCGAGAAGGCCATCACGGTGGACGTGCGCAACGCCTCCGGCCGCAACGGGCTGGCCAACCAGGTGTCGCGGTCGTTGACCGCCCGTGGTTTCCGGGCCGGTGAGACCGGCAACGCCAGCGCCCGCGCCAAGTCCGTGGTCCGGTTCGCCGCCGGCGAGGAGCACAACGGCGAGCTGGTGGCCAGCGCGCTCGGCGACATCCCGGCCGAGCCCGACAAGAACCTGCCGAAGGGCCGGGTCACCGTCCTGATCGGCAAGGACTTCGACCCCGGCGCCGGCCAGCAGCTAACGGGCCGGGGACCGCTGACGATGGATTCGGTGACCAGGCCGGCCCGGCAGCAGCCGTCCACGCCCAGCGCGGATGGCTGCGTGAATTAAGGGATCGGCTAGCACCCGTTGCGGCGTCCAGCCGGACGGGATACGCCCATTTGGGCGAACTGTGGCAAAGAGTTCTGCCAACCCGCGTAATCGAACGCGCTCTCGTTGCTTCCACCTGGTGTTGGCGGTCGGTCAACCGACCGCCGCGGTCCGGAAAGGGGCGACGGTGCAGCTCGACGTGGCGACCTACCAGCGGGTTCTCGGCGACGAGATCCGCCGGCTGCGCAAGCAGCGGGGTTGGACGCGCAAGGACCTCAACGAGCGGCTGCAGAGCGACATCTCCCTGCAAACTCTGGCCACCTATGAGCTCGGCACCCGGCAGGTCTCGGTCGTGCGGTTCGTCGAGATCTGCCGCGCGCTCGGCGAGCTGCCGCACGAGCTGCTCGCGCGCGTGCACGAGCGGGTGTTCACCGATGTCCCGGTCGGCCGGATCCGCATCGACCTGCGCAAGGTCGTCCGGGACCGGGCGCCCGAGCTGCTCCCGCTGCGCCGCTGGGCCAGCGGCAAGCTGGCCGAGGAGAGCGGCACCCAGACCCCCGAGGTGCACCTGGACATCGCCGCGCTGGAGCGGATGGCCGAGCTGTGCGGCATGCAGACCGTCGAGCTGATCGCCCGGCTGCGCGAGATCGGTGGCCAGCCCGCCCAGTCGGCCTAGCCGGCGTGACACCGGCCACGACTTGATCGATTCGATCATCCGGGGGATGCCTACGACGGCGAGACCGGGTGCAATTGGGTTAAGTGCGTCATGCAAGGTGGTGTGGCGGGGTCCACGGTAGTGATGCGTGGGACACGAGAGTGGGGCGGACGCGATGGCCGAGCCGATCGAAGCGAACTACGTGCCCGAGGGTGACGACTGGACGATCACGGTCTCCGGCCGCGGCAAGAAGCTGACCGCCAAGGCGCCGGGCATCATCGCCGCCAGGGACCGGACCGACCAGCTCGTCGAGCAGCTCGCCCCGGACGACGAGTACCGGACCGTGGTGCACCTGCTCAACGGCGACGCGGTTCAGTTCACCACGGCCTACCTGACCGCCCGGATGACCAAGTCCGAGCCGACGCCCGCCGCCTCGCCGGACGACGCGTCCGCGCCCGACGGCGAGGCGTCCGACGCCGAGCCCGCCAAGGCGGACAGGAAGCCGGCCAGGAAGACGCCGAGCCCGCGCGCCCGGGAGGCCGACTCCGCCGAGCCCACCGCCTCGCCTAGCTGAACAGCTTGCGCAGGAGCAGCAGCACGATCAGGGCGGCCAGCCCGATCAGCGGGTACTTGACCTTCGGATCGTTCAGCTTGGACACCGCGCTCGCCTTGGCCCCCTCCACCAACCGCTTCGGGTTGGCCTGGGTGCTGAGCTGATCAAGGGTCGACGCCAGCGCGTCACGCGCCTGCTCGATCTCACGCTGAATCGTGTCGGGATCGCGGGCCACAGTTCCTCCTCGCCGTACCTTGGCGCACCACGGTAGATCACCGCCGCGCATCGGACACCACAGGGTTCGCCCATCAGTAGCATTCGGTACATGGCCCCTCACACTCGCGAACGGCTCATGGACGTCGCGCTCCAGCTGTTCGCCGAGCGGGGGGTCGCCGGCACCCCGATCACGGCGATCGAGGCCGGCGCCGGCCTTTCGGCGGGCAGCGGGAGCTTCTACCGGCACTTCAAGGACAAGGCGGAGTTGCTCGCGGCGGTCATCGACCGGGAGATGATCCGGGTGCGCAAGGACCCGGCGGCCCAGATGTCCCTCGCGCCGCCGGACGCTCCCCCGGTCGACGCCCTTGCCACCCAGCTGCTGGCCGATCTCGACTTCCTCCGCGAGCTACTGCCGATGATCGCGATCCTGCTGTGGGAGCGCGGCAAGGCGCCGGACCTGGCCCGCCGGGTGCAGGACACCATGGTCGAGCGCGGCGTCGAGCTGGGCATCGCCGATCTGCTACTCAAGGCGCCCAGCCCCGCCGTGAAGGAGGACGCCGCCGCGGCCGCCACCGTCATGATGTCCGCGATGGTCGGCTACTTCCTCACCGTCGAGTACTTCGGCGAGCCGCCGGCCGGCGTCGAGCCGAAGCGGTTCACGGCCGTGCTCGCCCGGCTCCTGATCGACGGGAAGAACCCGTGGTAGGTTGTTGACCGATCGCCAATAGATCCGGGAGGGCGCGTATGCCGCGTTCCGAGCGGCCGTCCGTGCTGATCGTCGGAGCGGGCTTCGGCGGCATCGGCATGGCCGTGGAGCTCAAGCGCGCCGGCTTCCACGACATCGTCGTGCTCGAGCGCGCCGCCGACCTCGGCGGAGTGTGGCGGGAGAACACCTATCCCGGCGCCGGATGCGACATCCCGTCGCCGTACTACTCGTTCTCCTTCGAGCCCAACCCCGAATGGCCGATGCGGTTCTCGCTGCGTGCGGACATCCACGCCTACCTCAAGCGCACCGCGGACAAGTACGGCGTCACGCCGCACATCCGGTTCGACACCGAGGTGACCGCCGTGGCCTTCGACGCCGATCGCGGGCTGTGGCGGGTGGAGACGAGCACCGGCGCCACCTTCCAGGCCACCGTGCTGGTGCCCGCGGTCGGCCAGCTGTCCCGCCCGGCGTGGCCCGACATCCCGGGCCGGGAGACGTTCGGCGGGCACAGCTTCCACTCCGCGCTGTGGGACCACGACCACGACCTGACCGGCCGGCGCGTCGCGGTGATCGGCACCGGGGCCAGCGCCATCCAGTTCGTGCCGAAGATCCAGCCGCGGGTCGAGCACCTGACGGTGTTCCAGCGGTCGGCGCCGTACGTCGTGCCCAAGACCGACACGGTGTACCGGCGCTGGCAGCACGCCCTGTACCGCCGGGTGCCGCGGGCGCAGCTGGTGGAGCGGGCGTTCTTCTGGGGGCTCTGCGAGTTCGGCACGATGGGCCTCAAGGGCAACAACGCCATCACCAAGCTCGTCGACCTGCTCGCGCTCGCCTTGCGCACCAAGCAGATCAAGGACCCGGCGCTGCGGGCCAAGCTCACCCCGGACTACCCGGCCGGCTGCAAGCGCGTGCTGTTCGCCAGCGACTACTACCCCGCGCTGGCCCAACCCAACGTGCACGTGGAGACCGGCCGGATCACCGAGATCACCCCGACTGGAGTGTCCACAGAAGACGGTGTGGTGCACGAGGTCGACACGATCATCTATGGAACCGGCTTCCGCACCACGGAGTTCCTCGGCCCGATGAAGGTGCACGGGCTGGCCGGCCGCGAGCTGAGCGAGGCCTGGAGCTCCGGCGCGCGGGCGTACTACGGCATGGCGGTGCCCGGGTTCCCGAACATGTTCATGATGTACGGCCCGAACACCAACCTCGGCTGCGGCTCGATCATCTACATGCTCGAGCGGCAGGCCCGCTACATCCGACAGGCCGTCGAGCAGCTCGCCGCCGGTGCGTCCTATCTGGACGTCCGGCCCGAGGTGGCCGACCGGTTCGACGAGGAGGTGCAGCGGCGGCTCGAACGTAGCGTGTGGACACTGTGCAGCAGCTGGTACCGCGACGGCAACGGCCGCGTCTCCACCAACTGGCCGGGCCTGGTGTCGGAGTACCATCGGCGAACCAGGACCCTGGACCTGTCCGATTATCTGGTGACGCAGTGAGCAGCCCGGCGCCCCGCTGGCGAAGACTCGAGCCGGACCGCCGCCGCGAGCAGATCCTCAGCTGTGCCATCAAGCTGTTCGGTGAGCGACCGTACTCCGCGGTGTCCACCACCGAGCTGGCCCGCGAGGCCGGCGTGGCCCGCGGTCTGATCAACCATTACTTCGGCACCAAGCGCGACCTCTACCTCGAGGTCGTCCGGCAGATGGTGACCTTTCCCGAGCACGCCGTCCAACGCCTTCCCAAGGGCTCGCTGGCCGAGCGGGTCGAGGGCGCGGTGTCGTGGTTCCTGGACATGGTGTCCGTGCATCCCAAGACCTGGCTGGCGGTGATCGGCGCGGAAGGCGTCGGCGACGACCCGGAGGTCGAGCGGATCCTGGCCGAGGCCGACGACATCGCGGCCCAACGGGTCCTCGAGGCCGTCGACCTGGCCAACGTCGGCGCGCACCGGGACGAGCTACGCGCCATGATCCGCGCCTACGGCGGGCTGGTGAAGGCCGCCGCCCGGGAGTGGCTGGTCCGCGAGACCATGCCCCGCGAGCACGTGCAGCGGCTGCTCACCGACACCCTGCTGTCGATCCTGCGCGACACCTTCCCGACCGTCCGCCGAACCTAGAACCTGACCAGCGCGGTCCCGGTGAACTGCTCGTAGACGAAGTTGACGAAGAAGAACCCGAAGAACAGCACGTTGAGCACCAGGATCACGTAGTGCCACACGCGTGGTCGCGCCGCGCGGGGCAGCCGGGAGTTCAGGTACATCAACATGAACGGGAACATCAGCGCGCCGAGGTTCGACATGTTCGCCGAGATCTGCACCAGCCGCACCGGCTGCGCAAGGTGGATCATGATGGCGATGACCGCGAGCACGAGCAGCATGTACGGGTAGTAGAACCGCCGCGGATCGCCTTCCAGGATCCGCCGCATCCGCGGGCTGGTCGCATGCACCGAGTCGGTGAAGTTGCGGACCAGCGCCTCGAAGATGCCCAGCTGTGTGGAGAACAGGATGAGCACCCCGACCGCCAGCATCAGGTAGAACATGCCCGAGCCGTACTGGTCGCCCAGCTTCTCGGCGGCGAACGTGGGCACGTTGCCCGTCGTCGGCTTCTCGCCGCTGGTGGCCACCACGTGCGCCATGAGAATCGTGGGCAGCAGCATGCCGATCATGGCGCCGATGAAGAACACCACCCACTGGTCGATCACCAGCAGCCGGTACCACCGCTGCCACCGGGACGTGTTCTCCGGAGTGTCGCGGAAGGTCACCCCGACCGGCAGCAGTTCCTGCCGCTCACCGCGCATCCCGGAGATGAAGCCCACCCGGTGCCCCATGCCGTAGCCCTTGTCCCGGTAGTGGGCCATGGCGTACCAGTTCAGGCCGGAGGCGAGCGCGGTGAAGCCGGCGAGCGCGCCGAGCGTGGTCGCGGTGATTCCCGCCGGTGGCGCCGATGGCGTGATGAGCCCGCGGATTCCGTCCCACCACACCGACATCGGCACGATCGCCAGGTCGACGACGATCAGGACCGAGAGCAGCACGCCGACCATGACCCAGTTGGAGAGCTCGAGCGCGCGCGAGACCTTGCGGGCCAGCACCGTGATGAGGAAGACCACGAGCAGCAGGCCGATCGCGAGCAGCCGGGTGTACTCGAGCTCGTCCGGCCGGTGCACCCGCCCGACGATCAGCGCGAACAACCCCTGGCCGGCGCTGGCCGCCCAACCGCCGAAGATGAACGCGAAGTAGAACACGATGAGCGAGAACGGAATCCAGAACTTCCACCCGGGTGGCACCCGGCCCCAGCCGACGACCGGAACCTCACCGGTCGCCACCACGTAGCGGGAGACCTCCACGTTGTAGAACGTCTGCAGCACGGCGGACACGGTGATGACCCAGCCGATGCCGACGAAGCCGAAGGAGCCGACCGCCTGCGGGCCGAGCAGCCACTCCCCGCTGCCGATCGAGATGCCCAGCGCGATCAGGCTGGGGCCGATCACGAACTGGACGATCTGCAGGAATCCGAGCCTTGGCACCTTGAACACCTGCTCGGGCTCGGGCAGATCGTCCAGCCCGAGCGGCGGGCGGCTCCTGCCTAAGGGAAAGACCTCGGACGTGACAGCGGGATCAGCTTCGGTGCTACCGGCCATGACGACCTCCGCGGATGATGTCTACATTCGACATATCCCCATGAGTTGGCTTACACCACTGATCCGTTGCGGGTCAATAGCGATCCGTCAAACGTGCTGGTAGTCGAGGCTGTATTCGTGCGAGCCGTCCTCGTGCCGCACGATGGTGATCGCCCCGGTGAGCCCGGACAGCTCGCCCGTCGCCGACCCCGGAACGACGGCCACCGTCATCCCGTGCGCCTGCCCCGCGGCGTGGGTGAGGACGAAGCCGCCCCGCCGCCCGTGCAGGCTGCCGGTGACCCGCTCGACGGCGACGTACGCGGCGCCCTCGCCCCCGACGTGCACCGCAAGCAGCTCCACCTCGCTGGTTGCGGTCAGGTCTCCGTGGAAGGTCTTGGCGAGCCGGGCCCGGCCAAGCGTGACGCCGTCCCGCTCGTCGTAGGCCTCCTCGTCCCACGACGTGATGTCGAAGGTTCCCGTGGCCCGCTTCGTGCTCTCCGATGTGCGCATGCCGCGGATCATGCCCGCTCGGCCCCGGCCGGCGATTGGACGAATCGGCCTGCGGTCACTTCGACTGCGGCAGCTTGACCGCCCGCTTCCGGACCGCCGGCGCGGACGGCGGCGGCACGACGGGCCCGATGTCGCCGTCCGGCGCCTCATCGAGATCGACGATCACCGGAGCGTGATCGCTCGGCCCGGTTCCCTTGCGCGCGTGCCGGTCCACCCAGGCCGCCCGCACCCGGTCGGCCACCTTCTCGGTCGCCAGCACCAGATCGATCCGCATCCCCAGATCCTGGTGGAACATGCCGGCCCGGTAGTCCCAGTAGGTGAACACCCGCTCCCCCGGCCACCGGTCCCGCACCACGTCCCGCAGCCCCAGCGCCTGCAGCTCGGCCAGCGCCGCCCGCTCCGGCGCCGTCACATGGGTCTGCCCCACATACGCCTCGGGATCGAACACGTCCGCGTCCGTCGGCGCGATGTTCATGTCCCCGCACACGATCGCCGCGTCCGGCCCGGCTCCCACCACCTCCCGCAGCGCCTCGAGCCACGCCAGCTTGTAGTGATAGTGCTCAGACTCCGGCACCCGCCCGTTCGGCACGTACACCGACGTCACCCTTACCCCGCCGCACGTCGCCGCCACCGCACGCGCCTCGGGCTCCGGAAACCCCGGTGCCCCCGCCAACCCCACCTCGACGTCGTCCAACCCCACCCGCGACAGGATGGCCACCCCGTTCCACCGCCCCTCGCCGTGAACGGCCGCCTCATACCCCCGCCGCGCCAACTCCTCCCCGAGCAACTCCCCGAACGCCGCATCCGGCAACTTCGTTTCCTGCAGACACACCACATCCGGCCGCCGCTGGTCCAACCACGGAAACAACCGCGGCACCCGCTGCTTCACCGAGTTCACATTCCACGTCGCAACCCGCACTCCCCCACGTTAGCCGGGCCCACCGACGCCCCGCCCATTGCGGCAACATGATTCGCCGATCATCAGGTTTGCCGCGGCGAACTACTTCGGTAGGAGCTTTCCGCCATCCTCCCCCGGTTCCTCGGCCGCCGGTGGTGACGTCCGGCTGACGCCGGCGACGACGTACCGGTGATGGACGACCGTGAGGATCACCGTGTCATTGCGGTGTCGCGCTTCATGGCAGGTGGTCATCGGTGAATGCCAACGGCCGGGTCGAAACGCCCGAGTTGCTCGATGGCGTGGTCGTGCCGTTCGAGTGGGTGGGCAGCTTCGCTGAAGGGCTTTCGGATGCCGACCTCCCGGACAGCCCGGAGGACGTGGGGCGCTGGCTGGGCAGTGTGCTCGGCGGCGCGGCACAGGGTGCGGCCACGGGTCTCGCGGCCGGCCCGTGGGGTGCCCTTGTCGGCGGTCTGGTCGGGGCGGGCCTCGGCGCCGTCCAGGCCGCCTCGGGCCCCGGTGCTCCCGCACCGCCGCGTCGACCGGCACGACCGTCGCTCCCGCCCCGGGTTCCCCCACCCGCAACCCGGAGAAGGCCGCCCACGACGCCCCAACCGGCCGGCGGAACGCCCGAGATCAGCGCCTTGATCGCACAGCTGGCCGCGCTGGTACCGGCCCTGACCCAGCTCGCGGGTGGCCGCCCGGCGAACCCGCCGGCACCAGCGTCGGTGGGCGACACGGCGGAGGCCGGTGACGACGCCGAGAACCTGACCGCCGCGGTGGCCACCGAGACGCTCTGGGAGGAGTACGCCGGATATCTCGGTGCCGCGGAACCGTCGATGCCCGGCGACAGCGCGGGCGAGGACGCCGAGGACGACGAAGATTTCGAGGGGTGCTAGCCGATGGACGCAGCGGTCGCCACCCTGCTCGCCCAGCGGTTGGGCCTCACGGGCGCCGATGAGTCGGCGGCGGACGGGCAGCCGAACGACCCCATGATGGCCGCCCTGCTTCGCCAACTGGTCAGCACGGCCGAATCCACGCCCGACGACACGGACCGGCTGGAACGCCGGCTCGCCTCCGCACGCCGGCGTCTCGGCCGGCTGCGCACGAACCTGACCACCGCGCTGGCCATGGTCCAGCACATCGCGGCCGTCTTCGGCGCCTGCCCGCGCTGCTGGGGTTTGAACCAGCTGTGCTCGCACTGTCAGGGCGCCGGCGGACCCGGCTGGCAGCTGCCGGACACCAATGCGTTGCTGCAGTGGGTGGAGCCCGCACTCGCCCGGGTCGGTATGCAAGCGCGGGTGGTGACGGCCCCACAGTCCGTTGTGGACGAACAAGTGGTGCAACCGGAAGGAGAAGTGTAATGCCCGTGGCTGAGTCGTACGACGAGACACTCGATGAGTCCTATGACGAGTCGCTGGACGAGTCCTATGACGAGGACGACGAGTCCTTCGACGAAGGCGACGACGAGTCGGAGTTCCTGCCGGGCCTGCTCGGCCTGCCCGACCCGATGTTCAACCTGTTCCGAGGATCCACGCCGGCGCGGGCGCCGCTGCCGAGAACGTCGACTCCGGTCGGCGGCGGCGTGTCGACCGCGATGCTCAACACCCCGCAGGGGCGGGCCACCATTCAGCTGTCCCAGAGTGTGGTGAGCAAGCAGCAGTTCGACGCGGCGGTACAGAGCCTGCGTACCGGGATCAACCGGAACACCGACCGTCTCAACACCGTGCAGAAGGACGTCACCGGCCTGTCCACCCGGCTGACCAGCACCACCGCGCTGGTCGAGCGGCAACGCCGGGACCTGCGCAAGGTTCGCACCGAGGTGACCAGAGCACGCCGGCAGAACCGCGCCGCCATCGCCAAGCTCCGGCGCAATGTCCAGGACCAGGCGATGACGAGCATGATGATGTCCCTCATGGCGCAGCAGTCGCTCGGCGACCAGTTGGCCCGACACACCCATCCCGCCAACGACAAGCCGTCCGACAACATCACCACCGACGGCAAGTCCATGATGATCCCGCTGTTGCTGATGACGACGATGAACCAGGACGGCGGCGGCGCGAACAACATGATGCTGCCGATCGTGATGCTGATGGCCTTCAGCAACTGAGCCAGGGTCACCGACCAAGGAGAGGAGGCAGGCATGAACGCACTGCTGCCCTGGCTCATCCTGTCGTTCCAGGACCGGGAGGTGCAGCGGCTCAGCCGCAACGCGATTCTGGTCTCCGCGATGCCCGCGAGCGCGGACGTTCGCGCCGCGATGGGTGCCTTCATGGCCACCCAGCAGGCCAAACAGTCCATTGTAGAGCAACAACGAGCGGTCGAGCTGGCGCTCGGCGAGGATGTCCCCGGCATTGTGATCGCCGCCGCGGACGTCGTCACGGCGGCACGCAAGGAAGGTGCGCAGGTCACCGAGGACCGCGTGCTGGCCGTCCCCAAGCTGGCGCCGTTCGCCACCGCGGATGTGGTGTCCGCATTGAACGCCGCCGCAGATGCCGGGCTGTGTCCCGACCAGGTGGACGTCAAGGCCCTCGACCAGGTGGTGGTCCTGGCGACGATCATTATGAACACCAAGCAGTTCCCCGCCACTGAAGATTGGCACAAGGTCCTGCCCGACCTGGCCGCGCTGCTCGGTGCGGAACGGGTCGCCGAGATCACTCACGACGCGGGAACCGCGCTCGCTCCAACGCGAACGCGAACCCCCGCTCGGGCCAAGGCCGAGGGGGGCGGCTCGGAGTAGGGCCGCACAGCGAATCGAGGGTGGCACGTCATGGCGGATATCCCCCAGTTCGACCCTGGGCTCAAGGCGCTGCTACTGCGTCATACCGGCAGTCCGCTGGGGGAAGCCGCGCCCGGCGTGGAGGTCGCGGTCGTGGCGCGGTTGCGGGACCAGCGGGCCCGGGTGCCCCACCTGAGGGTGGTGGCCAGGTTCGGGGACGTGGTGACGGCCCGGGTGCCGTTGGATCGGGTTGTCGAGGTGCGGCGGCATCCGGCCGTGCTGAGCATGAAGGCGAGCCGCCGCTACGGACCGGCCCTCGCTCGTTCGGTGCCGGCCGCCGGCGCCGCGCCGTCCGCCCTCCGGCAAGTGGCCGAACTGTCCGATGTAGACGGGCGGGGAGTGATACTCGGGGTGGTCGATTGGGGAGTTGACGTCAACCACGCCAACTTCCGGGATCGCACCGGCCGGACCCGGCTGTTGCGGTTGTGGGACCAGCGTGGCGGACCGGCCCCGACCAGTCCGGCGCCGTTCGGTTACGGCCGGGAGATCACCCGGGAGCAGATCGATGCCGCGCTCGCCACGACCGACCCTTATGCCGCGCTGGGATATGACCCGCAGGACCTGGATCCGCACGGCCAGGGCACGCACGGCACCCACGTGCTGGACATCGCGGCGGGAACCGGCCGGGCGCCCGGCGCGGCGGCCGGGGTGGCCCCGGGCGCCGACCTGATCTTCGTCCACCTCATGGCCGATGACACCCGGCCGGAGGACACCCTTGGCGACTCCGTCCGCATCCTCGAGGCCTTCAGATACATCTTCGATGTCGCGGCGCGGATGGACAGGTGCTGCGTGTGCAGCGGCTCGTTCGGGCGGACCGGCGGACCGCACGACCAGACGCCGCTGGTCACCAGGGGGATCGACGCGCTGGTCACCGAGACGCCCGGCCGGGCGGTCGTGCTCAGTGCCGGCAACTACTACGACGCCAACCTGCACACCGCGGGCCGTGTCCACACCGGACAGTCCATTGAACTACCGTGGCTGTTGCCCGAGCGCCGGCGCGGGATCGCCGAGATCGAGGTGTGGTACCCGGGCGTGGACACCATGTCCGCCGAGCTGGCCGGTCCGGACGGCACCCTGGTCGCCCGGCTCGGCCTCGGTCAGGACCGGGTGATCCGGGACGGTGACCGGGTGCTGGCCGCGCTGTTCCACCGCCGCAGGGATCCGAACAACGGCGACAACATGATCAACATCCTGTTGCGGCCGGGGGCGGCGGGGGGACAGTGGACGGTGCGGATGCGGGCCGAGTCCATCCGGGACGGTGCCTGGCATGCCTGGATCGAGCGCACCTCGGCCGCCGAGCAGTCGCGGTTCCCCACCGAGATTGCCAGGAACACCACCACGATCGGCACGATCGCGGCGGGTGAGCGCGGCATCGCGGCGGCCGCTTTCGACATCGAGCAGGGCATCCCGGCGCCGTTCAGCAGCGCCGGCCCCACCAGGGACGGGCGGGTCAAGCCGGACATCGCCGCTCCCGGCAGCCGGATCCGAGCCGCGAAGTCGAGCGTCACCAGGCCGGACGGCAGCCGCGGCGTCGACGAGCTGACCGTCAAGAGCGGTACGAGCATGGCCGCCCCGCACGTTGCCGGCTCCGTCGCGTTGATGTTCCAGGCCGCCGCGCCGCACCGGCTCAGCGCCGAGGACACCGTGCGCATTCTGCGCAGCACCGCGCTGCGGGATCCGGCCACCGGCGAGCACGACCTGGTCCGCTTCGGCGCCGGCCGGGTGAACGCCGCGGCGGCCTGCCGGGCCGCCCGGGCCGCGGCCGGGAGGACCACGGTGGCCGCGCGGTCGCCCGCCGAAGCCCTGCCCGAGTCGACCCACGTCTGCCCTCGCCCGGCGATCGTTGCGGCGACGGCCTTTCCCGCACCCGAGCGGGACGGCCCGGCCGCGGCCAGATCCGCGCTCCGGGCAACGGGTCTCGGCGATCGCGAGCTGGCCCGCTTCGAGGCCGCAGGCGGCCTCGCCCCGCTCGCCGTCCTGGCCGCACGATTCGGCGCCGAGGCGTTCACCCAGCTACTGCGGCGGCTGCGCTACCCGGCTGGATGGCTCGCGCAACCACCGCACACCTACGGATCGCAACTGCACCAGCGGATCGGCGTCACCGATGCCGCGGAGTTGCTCGTGGCGCGCGTCCTGCTGGCCGTTCCGGGGCATTTCCGAGAGCTGGCACGGACTCGGCGCACCGACGTGGACGCCTACGCGGTGGAGAACCTGGGCTGGTGGGCGGCGGGTTCGCTGCGCGATGAGGTGGAGCGGGCGACCGGGCGCCGGTGGTGGTTGCCCGACCCGCCGGGGTTCGCCCGGCGGCCCGCGGAGGTCACCGGGCTCGGCCCCGAGGTTCGGGCCGCGCTCGCGGCGTTCGGTGCGGGGCCCGGAGATCCGGTCGGCTACGAGCAGGGGCTTGCGGCGTGGCGGGCGGGACTGGCCGGCCGCCAGTGGGCGCTGGAGACCGGGCTTCGGTCCAGTCCACTCGGCGCCGGGCAGGCCATCTACCCGGAGCTGCTGCACGTGCCGCACCCGGTCGACGTCCGCGCCACACGAACCGAGATCACCCGACTCTGGCGACGGTTCGCCGAGTCGGTCGCGGCGGAGCACCCGGACCCGGCCGGTCAGCTCGACCGGCTCACCCGCTGCCACAACGACCTGCTGCCGCGCGACCGGATGGTGCACGTGCCCCTGGCCGGGTTGCGGTTGCTGACCAGGTTCCCGTGCGAGGCCGCCGGCGCGGAGCGCTCGGTCGTGAGCACCCTGCCCGTGCTCGGCGCCGTGGATCCGGTGGTGCGGGATCTCTTCGGTGCCTTCGTCGCTCTCGGCTGGCCTGACCTGATCTTCCACACCGCGGGCGCCCTGTGCTTGCGCGGCAAGAAAACCACGGGTGGCGTCGACCGCAGGCTTCGGGCCGCGCGCCAACCGTCCAACCACGGCTTCGGCCTGGCGATCGACCTGAACGTCTTCGAGAACGGTCTCGGCCACGCCGGGTCGATGGACGCCCGCACGATCGCATTGTTCGAGGCGTACGGCTTCCGCTGGGGTGGGTGCTTCCGGACCAACCCCGATCCCATGCACTTCGAGTACTGCCCGGATGGGCATTGCTGAAAGGGGACGTGATGACCACGGGTCTGCCGCCGGCCGAGCCCCTGCTTGCTTCCGAGGACTTCCCCGAGTACCAACCACATGTGCCGCACTGGCCGGGCGCAAGCCAGGAGCAGCAGGATTTCGCGGTGCGGGTGATCCGCGAGCAGTCCAGCAGGGCCGCCCGCAAACGGCCGTACGTCGCCGATGTGCCCTCCGGTGAGCTCGCAACCGTGGAACGCGGGCAATCCCTGCGGGCGGCGGCCGCGGCGGACGCGGTGGCGATGCTCGCGGCCGCCAGGGCGGACCTGCTCGCGAGCTCGCCCCGCCAGGTCGAGGAGATCACCGTCGTCTCCGGATACCGCAGCGCGTCTGCGCAGCTTCGCATCTGGGAGGCCAACTTTCCCAAGTACTACCGGGACACTGAAGCGAGCCGCTCCCACCTGCCCGACGGACCGCACGGCGAGGGCGCGGTCCGGCTGCTCGCCACCCGGATCAGCCGGTGGCTGGCCGCGCCCGGCTACAGCCTGCACAACACCGGGGTGGCGATGGATCTCGGCGCCATCGAGAACGGCGTTCGCCTCGGCGCGAACAGTCGTCAGGTGGACGCCTGGCGCCAATCCACGACGTTCGCATGGCTGCGGGACAACGCCGCGCGGTTCAACTTCCACCAGAACACCACCATCAACGAGCCGTGGCATTGGGAGCACCGGCCACCGGTCCACCGCGTGCAGACCGAGGCCGAGAACGATCCCGTCCAGCCGGGCCGGCTGGAAGTAGCCGACGTCCCGGTGCTGCGCGCCCACCGCGGCTCGGGGCCGGACCTGCTGATCAAGTGGAACGCGATCCCAGCCGGCCGGTCCACAGTGGATGTCGTGGTGCACTTCCACGGATACGCCCGCCACGACGCGCAGCTGAACATCGTCAACCGCAAGGAGCCCAACAGCGGGCTGGACTTCGTCGATCCGGAGCACCCCGACGTGCCCGGCCGCACGGAACCGACGGTCGCGCTGTTGCCTCGCGGTCACTACTTCGGCGGTCGGACCGGCACGGCATTCTCGTTCCCGCAACTGGGCACGCCGAACGGGCTGATGGATCTCATCTTCTTTGCGCTGGACAGCGCCGCCCAGTCGCTGTCGCGGCCGAGCCTGACCATGAACCGGCTCATCCTCACCGCGCATTCGGGGGGTGGCGCCGGTCTGCTCGGAGCGTTGCGGCACGTGTTCGCCCACGAGGTGCACATCTTCGATGCCCTGTACCAGGATCCGGCAACACTGCGGGCCTGGTCGCTGCGCCGGCTGCAGCGTGAGCGCTCCGATCCCGCCCAGCACGGTGCACTGCGCGTGTTCTACCTACCGGGATCGCCGACCGAGGGCCACAGCCTGACCGTCCGGCACGTCGTGCGCCGCGCGCTGGCCGAGATCGGCGCGGACACCACGGTGTCGTCGCGCTATCGCGTCGAGCGCACCCGACTGGCCCATGAGGCGATCCCGCGGGCATACGGCTGGCGATTGCTTGCCGACCCCGGCGCCGACGTTTCGCGGACGAGGTGACCAGCCATGGTCCGACCATCCATTGTGGCCGCCGACCCCGCCGGGGTATGGGACTGGCTGACCGGAGCGGAGCAGGCGCGGGACGCGGCCGGACCGTGGGCCACGGCGGACTCGGTCGCGAACGTTCGCTGGGTGGCGTCCAGTTCCCACCGGGGCTGGTCCTGGCTCGTCGTCGGTCCCGGCGCGACACCACGTGGAATCGCTGCCCGGATCGCCGCCAGCGCCGGTGTGCCGGCTGATCAACTGGCCGGGGGAATCGTTGCCGCAGTGGGTGTTCGCGACTCCCGGCTGGACCAGTGGCGAGTCGGCCGGCTGCTGGACGTGCCGGTACGACTCGAGGGCGACCGGTTCCGGTTCGACGGGCGCTTCAGCCGGTGGCTCAGGCCGACCGGCACGGCAGCGTCGGTTGTGGACGAGCGACCCGCACTGCTGGAGATCCCCGAGGACGACGGTGCACTCACCAGGCAGGCCAACGATTTCCTGCGTCGTGTGTCCGATCCCGACGTTCGGGTCAGCACCCTTCGCGTGGCGATCCTGATCAACCCGTTCGCCGAGGTGTTCACGTTCTTCGCGGTGCTACGCCAGCTTCCGGACGTCGAGCGGGCGGCGTTCGCCCTGCGGTTCACTACCGCACTCGTCGCCGAGGCGCGGACCATCCTCGCCGGGCTCACCGCCGGTGCGGCCATCCTGCGCCGGCTCGTTCAGGTGCACACGGCACACGCCGCCGATCCCGCTCATGCCGCCGCGGCCGGCGAGCTGGCGGCGGTGCTGGCCGCGACACCGGCCGAGGAGGTGCCGGAGACGGCCGAGCAGCTGGCGGTCCGTGGCCGGCAACCGACGCAGGCGGGGACCGACCCGATCAGCGGGTTGCACCGGATGGTCCTCGGCAGGGACGTGCGGGCCGGCGGGCTCGGCTCGATCACCATCGGAGGCAGGACCTTCCGCGGACCCGCCGACACCGGACGGCTGAGCCCGCAAACCCTGCTGGCCACGGGCGCCGCGCTGGTGAACCCGACCGGGGATGCTCGGATCGCCGCGCGGCTGCGCATCGTCGCCGCCGTCGCGCGCAACGAGGGCGCCCTCGACGCCATCCGCATGCGCGACGCCGGAATCCTGTCCACCGGGATGTTCCAGTGGTCGGCCCACGCCGACTCCGAGCTGCCGGAGCTGCTGGGCCGCTTCGCCAGGCTGGCGCCCGACGAGTACCTGCTGTTCTTCGAGCTGTACGGGCTGGGCGTGCGCGCCCTGCGCCAAGGCCACGTCGCGCAACGCGTCGCCCGGGACGGCACCCGGGTCGATCTGGTCAGCGAGCGGGACCGGATCGACTTCTACGGCGGGCGCACCAGCGGCACCGAGACCGTCTTCGCATCGCACTGGGCGGCGCGATTCCGGCTAGCATCGTTGGCAAGCCTGCGGTACCGGCTCGCGCAGGTCAGGCTCGCCCTCGATCGCATCGATCGACTCCGCCGGGACGTCGGAACCATCACGCTCGACACCGTGCCCGTCCCGGTCGACCGGCTCATCACCTCCGAGCTCGGAGTCGCGCTGCTGCTCGACGCACACGTCAACCTGCCCGGCGCGGTCCGGCCGACCCTACTCGCCGCCGCCCGCGCATCGGCGCACCTGACCGGCGAAAATCGCGAACGCGACCTCACCGCCCGCTTCCAGCAAACCCGACGAACCCACAACACCCCCGCCCGCAACCGCCAAATCACCACCGCCGGCCTATCCGACGCACCAGGCTCATTCACCGCATGGTAAAAAGGCCATCCGGCGGCACACCATCCGAAGTAGACATTCCAGGATCGAGAAGTGCTCGGGCTCGGGCTCGGGGGCTGGGGCGGGGCGGCGGGCGACGCGGCCGGGATTCGAATTGATCCAGCCCCAGCGTTGGGCGGCGACCGGGGGTGCCGCTGATGACGGAGTGGATCTGGCGGACGGTGGAGGCAGCGAGGGGTTTGCAGGTGTGGGGCTTGCACCCTGCGGCGAGGCAGTCGTGGTCCTGGTCGGTGGCGTGCTTTGCGATGAAGGGCTTGCCATCGCAGCGGTCGCGGCAGCGACGCAACTCCGTGTAGAAGCGCTCGAGGGTGTGGGCGTCGATCTTGCGGGCTGGGACGTCGCCGAGGACCGGGCCGATGTAGCGCTCGATGTAGAGGACGTACCCGGCGCGGGTGCTGTCTTGGATCTCGCTGGTCCGCAGCCATTCGGTGGGGGCGTGGCCGAAGGGGACGGATGACTCGGCCCTCTGCTGCTTGAGGACCTGGGCGCGGAACTGGGGTGAGCTTGTTCTCGGCAGTCTCCCAGGCGGCCTTGTCGGTGCCCTTGATCGACGCTGCGAGGGAGCAGTCATTGCCAGTGACCGGATCGGTGCCGGCGAACAGCCGGACCTGATAGGGGGTTGCCCGCTGCCGGATGTTGCCCCTGCCACGCGCAGAGCCTGTGGCAGCGGTTGTGCACTCTGTGTACTCATGGACGAAAGCCACCGACGGAGATCAAGCCAAGTGATCTTGAGCGGGGGCGTTCCGCCTGATCAGAACGGTGGGGCCGGGGGGAGTCGAACCCCCACTGGCTGGAACCTAAATCGCCTTCGTGATTCGTCACCAGGGCAGACGCGCTTGGTGGTGGCGCGGGATGGCACTCCGGTTGCTTTGTTGGCCCACAGTTCATAGATAGCTTCATGGACAAGCGAGGCGAGGTTGATCCAGGA
>NZ_DASZCQ010000026.1:0-12320 GCF_035942955.1 Actinophytocola sp. | reverse complement strand
CCCCCACCCCGGCCCGCCACCCACCAGCAACTCAACCCGAGGCCGGCGCCGAAGGCGCCCGGCGGCCTTGCCCGAGCTAGAAAACACAGCCTTGCCCGAGCTAGAAAACACAGCCCGAGCTATCAAACACCGCGGAACAGGGCCAGCAGTGCGGCGACCGCGGCGGTCAGCCCACCGACCACTCTGGACAGTTCGACGGCGCGGGTGACGTGGCCGGAGTCGGGCATCCGGCCGTCGCCGAGCACCGGCCGCTCCTCCACCCCGTGCTCGTAGACCGTCCGCCCGCCGAGCCGGATCTCCAACGCCCCGGCGAAGGCGGCCTCCACCTGGCCGGCGTTCGGGCTCGGGTGGGCCGCGGCGTCCCGGCGCCACGCCGACCACGCCCCGCGCGACGATCCACCCACGACGGGCGCGGCCAGCACGGTCAGCGCGGCGGCCAGCCGGGCCGGCGCCAGGTTGACCAGGTCGTCCAGCCGCGCCGACGCCCAGCCGAACCGGCGGTACCGCGGCGACCGGTAGCCGACCATCGCGTCCAATGTGTTCACCGCGCGGTAGCCGAGCAGCCCCGGCACGCCGGCCACCGCGCCCCACAGCAGCGGCGCGACCACCGCGTCCGAGGTGTTCTCCGCGACGGACTCCACCGCCGCGCGGGCCAGCGCGGTCTGGTCCAGCGCGGCGGGGTCGCGCCCGCACAGGTTGGGCAGCCGCCGCCGGGCCGCGTCGACCGAGCCGGCGTCGAGCTCGCGCCCGATCGCCGCCCCCTCGACCGCGAGGGAGCGTCCGCCGAGCACCGCCCAGGTGGCCGCCGCCGTGCTCAGCGCCTGCAGCACCGGCCGGCGCCGGCCGGCCCGTTCGACCGCGACCCCGACCAGCACCGTGGCGCCGGCGAGCACGGCCGTGTACACCGCGCCGGGCAGCTTGTGATCACGGTAGAGCGCCCGCTCGAGCCGCTGTGACACCTTGCCGAAACCGGCAACCGGATGCCCGCGCCGGGGATCCCCCAGCGCGCCGTCCGCCGCGACACCCAACAACAGCCCGATCGCGCGCGCCGCACTCACTTGCCTGATTCCCCTTGCCGTTGGACCGCTCATGGCTTGGCGCTCGCACGGTACTACTCGGCTACTCGGGTCCGGCGGTGCTCTGGTCGAACAGGTGAATGCAGTTCCCGGACGGGTCGAGGAACGTCGCGGCCTTGCCGCCCGGCAGCTTGATGACGCCGCCGACCCACTGGAGATCCGGGTGCTCCTTCAGGTAGGTGTCGACGCTGTCGATCGCGTACATGGCGCCGGCGCCCCACTGGGGCCCGTCGTCCGGTGGGGTGTCGAGCATCAGCTCGACCTCGGAGCCGGGCAGCTTGAACGCAACTGTGGACTCGCCCTCGCGCCAGGACTCGTCAAGTCCGAGCCGGTCGCGGTAGAAGGCGACCGACTCCTTGATGTCCTTCACCGGCTGGAAGAGGAAGGTCAGTTTCATGTGGACGACCGTAATCAGATTACGTAAGTCCGTCAACAGGTTATGCTCTGCTCGTGCGCGAGTGGATCCCGATCCCGGGCTCGGTGAAGGCCCGGCTCGTCGAAGCGGCAATCCATCAGTTCGAGCTGGCCGGCTACGAGGCGGTCAACGTGGTCGACCTGGCCGCCAAGGCCAGCGTCACCACCGGCGCCCTGTACCACCACTTCGAGTCCAAGCTCGGCCTGTACCTGGTCGTGCGCGAGGAGATGGAGAAGCGGATCGTCGAGCGCATGGCGGGCGCCGCCGCCGCGTCCGGCGGCCGCGGCCGGCCCGCCGTGCGCGCCGCGCTGCTAGTGGGCTTCGACGCCGCGGTCCGGTTCTCCGTGTGCCGCATCCTCGGCGCCCCCTCCCCCGTCGACCGTGCCGACCCGGTCACCGCCGAGCTGCGCCCGCTGCTGCCCAAGCGCCTCGCCCCGGCCGCGGGCATACTGGCCGCGGCGTGGCGAGCCGCGCTGCTCGCGGTCGCCGACGGCACACCGTCGACCACCGCCCGAGCGTCCCTGCTGTACCTCCTCGAGCCCGACAGGTAGCGCATGAACCCGGTGGTCGTCGTGATGGGCGTGTCCGGCTCCGGCAAGACCACCATCGGCCGCGCCCTCGCCGAACGCCTCGGCGTCCCCTACGCCGAAGCCGACGAGTTCCACCCCCGGTCCAATATCGACAAGATGTCCGCCGGCCGGCCGCTGACCGACGCCGACCGCTGGCCCTGGCTCCGCGCCATCGCCTCCTGGATCCGCTCCCAACCCGGCGGCGCCGTCGTCACCTGCTCCGCCCTCAAACGCGCCTACCGCGACCACCTCCACGCCGCCGCCCCCGACCGCGTCCGGTTCCTCCATCTCTCCGGCGACCGCGACCTCATCGCAGCCCGCCTGTCCGCCCGCTCCGCCCACTTCATGCCCGCGTCCCTTCTGGACTCCCAACTCGCCGACCTCGAACCCCTCTCCCCCGACGAACCCGGCCTGACCCTCGACATCTCCGCCCCACCCGCCACCCTCGTCACCGCGGCCCTCCAAGCCCTGCGGCCTGGCTGAACAGCTCCGGCAAAGTCGGCCACCCGAACGCGTCACACGACCGCGCCAACGGGTAGGTGAGTCGCGCGCCAACGGGCTCCGCGGGGCATCAGGTCGGCCGCCCGCCCACGCGGCCGACGTCGCCCAGCTCATGATCAACTTCGGCGCACTTTACCCAGGCAGCCCCCACCCCGTCTGGGGTGGGGAGGGGGGTTCGTGGGCAGTTTAGCCGGGAATTGGCGTGTGAAGATCAAGTTGGGTGGGGTTGGGGATGGTTGGGGGTGTTGTGGACAAGTGGGGTGGGGCGGGGTTGGGAGGGCGGGGGATTGGGGGTGGGGGGTGGTACGGTGCGCGGCCCGTCAGGCGTTTGCCCAGCCGGTGAGCATTTGGCGGGCGATGGAGGTGGGGCCGGGGAGGACGAGGCCGGGGATCTCGCCGCCGGCGTCGAGGGCGGCGCGGATGTCGGAGCGGGGGGTCCAGCGGGCGTCCTCGATCTCGCCGTCGGCGAGCGTGAGCGGAGTGGTGCGGTCGGCGACGGCGGCGAAGCCGATCATGATGGAGCGCGGGAACGGCCAGGGTTGGCTGCCGAGGTAACGGATGTCGCGCACGGTGACGCCGACCTCCTCGCGGACCTCGCGCGCGACGCAGGCCTCGAGGGACTCGCCGGCCTCGACGAAGCCGGCCAGCACGGAGTAGCGGTGCGGCGGCCAGATTGGTTGGCGGGCAAGGAGAACGTGCGATCCGTTCGGCCCGTCGTCGTCGTGGACGAGGCAGATGACCGCGGGGTCGGTGCGCGGGTACTCCTCGCGCGAGCAGCCGGTGCAGCGGGTCGCCCAGCCGGCGTTGGCGCTACGGGTCGGGGCGCCGCATTTGGCGCAGAACCGGGCGCGGGCGTGCCAGTTGAACAGGGCGACGGCGGTGGTGAACAGGCCGGCCGAGGTGTCGTCCAGCAGGGCGCCGATGGAGCGCAGGTCGTGCCATTGCTCGCCGTTGGCGGAGGTGGCGCCGGGCCAGACGCCCCACGAGTTCGGCGGCGGGCGGGTGCCCTCGGTCAGCTCCTCCTCGACCGGCACCGCCCAGTGCCCGACCCCGCCGTTCTCGCCGAGCAGCACGGCGTTTTCCGGCGGGGTGTCGCCGAAGCCGGCCGCCGGGCGGTCGACCAACCCGCTGCCGTCGGCCAGCACCGGCGTGCGACCCTTGCGGTCCACCAGGATCACCCGGCCGCGCGCCCACAACTCGGCGGTGCGGGCGGAGTCCGTTCGGACCGACTCGTTTCTATCCACAGTGGACCGAGAGAGCCGGGGCAGTTCGCCGAGCGAGAAGCCCTGCCCACTCATGGCATCAGCACACCCCCGAGCCCGCGCAGGGCGCTGAGCTGGTCGGCGTCGCCGACGATCACTCCGGTGAACCGGGCCGGCGCGAAGAACTCCAGCGCGGCCTCGGCGATCTCCTCGGTGGTGACCGCGGCGAGCCGGGCCGGGTGCTCGGTGAGCCAGTCGACGCCGAGGCCGAGCGGGGCGAGCGCGGCGAGCTGGCTGGCCAGCCCGGTCTGCGAGGAGGTGGCGATCAGCAGCGAGCCGATGGCGTACTGCCGCACCGTGTCTACTTCGGACTCATTGGGCGGGGCGAGGCCGAGCCGGCCGAGCTCGTAGCGGATCTCCAGCAGGGCGCCCGCGGTGACCGCGCTTGCCGTGTCGGTGTCGAGCAGCAGGGTCGCGCCGCTCGGCGTGAACTCCAGCGACGACCGCGCGTGGTACGTGTAACCCTTGGCCTCGCGGATGTTCTCCACAAGGCGGGACGAGAAGAAGCCGCCGAACGCCAGGTTGGCCAGCTGCAGCGCCGGATACCGCGGATCGGTGCGCGGGATGGCCTGCGCGGACATGCGCAGCTGGGACTGCACGGCGCCGGGCCGGGGCACCAGCAGCAGATCGCCCCCGACCACCTCGGGGAGCGCGGGCAGCTCGACCGCGCTGGCCTCGGCGGACCAGCCGGCCATGGCCGACTCGATCTGGGCAAGCGCCCGGTCAAGGTCGATGTCGCCGACCACGACCAGAACGGATCCGCGCGGCAGCACGGAGGCGCGGTGCAGCGCACGGACCTCGTCCGCGGTCACCGTCGCCACGTCGCTGGCCTGCGGCATCTCCCGGGTGAACGGATGGTCGCCGTAACGGTGCCGCTGCAACGCCTCCCGGGCGATCGTGCCCGGCTGCGACCGCGCCACGGTGATCCGCTCGACCAGGCGGTCGCGCTCGCGGTTGACCTCCTCCGCGCGGTGCGCGGCCCCGGTCAGCGCGTCGGCGAGCACGTCGAGCACCGTGTCGAACCCGCTGGCAAGGGCGTTGCCGCTGATGCTGAGCCGCTCGGGGTCCACAGTGGCGTCCAGGTCCGAGCCGACCAGCGCGAGCTCGGTGTCCACGGCGATGCGGTCCCGCCGGTCGGTGCCGGTCAGCAGCGTGGCGGCCAGCACCTCGGCGCGCGCGGCGTGCATCGGATCCGTTCCGGCGAAGGGAATCTTCAGCCGCAGCTCGACCATGGGCACGGCCGGCTGGTGCACCGCGATGACCCGCAACCCGTTGGACAGCACGGTATCCACTGTGGACAGATCGGAGGCGACGCGCTGCTCGCCGAGCGGCGGAAGCGGGCGCGGACCCAGCTCGGTGCGGCCGATCTCCTCGGCTGTGCGGCTCATGCTGTTTTCTCCGGCTCAGGAATGTCGGCCTCGGTCGTGGGTTGCTTCGGGCGGTGGGCCAACTCCCTCGCCCGGCATTGCGCAGGCTTCATGCCGTACCCCCGGCCGGCACGACGGTCAGCACGGCGCGGGAGTCCGGGCGCAGCGACTTCGCCGCCGCCGCAACGGCATCGCGGCTCACCGCGGATATCTTCTCCGGCAGCTCGTAGACCAGTTTCGGATCACCGTAGAGCAGCTCGAACGCGCCGAGCGCCAGCGTGCGGGAGACCAGCCGGTCGTGCTCACGGTGCAGCGTTGCGGCCCAGCGCGCGGTGACCTTCGCCAGCTCCTCGGCGCTCGGCTCCTCGTCGGCGAGCGTCTCCAGCTCCTCGTCGATGGCGGCGAGCAGCCGGTCCTCGCTCACCGCCGGCGTGTGCATGGCGGTGATGGTGAACGTGTCCGGGTCGCGCGCCTCGAACGGACCGAACAGCCCGCAGCCGGCGTTGACGTCGGTGACAAGGGGCTCCCGGTGCACCAGCCGCTGCTTGAGACGCGAGCCGTCGCCGTCGGCGAGCACGCCGGCCAGCACGAGGTAGGCGACGTAGCCGTCGATCTCCTGGATCGGATCGGGGACGCGGTAGCCGACCGCTAGCGCCGGCAGCGGGGCGTGCGGATCGGGGTGCTCACCGCGCAGCTGGCCGGCCGGTGGCGGCTCGGCGAACGACGGGCGGACCGGCGCCGGGCGGGCCGGCACATCGCCGAAGTGCTTGTCCACCAACGCCGCCGCCTTGTCGACGGTGAAGTCGCCGGCCACCGTGAGCACCGCGTTGGCCGGCGCGTAGAAGGTGTCGAAGAACGCGGCGCAGTCGGCGAGGCTGGCCTGCTCGAGGTCGGTGAAGTCGCCGTAACCGTTGTGCGCGTTGGGAAACGTCTGGTACAGCACGGGCGGGAGCAGGATCCACGGGAACCCGCCGTACGGCCGGTTCAGCACGTTGAGCCGGATCTCCTCCTTGACCACGTCGATCTGGTTGCGCAGGTTCTCCTCGGTGAGCTTGGGCGCGCGCATGCGGTCCGCCTCGAGGAACAGGGCGCGCTCAAGGCCGGCCGACGGCAGCACCATGAAGTAGTCGGTGTAGTCCGGATGGGTCGACCCGTTGAACGTGCCGCCCGAGGACTGCACGTGGCGGAAGTGCGCGAGCTTCTCCAGGCTCTCGCTGCCCTGGAACATCAGGTGCTCGAACAGATGCGCGAAGCCGGTCCGACCCTCCGGCTCCGATCGGAAGCCGACGTCGTAGTGCACGCTCACGCCGACCACCGGCGAGGTGTCATCGGGAGCCAGTACCACTCGCAGGCCATTGGGCAGGGTGAGCCTGTGCAACTGGGATTGCGTCACTCTCGCAGCCTACGTGCTCAGCGCTACCGTCCGTTCTCGCCCGCCCGTCGGCGACGTGCGACGAGCAGAAGCCCGCCGCCGGCGAGCAGCGCGAGCGCGCCGAGCCCGACCAGCTCGCCCACCGCCGAGCCGGTCCTGGCCAGCCCGCCACCGGATCGGCCCTGCGCGGCGGGCGCCGGCGTCGTGGTGGCCGAGGTCGCGGTGGCCATCGTCGTGGTGGTCGTGGTGGTCGTGGTGGTCGTGGTGGTGGTGCCGCCGCAGTCGACGGCGGCCACGCTGACCGCCTCGGTCTCGTCCGATCCGGTGACCACCACCGAGTGATCACCATGGGGCACGTCCGGGAAGCTGACCGTGCCCCGCTCACCGCCACCCACGAGGACGGTCTCGGTCTCGTCCTTCAGTGTGACGTCGTACTCGACGGGCCTCCGGTTCGGGTTCACCACCCCGACGGTCACGGTGGCCTTCGTTCCGGTGCACCTCGACCCGACGTCGAGCGCCGGCGCGTTGCCACCCTCGCACGCGACGGTGAACTCCTCGGCGACCTCGAACCCGTCCGCGGTCAACCGCGCGAGGTACGTTCCCTCCTCGAAGCCGTTCTCGGTGATGCGGACCGACATCCCGGACCCCAGGTCGATGACGTGCTGGGCGGCCCCTTCGAAGATCAGGGTGTAGCTGGTGGACTCGCCGGTCTTCGGGTTGGTGACCTGGAACGTGACGACTCCCCACCCGGCCCGGCAGTCGACCTTGATCGTCAATGGGTCCCCGCCATGGCCGGGAGCGTCGCAGGGCTCTACCACGACCCGCACGCCGTCCTCCGGCCCCTCGCCGTCCTCCGTGACCGCGACCGCATACTCCCCGACCGGTATCCCGCCGAAGACCGCCACGTGCTCCCAGTGCTCGTCGTCCCACGCGGTCAACTTCTTGGCGCTGAACGATCCGGTCAGGCCGGCGATCCGAACCTCGAACGGCTCCTCCCGATCGTCCTTCACGTACACCGTCATGCCGGCCGACCCGTCGTGGCACGACGCCACCGCGGCGATGAGCGGCCGGGGCTGCTCGACCTCGCTCGGCGCGGTCGGCTCCGCCACCGCGGTTCCGCCGAACACGGTGAGCCCCGCCGCGACCGCCACCAGCACCCCGCGCAGTCCACATCTGACCATCGCAGCGCTCCCCAATCGGATCATCACCCGGCCGAAGGAGTGCAACCTACCGCCCGTGCCAACACCGCCACCAGCGACCCGTCCGAGTGACTTTTACCAGCTCAAAGGGGTAACACCGCGATCACGGCAGGCGATATTCCCTCCCATCACGTGAGGCGGGCGGTGAGGGTGGCAAGGAGCCCGGGGAGGTTGCCGGGTGAGCCCTCGTACCAGTGAAGGGTGTCGGGGAGCAGGGTGAGCCAGTGGTCGAGGTCGCCGAGGGCGATGGCGTACGGGAGGGAGCGGGACAGGACGAGGTCGCGGTCGGCGGCGTCCGGGATGGCGGCGGGGTCCGCGCCGCGGAGGTAGCCGAGCAGGCCGCGGATCTGCTGGACGAGGACGCTGCCGCGGCGGGTCCGGGCGGGCATCCAGCGGGCGCCGAGGGTCAGGGCGACACCACCGATCACCAGGGCGAGGCCGAGCAGGGCGTGGCCGACGGTGAGGGCCAGGACGACGGTGGCGGCGATGCCGGCGAGGACGAGCACGGCGCCGGCGAGCATCCAGCGGGTGCGCTCGTGGTCGGGTCGGCGGGTGAACCAGTCGCGCGCGACGACGTCGGCATACAGGGCATTCCGTGCCGGGGCGAGGTCGGGACACAGGGTGGAGACTCCGACGCGGTCGACGCCGTCGGGGAGCACCGCGGCGAGGACGGCGCGCTCATAGGCGGTGAGGGCGTCGTCCGGCGGGTTGCGGCGGACCAGCTCCCATCCGGGCTTGTCGCCAGGGGTTTCGGTGATCCAGAGGTAGTTGCGCACCGCGAGGTCGATGACGGTCGCGGTGACGTCGACCGGATCGACCCGCTCGTCGACGACGGTGCCGATCTGGCCGGGCAGCACGCCGTCCGGGGAGGCGAACGAGACGCGGTCGCCGTCGCGCATCAGGACGTCGACCGGGCCGACGTCGGTGGCCAGCGCCTTGGCGTCGCGCCCGCGGGCGAGCCAGAGCAGGGCGAAACCGGCGAGAACCAGCAGGGTCAGGAGGGCGAATCCCGCGCCGCTGAGCGGAGTCAGGGCGAAGGCACTGGCCGAAGTGGACGCCGAGTCGAACCGGGCGTTGGCCGGGACGGTGCCGGCCGGCAGCCCGACGGACAGGTCGATCCGGTTGCCCGGCTTGAGGTTCTGCTGGACGACCCGCAGCACCTGGCCGTGGTCGGTGAGGGCCGACTCGCAGGGCGAGGTGGAGCCGAGGGCGCCGGCGAGGCAGACCACCGAGCCCGGCGAGTCCGGCGCGATGAACGACGCGCGCAGGAAGCGCACCTCGACGTCCCAGCCGCCGGCCACCTGCCAGCGCGCCTCCTGGCGATCCCCAAGATCGATCACCGTACCGTCCACTGTGTACGTGACGGTGGTGGCGCCCTCGCCAAGCCGGATGATGAACTCGTCGCCGGTGAGCTCGGTGCTGCCGTTGCCGTCCACCTTCGCGTCCCGCACGGTGAACACCCGGTCGCGGTCGTCACCGGACCGGATGCGCAGCGGCACCCGGCGCGTCATGGACTTTCTTGCCTGGACGAACACGGTCTCGGCGACGGTCAGCCGGCCGTCGCGCTCCACCTTCAGCGCGACGTTGATGCTCTGTGGCAGCAGCGGCCGCGGCCGGTCGGCGCTCGGCGTGGCCGGCCTGGTCGGCTCCAGCATTCCGGTGCCGCCGCTCGGCCTCGGCGGCACGGTGAAGTCGATCGACGGCGCGCCCGGGGGCGGCGACGGGATGGACGGCTGGGCGGCGCCGGCCGGGGACGCGGCGGGGGGATGGTGGGCGGGTAGAAAACAGCCCGCCGTGGCAACCAGGATGGCCGCCGGGATCCCCCACTTCGCTGACACGGCTGGCGAGAATAGTGCCTAGGAACCGGTGAGCGCGGCCAGACCGGCCTGATCGGTCTTCAGCCGGGCCCACGAATCGTCGGTGAACCGGACCTGGACGAACCGCGGGCCGCCCTCGAACTCCGGGACCATAGGCTGCTTCCACCGCACGATCGAGTGCAGCGCCTGACGCGGCACCTCGAACGCGCACTCGAACACCGCGTCCTGCGGGCGTTCCGTCAGTGGCGGGCGCCGGGCGCTCCTGACGAACTCGGTCGCGGAGGTCTTCACGATCTTGCCGATCCCGCGCAGCGCGCCGCCGAGGGAGCGTTCCCGCCTTGCCTGCTCGATGATCTCGTCGACCTTGCCTTCCTCGGTGTTCTGCGCGTCGCGCAGCCGAAGGACGGCCAGCCGGTGCGACGTGATGACCAGCCAGGCGTGGTCGAACCGGGCGGCGCGGTACAGACCGACCGCGGCGCATTGCGGATGACCGCCGCGCACGGCCACGTATCCCACCGGACCGTCCTCGACGATCATCCACCCGACGGCGTCGGCCGCCCGCTCGAGCCCGGACTCCGGGCGAGGGTGGCCGTTCTCGTCGAGCCCGGCCACCCTGTACCGGTCGACGTCGAGGTGCTCGGCCGGCGCCATCGCCTGGATCTGGTCGCCCCGCAACCAGTGCCGGGCGGCGAGCTCGGCCACCAGCCTGGATTCTTGCTGTTTCACTGGAATCCGCGGTCCATCGCTTCCTCGTTGGCCTGGTTGCGCCGATTCTCCCCGGCCGCCTCCTCACCAGCTTCCTGCAACACCACGTCGGTGACCAGCTCGGTGCCGCTGTCGAAGGCGGTCATGCCCGGGGTGGTCCCGGTCAGCCCGGTCACCCCGCGGACGAGCACCTTGTCCGGGCGCAGATAACCGAGCATCCGCTGGCCACCCGTGACCCGCAGCGCGATCTTCGTGAGCGGGCCGAGGCCGTCGACCAGCTTGGTGATCGCCTCGTGGATCCTGCGCAGGTAGTTCAACGCCCTGACCAGCCACTGCAGCGCGCGGCTGATCTGCATGAGGATGCGCGACAGCGTGACGCTGAGCCGGGCCGCGGAGGTGGCCCACGCGGCGGCGATCGAGGAGCCCAGCGACAGCGCGCTCACCGCCAGTGCGGCGAGCCAGGTGATGATCAGGCCCTCGACGAACTCGCGGACGATGTCGACGAGGATGTCCCACAGGCCCTCGAAGAAGTCGGCGACCTGGTAGAGGTGCTCCTTGAGCTGGGCGCAGCAGTCGCCGAGCGCGCGCAGGCCGTCCTGGAACTCCTTCTTCTGCGCGTTCTGCGCCTGGGCGGCCTGGCCCTCCCAGTAGGTGAGCAGGGCCTCCTGCTCCCGGGCGTCGGAGTCGGCGAGCTGCTTGACGAACTGGCCCATCCGCTGCCAGCCGTCGCCGGTCGCGCGCATCTGGTCCGGGTCGCCGGTCACCTGCTCGAACAGCGGGCGGAACGGGTACATGCACCACTCGACGAGAAAGCCGAGCCCGTTGTCCCAGAACCCTTGCATCGGATGCGACAGCAGGTCGTCCACCTCGCGCTTGACGCTCACACCGGCGACGAAGATCTCCGGCAGCGAGGAGGCGTCCTGGAAGTTGGCGACGGCCTCGACGGCGTCCTGCGCGGTGTCCACCGCGTCGATCTCGGGCTGGGCCGCCTGGAACGGGCCCACCGTGCGGAAGTTCGAGTCGGAAAGGGCCTGGGATCCCTCGCCGTAGATCTGCGCCCAGCCCTGGTCGAGGCCGTCGTAGTCCTCGGCGCTGGCGGACAGCCGGTCGGCGGCGCTGCGCAGGTACTCGGCGGCCTTGCCGACGTTCTCCTCGACCTTGCTGACCATGTCGTCGTAGCCGGTGAAGAACCCGGCCTGCATGCCGATCAGGCCGAAGCAGTCCTCGGTCGCCCTGGCCTTCTCGATCTGCTGCTTGAGGCCGTCGATCACCCCGGCGCGGTCCTCGTCGTAGCGTGCCTTGGCCAGCAGCGCCTGCGGGTTGGTGGTGAACCCCGTCATCGGCCACCGTCCCGGTTGCCGAACAGCCGGCGCTGGCTCAGATCCTCGTCGTCGTCCGGCGTCTGGTCGCGGTGTGGCAACCCGTCCACCTCCGGCACCTCGGACCGGACGGCGCTCATCGCGTCGTCGAGCCGGTCGCCCACGATGGGCCGGATCGCGGCCTCGAGCTGGGCTGCGGCGGCCGCGGCGGCGCGCTGGATGGTGTCCACGATGGCGCCCTGCAGAGCCCTTGCGCTCTGCTCGACGGCACGCTCGTCCAACTCCAGCGACACCAGCGCGCCGCCGGGCGCGACCACCGCGGTGACCAGACCGTCGGCGCTGCGCGCGGTCCCGCGGGTGTGGTTCACCGCGTCTCGCAACTCGGCCGCCCGGTCGAGCGCGTTCTGGTTGTCCTGCTCGGCCCGCCGCAGCCAGGCTTCGGCACTGGTCACGCGATTCCTCCTGTGGTCGATCCCCCGGCTCGGTCCCTCAGGCGCGCCCGGGGGCGCCGGAGTTCCCAAGCTTTTCCGTTCGCGAAACCTACCGGTGTGCTCGCCGATATGCTCACCGGCTGTTCGACGAGGAGCGGCCGCCAGCTTGGGGGACGAGGGGATGAACCAACCGCACGGCCCGTATCCACCCCCGCGACCGGTGGCGCCGCCGCCCATGGCGCGCCCGCTGCCGCCGCGGCCGGGTCATCCGCCGCCCGGCTGGCGAG
>NZ_DASZCQ010000025.1:0-4819 GCF_035942955.1 Actinophytocola sp. | reverse complement strand
CCCGCCGGACGCCGGCCGGCGGCACGGCCCGGCCCAGGGTGCGCCGGGCCGTGATGCTCGGCGTGGTCGGCGCGCTGGTGGCGTCCGCATACACCGGCTCCGCGCCGGCCGCGGCCGGGCCCATCGACGTCTTCCTCAACTACACCTGCGCCTTCCCCGCGGGACCGCGCGCCGTCCAACTCGAGGTCAGCGCGTTCTTCCCGGACCGGGTCATTCCCGGCCGGCAGATCCAACCCAGCGTGTCCTACTTCGTGACGCTCCCCCCGGAATCCGTGGCCGACCTGCGCGCGCTGGGAGCCGATACGGTCGGCGGGACCGCCCGCCTGGACGTGACGGTGCTCCAGGACGCGCCGAGCGACCCCGGCTGGCCCGGCCTGACACTGCTGGACTCGCCGCTCGATTCCGGACCGCTGTTCGCGTTCGGCGACGTGGCACCGACCACCATGGGAACCGGACCGGCCGTGTACCTCGCCGGCGGGCTCACCCTGGACCTGGCACCCACCAGCGGCGGAGTGCCGACCGATCCGCCGGTCCTGACCGGTACCTGCGGCCTCGACGCGGGCCAGGACCCGACGCTGGCCACCGTGCAACCGCTGACCGGGGTTCCGCCGGAATGCGGGAACATCCCCGCACCACCGGGCGGCTTTCCCAGCTGCGCGTTCATCAACGGGCACGCCAATGTGAACAAGCTGGGCGCCTCGATCCGGATCGAGCCTGGCCTGACCAACGTGGCCGTCGTCCCGCCGACCCAGGACGGTGACGTCCTCCGTGCCGACAACCCGGCGGAGCTGGTCGGCGGCAGGCTCCCGCCGATGACCGGCACCTTCCTCGCCTTCGGCTTCATGCCCGTCCTGGCCACCCTGGAGATGATCCAGGCCGGCCCCATGGTGGTCCACACCGAGGGCCTCGCCGTCGAGCCGTTCACCTTCTCCGTGCGGGCCTCGGCACAACTGGACGTCAGGGTGATCGCGGTGACGGTCAACGGCGTGCCGCTGGACGTCGGGCCGAACTGCCGGTCCGCGACACCGATGAACCTGGTGCTGGACGGCGGCACCCCGGATTACACCAACATCCTCAGAGGCGGTCCGCTGTCCGGGTTCGCCGACATCCCGCCGTTCGCCGGCTGCGGCACGACCGAGAACCTCGACCGGCTGTTGACCGGGATGGTGTCCAGCAACGGGAACTTCGTCAGGGCGCAGCAGGGTCCGGTCTGTGCCCCGGACTTCCCCGACGCCCAGGACGTCGTCTGCCCGCCGATGCCCGCCGAAGTGCCGCCGCCCGGCGCACGATGAGCGCGCTACTGACGAATTTCAGCATGCCAATATCCTCAGCCATCAGAAGACCCGCCGATCACCTTCCCCGCAATCCGGTGCCCGTGTTCCCAGTACCGCTTTTCCTGCAGCCCGGAGAAATACACCGTCTCCTTTGGTGGCGTATTGCGCACCATGGTCGACGTTCAGCCGGTAGGGCGCCGCGACTGCCCGCCTCCCGTGGGCATGGTCCGGGCGCGCAGCACCAGTTCCATCTCGAAGCGGCGGCGCGGGTCGTGCAGGCGGTCGTGGAAAGTCTCCTCGAGCAGGCGCATCCGGTAGCGCACGGTCTGCGGGTGCACGTTCAGCGCGGCGGCCATGTCCAGCACGCTCCCCTGCGTGTCCAGCCAGGCCCGCAGGGTCTCGAGCATCCGCTTCTGCTGCTTGGCGGTCATCGGCCGCAGCGGCGCGAGCAATCGGCGCTCGAGCTGGGCGAGCAGCCGGTCGTCCGAGCGCACCAGCAGGATCCACAGGTGATCGTCGCAGCGCACCACCTGCCCGGCGTCGAGCACGCCCTCCTCGGCCAGGGTGAGCGCCCTTCTGGCCCAGCGAAGGGAATCCGCGACCGACTCCAGCGGGACGCTGGGCCCGACCGACAGCAGGCACTCGGGCAGCACGGCCCGGATGGCGGCGATCCGCGCGCCGGTGGCCCGGCCCGGCACCAGCAGGTGCGGTTCGACGCCATCGAGCTCGACGAGGATGTCGGGGTCGAGCACTGGATGCCGCTGGTTGTGCCCGGCGCCCGGAAGTGCCTGCAGGGCAACGGGTGTGGCCGTCTCCGGGATCGGCCAGCCGACCAGATGGGCGAGCTCGGCGATCGCCCGGGCCGGCGCGGCCGGGGTTTCCATGATCAGCCTGAGCAGCCGGCGGCGCCATGTCTCCATGGCGCCCGCGGAGCAGGCCTTGGCCTCCAGGTAGCCGTCCAGTGCCACCGAGGCCAGCCGGTCCATGAACGCGAAGATGGCGTCGGCGAGCTGCGACATCACCGTCGACGACAACCCGTTTCGCTTGCCCACGCGCATGATCCGCCGCCAGGCCACGCGCGCGCCCACCCGGTAGGCCGCCTGCAGCGCGTCGAGGCTGCGACCCTCGCGCATCTCGTACTGCCCCAGCTTGCGGTGCACGTCGTGGCACTGCTCGGTGGACACGTCGGGATCGGCGATCTGGTCGACGAACAGCTCGGTCGCGTGCAGCACGCCGGCTCTGATCGCGGTGCCGTACGGGCCGTCGAGCGGCCTGGCGTAGGACGGGATGGTCGCGCGGATCTCGTCGACGATCTCGCCGGCGAGGCTGGGCAGCTCCGGCCGGAAGATGTCGGCGAGCTTGCGGGGCAACACGATCTCGTCGATCCGGTGGTCGACCGTCATCACGGCTCCTCGCGCATCACCACTGGCTCCACCAAAAGTTAACGCCATATGTCACATCGGGCAGGAACCAACGAACGACTTGTCAGCCATGTGACAGATTCACGCGCCGTTTTTGTTGGGATATGACAACTTTGGCACGAGCCGGTGGCCGGCGGGGAGGTCCTATGGTCGGTCGTCGCCCACGATCCGGTGCAGGGCGGCGACGTGGGTCCGGTACGCGGATCGGCCGGCCCTGGTGAGGCTGAGCCAGAGGCGCTGGCGGGTGTCGCGGACGGCGCGGCGGGACGTGACGTAGCCGGCGTCGGTGAGCAGTGCGATGTGCTTGCTGAGGGCGGACTTGCTGATCCCGAGCATGGTCAGCAGGGCGCCGAACTCGATCTCGCGCACGGGGTTCAGCGCGGCGCAGATCCGCAGCCGGACCGGGGCGTGGATGAGCTGGTCGAAGCCGTCCTCGGTGGCCGGCGGCTCGGTGTCGGGCAGGCGGGTCACGGGCGGGCGGCTCGGGCGCCGAGGGTCAGGGCGGTGCCGGCGAAGAGCACGAACACCAGCACGCCGGCGGCGATCGGCGCCCACCACGCGAGCCGCGCGGTGAACGCGCCCGCGAGGAGCACGGCCGCCGAGGGTCCGTACAGCACGGCAACTTCACGCGCCCGCATCGCGCTGCCGGTCCAGCCTTCGCAGACCCCGCGGGCCCGGTTCACGGCGACGGCGAGCCGGGTGAGGACGATCCCGACCGCAAGGCAGATCGCGACGCCCAGCCAGGCCGGCGGCAGGGTGGTCAGCGGGAGCAGGGCAAGGCCCGCCGCGGTGGTGAGCCAGTACCACGCGGGATATCCGGTCCATGCCACGCGTGCCCGGCTCCGCTCCGCCGAGGCCAGTGCCGCCGACGCCTCGGCCGGGCCGATCCGCCCATGAGTTTCCATGGCGGAAACTGTAGGGTTTCCGATATGGAAACACAAGGGCTAGGTCCACGGGAGGCTGGCGCGGTGGGCCCAGTAGTCGGGCGGTGGTTGGGCCAGCGTGGTCAGGTCCTCGTCGAGGTCGACGGTGGTGGCGGCGAGGTTGGAGTGGAGCTGGTCGACACCGGCGGGGCCGAGGAGAACGGTGTCGGCCCAGGGTTGGGCGAGGGCGGCGGCCAGGGCGATGGCGTCGGGGCCGACGTCATGGCGGGCGGCGAGGTGGGCGATCAGGGGCGGTGGGTCGACGGCGAGGCGGCCGTTCGCCAGCGCCTCCTTGACCAGGACGTGGACGCCCGCGTCGTGCGCGCGGGCGAGGACGGGGCCGGCCGAGGGTTCGAGCGGGTTCCAGGTGGACTGCACGGCGGTGAACAGGCGCCGCCCCTCCACTTCCAGGTCCAGCGCCCTTGCGATGGTCTCCGCCTGGGCCGGGCCGGACGTGGAGAAGCCCAGCCGGACACCGCTGCGGGCCAGTGCGGCCGTGAGCTCGTGGTCGTCGAACAGCGGGCTGTCCGGCGTGAGCGAGTGCACCTGGTAGAGGGCCAGCCGGTCGCCGAGCAGGCTCCTCGTCTGTCCGAACTGGTGGGTGAACCGGGCCAGGGTGTGCTCCTTGACCTCGTGCACCTCGGCGTCGAGCCGCCAGCCGCCGACGTAGGCGTAGCCCCACTTGCTGGAGACGGTGACGTCGGCGTGGCCGCGATCGGTGAGCCAGCCGGCGAGAAACTCCTCGGCGCGGCCGTAGGAGCGGGCGACGTCGACCCACCGGATCCCGGCGGCGTACGCGGCGTCGAGCACGGCCCAGCAGGCGGCGCGCATCTCCCCCACCGAACGCGTCGCCGGCAGCGCGCCCTCCCGCCCGAGGTTGATGTAGGCGGGGCGGCCGAGCGCGGCCAGGCCCACACCGAGACGATCGATCATGCCGGCAAGTCTTCCCGATGCCAGATTGGTGAGCATGTCCGTGCTGCGCCGCGCGTTGCGCATCCTCGACGCGTTCGAGGAGGCGCAGACCGGGCTGCGGCTGTCGGAGATCAGCCGGCGGTCCGGGGTGCCGCTGACCACGACCCACCGGATCGTCGGCGAGCTGCACGCGTGGGGCGCGCTGGAACGCGACCCCGCGGGCGAGTACCGGATCGGGCTACGGTTGTGGGAGGTGGCCGCGTTGGCCCCGCGATCCGTTGGGCTGCAA
>NZ_DASZCQ010000024.1:0-27512 GCF_035942955.1 Actinophytocola sp. | reverse complement strand
CCACCGGCGTCCGATCGAGGACGGCCGGTGGGCCGGTTCGCGTCGTCGGCGGGTCAGCGCCGGCCGCTGTCCCTGAGCTGGAACCGGGCCGCGATCACCAGGGCGGCGGCGATGAACACCAGGTTCTTCACCACGAACTCGCCCTCGGTGGTGAGCATGAGCGGGTTGCCGTCCTGGAAGGTCACCTCCGGCTGCATCACAAGGGACAGGAACGTGCCGGTCAGGTGCGCGACCAGGGCCGCGCAGACCAGCGTCAGCGCCCGGCCGGCGATCAGCAGCACGGCGACGCCGATCTCGAACCAGCCGAGCACCGGCAGCACCCAGGCGCGGTCGAACCACGGCAGCGTGCGGGCCACGAAATCCCCGACCGGGGTGACGTCGGCGACCTTGAGCGCGCCGAACCACAGGAAAACGGTGCCGATCGTCAGCCGGAGTAGCGGGAGGCTGATCTGCCGAAGTCGCTCAACGGTGACAGCCTCCATCGTTCGAAGCCGCGGCAACACACCCTGGGTAGGCCGAATCTCAGTCCGTATCACAGTGCACTCCTGATTTGCCGATCACGAATGAACAACTCAGGCCGGCGCTACCGCCCCCCGCGATATAGCCGCCGTCGCTCCGAGTTGAATCAATTGTCATCGATTCTCTAGCGATTCTCTAGTCGGACGCCACGAACTTGAACATCCAAAAAGGACAGTGGCCGGCGCGTTGGTCGCGCCGGCCACAGTGCGGGTGGAAGTCAGGCCGATCGGGTCAGGCGCCCACGGCGGCCGACTTCGCTGGTTGCGGGTGCGGTATCGGGTGCGGCGGCGCGCCGATGCGGGCCGGCCACCACAGCTTCGGACCGATGTGCAGGCCGAGGCCGGGCACGAGCAGGCTGCGGATCAGGAACGTGTCAAGCAGCACACCGACCCCGATGAGCACACCCTGGTGCAGCGAGTTCACCACCGGGAGGACGGCGAGCACGCTGAAGCAGGCGGCCAGGATGAGGCCGGCGCTGGTGATCACCCCACCGGTGACGCTCAGCCCGGTGAGGATTCCCTCGCGCGGCCCGCGCAGGATCGTCTCCTCGCGGACCCGGCTCATCAGGAAGATGGTGTAGTCCACCCCGAGTGCCACCAGGAACAGGAAGCCGAACACGACCAGGGTCCGGTCGATCGTCGGGAACCCGAACGCGTTGAACAGCAACGCGGCCGTGCCGAACGCCGCGGCGAACGACAGCACGACGCTCAGCAGCAGGACGATCGGCGCGACCACGGCGCGCAGCAGCACGATCAGGATCAGCAGCACGACGACCAGGATGATCGGGATCAGCACCTTCTCCTCTGTGGACTGGGCGTCCGCCGTGTCCAGCATCACCGCGGTCTGCCCGCCGACGAGGGCATGCGGGCCGGGCAACCCCTGCAGGGTGGTGCGCAGCTGGCCGACGGTGTTCCTGGCCGCCTCGGTGTCGGGCGCGTCGGCAAGCACGGCCGTGATGTGCGTCCAGCCGTCATTGGACCCGACGATGCGCGCGTCGGTCACGCCCGGCACGGTCTTCGTGGCCGCAAGGACCGCGTCCGCGGTTCCGTCCTGGGCGTAGACGTCGGCGGGTACCGAGGATCCGGCCGGGAAGTGCTGGGCCAGAAGCTCTTGCCCGACAACGGAGTCGGTCGGCTTGGTGAACTGCTCGGCCTGGGTCTGCCCGCTCTGCAACGACAACGACCCGAACGCGAGCGCGACCAGCGTCAGGGCCGTGCCGATCCAGATGGTCCGCGGCCGGCGGCCGACGGCGCCTGCGACCTTCGACCAGAACCGGTGCTCCTTCTCGACCGGAATGAACTCGGCCTCGGGGTCGAACCGCGGGATGCGCGGCCAGAACACCCACCGGCCCATGATCACCAGGAACGCGGGCAGCAGCGAGGTCATCGCCAGGAACGCCACGGCCACACCGATCGCCGCGACCGGGCCGAGGCTCTGGGTGGAGTTCATGCTGCCGAACACGAGGAACAGCGTGGCGATGATCACCGTGCCGGCCGACGCGGCGATCGCCGGCAGGCTGCGGCCCATGGCGATCACCATCGCCTCGTGCCGGTCCTCGTGGCGCCGCAACTCCTCGCGGTACCTGGCGACGAGCAGCAGAGCGTAGTCGGTGCCGACGCCGAGGACCAGCACGGTCAGGACGCTGGCGCTCAACCCGTTGACCAGCAGACCGCCCTTGGCCAGCAGGTAGACCACGGCGCTGGCGACCTGGCTGGCGATGAACACCGACAGCAGCGGGACCAGCCACAGCGTCGGGCTGCGGTAGGTCAGCAACAGCAGCGCCGCGACGATGAGGATCGTCACGAACAGCAGGGTCGAGTCGATGCCGTCGAACACCTCGATGTAGTCGTTGATGTTGCCGGCCTGACCGGTGATGCCGACCTGCAGCCCCTCGGGCGCCCCGGCCTGCGCGGTGCTCTTGATCCGCTCGACGGCGTCGCCCAGCACGGTGTTGTCACTTGGCGAGGAGCGGACGCCGATCGTCAGGAACGCGGCCTTGCCGTCGGGCGAGAAGGTGGCCGGCGGGATCTGGGTCGGGGAGACCGAGGCCAGCTCGCTCGCGTCGGCGCTCACCGCCGCCCGGTCCGCCTCGGTCAGCCCGGAGGAGCGGGCGTACACCACGACGGCCGTGGTGAGATCCCTTGTGGCGAAGTGATCCTGGGCGACCTGCAGGGCCTGGGTGGACTCCGCGTCGGACGGCAGCCAGGCCTGCGCCTCGTTGTTCTGCACCGTGCCGAGCTTGGCCGCCAGCGATCCGCCGATCATGGCGAGCAGCAGCCATACGGCGAACACGACCCACTTGGACCGGCGTCCGGCGACGGCGTTGACATAACGTCGCGACCACGAACGCCGACTTCCCGGGGGCGCCACTGTCGCAGGAGGTTCGTTCATCGTTTCCTCGCTAACTCGCGCTATGAGCTGACGGCGGTCTTGGCTTCTCCGTTGCCGACCGGTACGTCCGCGGACAGGTTGATCCGCCAGGACATCCCGAACCGGTCGTTGAGCCAGGTGAAATTGCGGCTGAACCCGAAGCGTCCCGGCGCCGTGATGACTTCCCCGCCCTCGGACAGCGCCGCGTACAGCCGGTTGAACTCCTCGTCGCTCTCGCACTGGACGAAGATCGCGAACGCCGGCGAGAAGCCGTACTCGTGCCAGGGCGCGTGGTCGTGCCCCTGGGCGCCGTGCGGGGGCATGTTGATGCACATGTAGTGCTGACCCGCAAAGGAGAAGGCGGCGTGCTGCAGGGTTCCCTCGGTCCACCCCGGCTCGCCGGCGCGGGCGCGGATGACGTTGTGCACCTCGGCGTCGGCGAACAGCGACGTGTAGAGGTTCATCGCCTCCTCGGCGCCGCTCCTGAACGCCAGAAATGTAAAGGTCTTCGGCTTTCCTGCTGCGGGCATACGGGTTCCTTTCGGCCCTGGGTGTGCAGGCGTGAGCGTGCGGTGAATGCCGCCGGGCGTCAACCGTTCGCTGTAGCGGCGCTATACGTTGCGTCGAATCCCGACCCAAACGTATCTTTGACGAATGCGACCCTTGCCGGCTCCGCGGAATCGGAGTATGGAACTGGCCCTCGCCTGGGAGATGTTGGTGGCGAGCCTGGCCTGGGCCGGCGCGGGCCTGAGCGGGCTCGGGCCGAGCCCGGAGCTGCTGGCCGCGTTTCGCAGGCGGCACAAGGATGTGCAACCGCGGAACCGCGGCAGTTGAACGCCGAAAGCGGCACTGTCTCCGCACGACGACCCCGAGTTACCATCGCAAAATGGGAACTGCGGTTATCGTCGTCGGTGCCGGGCCGGTCGGATTGATGCTGGCCGGCGAGCTCCGGCTCGCCGGTGTGGACGTCGTGATATACGAGAAACGGCCGGCGCCGAGCGGGGAATCGCGCGGTGTCGGTTTCACCAGGCGAGCGGCCGAGGTGTTCGATCAGCGCGGGCTGCTCGAGCGAATGGACGCCACCGTCAGCAGCTGGGGTCATTTCGGCGGCGTCCGAATCGACTTCGGAATGGTCGACGACGTCCACTTCGGCATCCAGGGGGTGCCGCAGTACCGGACCGAGTCGGTGCTGGGGGAGTGGGTCACGCAGCTCGGCGTGCCGGTGCGGCGCGGCTACGAGTTCGTCGACCTGCGCCAGACCGACAACGCCGTCGTCGCCGTCCTCGACGGACCGAACGGCCGCGAGGAGCACACGGCCCAATATCTGGTCGGCTGCGACGGTGGCCGCAGCACCGTGCGCAAGGTCGTCGGCATCGACTTTCCTGGCCGGAAGGCGACGCGCGGAATGTACGTCGCCGACGTCGTCGGAGCGGACATCCGGCCGCGCCCGGTCGGCGAGCGGGTGCCCGACGGCATGGTCCTGGCGATCAAGCTGGAGGAGAACGTCACCCGGATCGTCGTCCACCCGGACGACCTGCTGCCGCGCGACCCGGAAACCGTGACGTTCACCGAGATCGCCGATTCCTGGCAGCGCCTGACCGGCCAGTCCCTGCACGGCGCCGAGGCCCGGTGGATCAGCGCGTTCACCAACGCCACCCGCCAGGCCGCCGAGTACCGGCGCGGCCGGGTGTTCCTCGCCGGCGACTCCGCGCACATCCACATCCCGGCCGGCGCGGTCGGCCTGAGCACCGGCGTGCAGGACGCGGTGAACCTCGGCTGGAAGCTGGCCGCCGCGGTCAACGGCTGGGGCTCCGACGAGCTGCTCGACACCTACCACAGCGAGCGCCACCCGATCGGCAAGCGCGTGCTGCGCAACACCCTCGCCCAGGCCTCCCTCTACCTGTCCGGCGACGAGATGGAGCCGGTCCGCAAGGTCATGCGCGAGCTGGTGTCCTATCCGGACGTCGCCCGGCACATGGCCGGCATGGTCAGCGGCCTTGAGATCCGCTACGACGTCGGCGCCTCCGGCCACCCCCTGCTCGGCCTGCGCATGCCGCCCCGCGACCTCGAGCTCGCCGACGGCTGCCGCACCCGAATCCCCGACCTGTTGCGCACCGCGCGCGGAGTACTCATCACCACCGAACCCCGCCCCGACCTCAGCCGCCTCGCCGCCGGCTGGTCCGACCGAATCGATTTGATCACCGCCAGCTGGCTCCCGACCGACACCTACCCCGCCCACACCGCCCCCGATGCGGCCCTCGTCCGCCCCGACGGCCACGTCGTCTGGGCGGCCCCCGGCGGCGGCGACCTGGCCAAGGCCCTCTACCGCTGGTTCGGCAAGGCCAACGCCGACACCGGCACCCCCGACCCCACCTCCATCCCCAAAGCCTCCTAACGCACACCGAACCTACCCCCAGGCGCGACACAGCGCCCCGAACGCGAGACACGCCGAGGATCCCGGTCCCATCCCCGGCGTGTCTCGCGCTCGTGTTCGTGCACAGTCTGGGTGGGTGTGGACGGCGAGGTTGACGAGGTCGCCGTTCGACGCTAGTGCCCGTGGCTCAGGCGGGCCGCACGTTGGAGGCCGCGGCTGCGGGTGACGGTGAGAACGAGGGTGAAGACGGCGGCGCCGGTGAGGACGATGGTCGTGCCGGAGGGGACGTCGAGGTGGTAGCTGAGGTTCATACCGACCAGGCCGCAGGCGGCGCCGATGAGGGTGGACAGGAGCAGCATGGTGGCGAAGCGGTTGGTGAGCATGCGGGCCACCACGGCGGGGATGACGAGGGTGGCGGCGACGAGGGTGACGCCGATGACGGTGAGGGTGGCCAGGATGGCCAGGGAGAGCACCAGCATCAGCAGCGCGTCGGCGCGGGCCACCCGGACGCCGCTGACGTCGGCGACCTCGGGGTCGAACGTGACGAACAGCAGGGTCCGGTAGTTGAAGAACACGACCGCGGCGGTGAACAGGGAGATGGCCGCCAGGATCCACACGTCGGCCTCGGTCACGCCGATGATGCTGCCGAACAGGGCCGCGTCGAAGCTGGGCCCCTTGGTGCCGAACACGCTCAGCAGCGCGACGCCGATGGCGAACGAGGCGGTGGTGATCACGCCGATCGCGGCGTCGGCGCCGATGCGCCGCCTGCGGGTCACGGAGTTGATGGCCAGCGCCGACGCCAACCCCCACAGGCCGGCGCCGATGTAGTAGTTCACGGCGATGAGCGAGCTGGCCGCGAAGCCGCCGAAGATCGCGTGGGACAGGCCGTGCCCGATGTAGCTCATGCCGCGCAGCGTGATGTAGACGCCGATCAGTCCACAGAGGCCACCGGCGAGCGTGGCGACGACGACGCCCTTGACGAAGAAGGCGTAGTGGAACGGGTCGAGCAGCGTCTCGATCACGACGCCCTCCGCTCCGCGATGGACATGTGCGGGCGGCGGGTGTCCAGCACGACGGGCATGCCGAGGTGCTCGAGGATCTCCATGGGCGCGCCGAACGTCGCCTCCAGCACGGCCGAGGTCATCACCTCCCGGGGCGGGCCCTCGGCCACGATCCGGCGGTGCACCGCGACGAGCCGGGGCAGGTGCGACGCGACCCCGTTGAGGTCGTGCGTGGTGATCAGGATCGCGACGCCCTCCGCGTTGAGCTGGGACAGCAGGTGCAGCATGTCGTGGCGGCTGTTGACGTCGACGCCCGAGGTGGGCTCGTCCATCAGCAGCAACCGGGGCCGGCGCAGCAGCGCGCGGGCGATGAACATCCGCTGCTGCTGCCCGCCGGACAGCTCCCGGATCTGCCGGCGGGCGAGGTGCCCGATGCCCAGCCGGTCGAGCACGTCGGCGATGTCCGCCCGGTCGGCGCGGCTGGGCCAGGGCAGGCCGCGCTGCTTGCGGGCCATCAGCACGCATTCGGCCACGGTGACCGGGAAGTTCCAGTTCACCGTCTCCAGCTGCGGCACGTAGCCCACCGCGACGCGCGGCCGGCGGGTGATCGTGCCGTGGTCCGGGCGAACGGTCCCGAGCAGCAGCCGGAGCAGCGTGGTCTTGCCGGATCCGGACGGGCCGACCACGCCGACGAAGTCGTTGGCGTGGAGGGCGAGATCCACCCCGGTGAGGATCGGTGTGCCGGTGTAGCCGAAGTCCACCGCGGTGAGCCGGATCAGCTCGGCCCCGCGCTCATGGTTGCTCATTGCGGGTAGTTCCCCCTGTCCGGTGTGGGAAAGTTGATGTCCAGGGCGCGCAGCCGAGCCGGATCGCCGCCGAGACCCGAGATCATCGTGACGTAGTCGTAGCGCATCAGGCCGATCCAGGAGTGCTCCGGCTGTCCGGGTTCGCCGGGCAGGTCGTCGTCGCGCAGGGTGTCCTCGTACCGCGCCCCGGTGGCCCGGCCGATCTCGGCGAGGACCGCCGACGGGAACACCTCCGAGCCGAAGATCACCGGAACCCGCTCGGCCTTGATCTGCTCGATCAGGTCGGCCACTTCCTTCGGCGTGGGGTCCTCGAAGTTCTCCGGCTGGATCGCGCCGATGACCGTCCACCCGTACGTCTTGGCGAAGTAGGCGTACGCGTCGTGGTAGGTCAGCAACTCCCGCTTGCCGTTGGGAATCGTCTCCTGGTCGGCGCGCAGCGCCGCGTCCAGGCCCTTGGCCTTGGCCTCGAACACCGAGTAGTTGGTCCGGTAATAGTCGGCGTTGCCGCCGTCGGCCGCCACGAGGGCGTCCCGGATCACCGCGGCGTAGCGGATCGCGTACGTGGGGTCGGTCCACAGGTGCGGGTTGGGCTTGCCTTCCTCCTTGGGAAAGGAGAAGTCGTAAATGTACTCGCTTTCGGGCAGCACGGAGGTGCCGAGCTCGATCAGTTTGGCGCCGGGCTTCATGTTGGCGTCGGCCAGCTCCTTGGTCGGCTCTTCGAGCTTGAGGCCGTTGACGAACACCAGGTCCGCCCTGCTGAGCACCTTGGCGGCGCTTGGCGGTGGGTCGAACGTGTGCGAGTTCGTGCCCTCCGGCACCAGACCGTCGATAGTGACCCGGTCACCGGCTACATTGGACACCAGCGAGGTCAGCGGCGCGACCGTCGTCACCACGCGGAGCTTCTCGTCGCCGGCGCGGCCACCCTGTTCGGTGCAGCCGGCCAGCCCGATATTCGCGACGAGGACCGACGCAATGACAAGGGTGGGCAGGGCCACGCGAGACGTCAAATTTAGCATGCGGGAACCCTAATTGGGACACGTTGATCGTCTCATTAGCTTCACTTGAAGTTCGCCTCATTCACAATATCTTGCCGCACGTGACCTATTGGGAGATCATGAGACAAATCGCCCAGCAGAGGAGACGGCCATGAAGGTCGCGCCCCCGCATGCCGCGCCGGTTGGCATCGCGGCGGCGATGCTGTGGACCCCGCCGGGGCGGGACATCGTCACCGACGCGGTGGCCGCGGGGCGGGTCGACCCGGAGACCGCCGAGCGCCTCGGCTACTGGGAGCTGTCCACAAGTGACGATCGGGCCGGGCCGCAGATGGCGGTGCTCGCGGCACAGAAGGTACTGGCCGAGGCCGGCTGGTCCGGCGAGGACCTCACGCTGGTCGTGCACGCCTGGCTGTACCACCAGGGCCACGACTTCTGGTCCGCGCCGCACTACGTGGCGCACCACATCGGCGCGCGGCACGCGATTCCGGTCGGTGTTCAGCAGACCTCCAACGGCTGCGCCGCGGCGATCGAGCTCGCGGTGAGCCGGATGGCCGCCGACCCGGACGTCGACCGCTGCGCGGTGACCACCGGCGACCGGTTCGCCGGACCGGGCTTCGACCGGTGGCTCAGCGACTTCGACGTGGCCTACGGCGACGGCGCCACCGCCCTGTTGCTGCACCGGGGCCCCGGCCCGTACCGCCTGTTGTCCGTGGCCTCGGTGAGCGCGCCGGAGTTCGAGATCATGTACCGGGGCGCCGACCCGTTCAGCGCGGCGCCGCGGGAGACCTCGAGCACGGTCGACACGCGCCGGAACAAGACGGTGTTCCGCGAATCCGGCCAGCTGCCCCGATTCGCGGCCATCCTGCGCCGGGCGGTGCAGCGGGTGATCCGGCAGGCGCTGGCCGAGGCGGACCTGGAGATCGACGACCCCCGGGTGCGCTACCTGACCCTGCCCCGGATCGGATCCGTCGCGCTGCGCGAGCTGTTCCGGCCGCCGGTGGACGAGCTCGGCCTGCGCCACCTGAAGGTTCTCGACCTCGGGCGGGCCACCGGGCACCTCGGGGCCGGCGACTCGATCGCCAACCTGGCGGACCTGCACACCGGCGACCGGATGGCGCCCGGTGAGGTCGCGCTCCTGCTCAGCGTTGGCAACGGACATACCTGGTCGTGCATCGCGGTACGGCGGGAGTGAGGAGGAGGCAGGTGCGACAGCGCGCAGAGGCGATCGTGGTCGGCGCCGGCGTGATCGGCATGACCACGGCCGTGTGCCTGGCCGAGTCCGGGCTTTCGGTACGGGTACGCGCAAGCGAGCCGCCCCATCACACCACGTCCGCGGTGGCCGGGGCGATCGCGGGCGGCCCGGCGTTCTCCGACCCGGACGAGGTGGACGGGATGTGGGAGCCGTACGAGGTGAACGTTCGGCGGCACCAGATCAGCCTGGACGAGTTCACCGGGCTGGCGGCGGCGGAGCCGGACTCCGGTGTCCGGTTGAGACGCGGCCGGATGGTGTGCGCCACCGGTGACGAGGCGCCGAAGTGGGCCCGCAGGCAGCCGGGGTTCCAGGACTGCTCGCCCGATGAGCGAGCCGGGTTCCCGGTGGCGTTCTGGATGTCCGTGCCGGTGATCGACATGCGCAGCTACTTCGACTACCTGATCCGGCGGCTGCGCGCCGCCGACGGGATCGTCGAGATCCGGCCGCTCGAGTCGTTCGATCAGCTGGCGTCCCAGGTCCGGCTGGTGGTCAACTGCGCGGGTGTCGGGGCGGGACGGCTGGCCAACGACCCGGAGGTGTTCCCGGTGCGCGGCCAGCACGTGGTCGTCGAGAACCCCGGGCTCGACGACTTCCTCTTCGAGTTCTTCGCCGGGCGCATCCGCGGCCCGCAGTCCGTCACCGTCATCCCGCATTCCGATCGCGTCATCCTGGGCAGCACGGCGGACCGGCACAACTGGAGCCGCGAGCCGGATCCCGCCGCTACCAAGGAGATCCTGCGCCGGTGCGGCGAGGTCGAGCCGCGGCTGGTCGGCGCCCGGGTGCTCGGCGTCGAGGTGGGCCTGCGGGTGGCGCGCCCCGGCATCCGGCTGGAGACCGAGCAGGTGGGCGATCTCACCGTCATCCACAACTACGGCCACGGTCCGGTCGGCGTCGGGATGTCGTGGGGCTGCGCCCGCGAGGTGGCGGAGCTGGCGTTGGCGGGGAGCCTGATATGAGCACAGTGGACCGCAGTGGGCTGCAGGCACTGTCCGCCGAGGCGACCACCTTGCTGCGGACGCTGGACTCGGTGCTCGAGTCGTGGGGCACCGATGCCGGCGCGGCGTCGATGATCATGCCGCCGTTGTTGCCCGTCGAGTCGTTGGCCCGGCTGGACTTCTACGAGAACTTCCCGCACCAGGCGCTCGTCGTCAGCCCGCTCGACCTCGCCAAGCGGGAGCCCGGCGCCCGGCCGGCGCACTTTGATCCCGACGCGCTCCTGCCGGCGAGCCTCGGCCTGCCGTCTGCGGCGTGCTTCGCGGTCTACCTGTACCACGAGGGGCGCGCGCTGCCCGGCAACACGACCGTGACCGTGCTCGGCCGCTGCTTCCGGCGTGAGGAGGGCTACCAGGACCTGCGCCGGCTGATCGGCTTCCACATGCGGGAGATCGTGGCCATGGGCACCCGCGAGTTCGTCCAGCAGCACCTCGACCGCTTCGGCGCCCGGATCGCCGACTTCATCACCGCCCTGGACCTGCCGTTCCGCAAGGAGGCGGCGACCGATCCGTTCTACGACCGGGGCGGCCAGCGGGCGCTGCTGCAGCGGCTCTCCCCGGTCAAGCACGAGTTCGTCGTCGACGACCTGGCGATCGCCTCGCTCAACGTGCACCGCAACTTCTTCGGCGAGCGCTGCGACATCAGCCTGGCCGGTGAGCCGATCTTCACCAGCTGTGTCGCGTTCGGACTGGAGCGCTGGCTGTCCGTGCTGCACAAGCGGTACGGCAGCTGGCCGGCCGCGACCGAAGCGGTCCGCAACACCCGCGGCGAGGTGGCGGCATGAACCCCATCGAGGAGATCGCCGGCTGGATCATCAGCCGCCATCCCAGGGTCGAGCACATCGACCCGGACCACGACCTGATCGACAACCGCCTGATCGACTCGATGAGCTTCGTCGAGTGCATCATGCTCATCGAGCGGCTCAGCGGCCGGCAGGTCGACCTCGACCAGCTCGACCTGGACAGCTTCCGCACGCTCAGGAGCATCCAGCGCAGCTTCTTCACCGAGCGGGCAGCCTAAAGCTAAAGGGGTCGTGAGCCTTTCTGGGGCTATGGCACCGGAAAAGACTCACGACCCCTGAGCTGCTAGGCCGCGTCTTCCTTGTCGTCCAGGTGTGACCGCGGGTCGAACGCCGACGGGTCGATCAGGGGGTAGACCTCGAACTCGAGGTGCTGCGCCGCCGGGCTGCTGTACAGCAGCGACATCAGGTGCTCGTGCGACTCGGCGTCGTAGATGTTGAGGCCCGCCGAGGCGCCGACGAGGATCCAGCGGTGCTTCAGGGTTCCCTTCTCCACCAGCTCCTTGGTGTACTCGAAGCCCCTCGCCAGCCGCTCGCTGAACTCGTCCGCGCTGATCCCGACCGGTGCCTTCCGGGCTATGACAGCGAATAGCGCCATCTGCTCTCTCTCCTTAAGACGGTCAACCAACCTGACTCGACTGCGCGCGGGTGAACCGGATCCTGGCCAGCGCGCCGACCGCCAGCACCGGCAGGGTGACCGCCGCGGCGACCAGGAACAGCAGCGTGAAGTCGCCGGAGGAGGCCAGCCCGCCGACAATCGCGGTGCTGGCCGCGCCGCCGGTGAACACCGCGCTGGCCACCAGCGAGGACGCCGTCCCGCGCAGGTGCTCGGGGGCGGCCGCGATGGTCCAGTCCTGAATGGTCGACTGCGCCACCGAGAGGGCCATGCCGGACAGCACGCTGGCCGCGAGGATCCCCAGAACGGTCTGGCTGATCGCGGCGGAGGCGTAGGCCAGCAGCAGCAACCCCGTGCCGCCGGCGAACATCGTGGCCGACGAGAATCTCGAGTGGACGGCCCGGACCAGCAGGAAGCCACCAACCGCCCCCAGCCCGTACGAGCTGGTGACCAGCCCGGTGACCACCGAGGAGCTGCCGTGCACCTGCAGCGACGCGTTGAAGAAGTTGAAGAACCCCACCATGGGCCCGCCCTCGACAAAGCAGAACACCACGAGGAACGGAAACCAGCTGACCTTGAGCAGCTCGGCCACGCGGCCGAGCGCGATCCCACGGCCCCGCCGCCGCTCGGGATCGAACGACTCGGGCAGCTTGCGGTACAGCATGCAGGCCCCCAGCGCGAGCACCGCGACCACCGCGATCGCGGCCCGCCAGCTGACCAGCTCGGCGAGCAGCCCGCCGCCGACCGTGCCCGCGCCGATGCCAAGCGCGGAGACCGCCATGAGGCCGGACATCGCGCGCTGCCGCTCCTCGGCCGACACGGTGTCGCCCACGTACGCCATCGTCACCGGCGGCAGCGCTCCGGCGAACGCCCCCGAAACGCCCCACGCCACGATCAGCAGGGTCACGTTCGGGGCCAGCGCGGCGAGCAGGCCCGCGCCGGCCATCCCGGCCATGCCGATCCGCATCACCCGGACCCGGCCGACCGAGTCCGAGTAGTTGCCGTAGATCGGTTGCATCAGACCGAACATCAGCAGGTACGCGGTCAGCGCCAGGGTCGTCGTGCTCAGGCTGGCCTGGAAGTGCTCGGCCGCCGGCACCAGCAGCGGAGCGATCAGGATCAGGTCGACGTCGAGCAGGAACCAGCCGGCGTACAGGATTGCCAGATTGTTCTTCTCCCGCACGGCCGTCGTCATCGTGTCGTCAGCGCCCCTCCGTTGACGTGCAGGTTCTGGCCGGTGATGTACCGGGCCGCCGGGGTGGTGAGGAACCGCACCAGCCCGGCGATGTCCTCGGGCCGGCCCGGCCGCCCGACCAAGGTCTCGGCCACCCGCTGCTCGTAGAACGCCGGCGGCATCCCCTCGCCGAAGAACTCGGTCTCGGCGATGTAGCCCGGTGACACCACGTTCGAGGTGATGTCCCGCGGGCCGAGCTTCTTGGCCAGGTGGAGGTTCCACGCCGCGAGGGCCGCCTTGGCCGCGCCGTAGGCGCCCTGGCCGCGGTCGGTGGCGAAGGATCCGATGTGGACGACGGCGCCGCCGCCGGCCAGCTGCTCCTCGAGCGCCGACGTGGTCAGCACGGCGCCGAGCACGTTGGCGTCGAAGTCGGCGCGCCAGTGCGCGGCCACCGCGTGCAGGTCGTCGGTCCGCAGGCCGAGGAAGGCCGGGGCGCTGCCGGCGTTGTTGACCAGGATGTCCACCGGGCCGTCGACCTTGTTGCGCAGCAACGCGACCTGGTCGGGATCGGTGGCGTCGCAGACGACCGCGGTGACCCTCGGGCCGAGCGCGTCGGCCGTCGCGTTCAGGACGTCGGCTCGGCGGCCGGTGATGTACACCTGATGCTCGTCGGCGGCGAAGGCGGCCGCGATGGCCTTGCCGATTCCGCCGCCTCCACCGGTGACCACGGCAGTGCGGGCCATGGGTCGCTCCTCTCGGTTCATCTACCTCGCCACCCCGAACGCGCGCGCCTCCATCAGCGCGTGCCCGAGCATGCCGTCGTGCGGGCTTACCGGCCCCTGCGACCAGGTCGGCAGGGGTCCGAAGAGGACCTTGCGGATCGCCGGCGTCCGCAACGCCTCCTCGGCCAGCGTGCGGTCCTCGGAAAGGACGGTCAACGCCAGCGTGTCGCCGAGCGGGGCCATGCCGAGCTCGCGGCGCCACGGGAGGATCCACACGCACGGGAACGGCAGCTCGATCGCCGATCCCGGGTGGTCGGGCGTCGCGCACAGCAGCACGGCCGGCCGCATGGCCGCCGATCCGTCGCCGAGGTCGGCCACCGGGCCGCCGGAGTAGTGTCCGACGGCGACGTCGACCGCCCCGGCGAGCCGGGACTCGAGCTGGGCGCGCAGGGCGCGGGCCGTTTCGGCCGGCAGCACCGGAAGTTCCGCGTCCGGCGACTGCGGCGGCGCGGGGTTGAGCCGGGCAAGGCGCTCGGCGACCGCACCGGCGAGCTCGCCGGGGTCGGCGTCGGTGAACACCGCGCTGGCGTTGGTGCACCGCATCCCGCCGTCGTAGCCGACGGAGGCGGCGATGGTGTCGAGCACCGACTCGGTGATCGGGCCGGAGTGCAGCAGCTTGGAGCGTCCGGGTCCGCGCATGATCACCGACCGGTTGCCCCCGTACCGCGCCATGGCCGTGTCCCCGCCGAACACCAGGCTCAGGTCGGCGGCCTCGACCAGCGCGTCGCCCGTGGCGTGCCCGCCGGGCAGCAGGGACAGCGCCGTCGGCGGTATGCCGGCGGCCAGCATCGCCGCGATCATCCGCGCCGGGGTGAACGGATCCTTGGCGCCGGGCCGGACGACGACCTGGTAGCCGTTGGCCACCGCCTGGATCCATTGCGTGTGGGTGCCCGGGTTGTTGCTGGGCGCGACCACGGCGAGCACGTCGCCGCGGCGCACCCAGACCGGCTCGATCTGTCCGGGGCGGACGGATTGGCCGGCCCCGGCGGGCCGCTCGGCGGCGACCCTGGCGCCCATGTTGGCGAACGTGGTCTCCATCTCGACGATCGACCGCCGCGCCACCCGGATCGGGACCCCGGCGGCGCGGGCCTGCATCTCGCAGTAACCCTCGGGGGACAGACCGTCGAGAGTGTCGTTGGCGAACAGCTTGCCGGCCAGACGCAGCAGCTCCGGATCCGGAGCCGTGGGACGGGCGGTCCGGCGCGCCTCGCGGACGGTCAGCCCGGCCAGCAGCGGCGGCGCGATGTCCACAGTGGCCAGTAGGCTGTCGTCCACCGCGCGCAGCTCGGCGGTCTCGGCCGACGAGGCCACCTTTCCGGTTCGGACGATGGACACCCGGTACGCCATCAGTAGACCCCCTCGACGATCGCCGGGCCGCCGGTGTCGGCGGGGCGCACGCCGGACAGCTCGATCCCGGTCGGGTGGCCGATCGGGGTGCGGCGGGTGCACGCGTCGCGCTCGAGTGTGGGCGGCACGAACAGGTCCCTGGTGAGCGTGGTGACCTTGACCCGTCCCTCGACGCCCTCGTCCACCGGCTTGTCCGGGTACTGCGGATCGACGAGCTCCACCACGGTGTACGGGTAGAACGGCCGGAAGATGCACGGTGCGGGGTCGCCGTCGCGGCGCGGCCGCTGGGGCGCCATCCCCATCATCGTGTTGCCGTACGCACCCTGGATGACGGCGTCCGGGAAGACCTCCTCCTCGAGCAGCCGCAGCGTTTCGGCGTCGACGCTGGTGCCGCCCCAGACGATGCCGCGGACCTTCGCGCGCAGCGGCTCGTAGACGTCCGGCCGGGCGGCCATGGCGGCCAGGATCGGCGGGGTGGAGGAGATGGCGCGGATGTCCTGAGTGGCCAGCACGTCGCGCACCTGGTCGAGGATGTGGCTGACGTACCGGTTGAAGTCGTCCTGCCGGCCCTCGGCCACGCACCGCTTGGCCCACCGCGGGTCCAGGTCGACGAAGTAGCGCAGGAACCCGCGCATCGTGGCCAGGTTCCCGACGTTCTTGGCCATCACGTGCGGCCCGGTCGGACCGACGTGCAGCCAGCCGCCCTCGCCGTGCGGAAAGCCGGCGAGGTCCAGGACGCTGCTCTGATACTCGATGTTGCGCCGCCGCGAGTCCGCGTCCACGATCCGCTTGGGCGCCCCGGTGGTGCCGCCGGACTCGAAGACGCCGAACGGCGTCTCGGGGCGGCTGCCGCGCGGGATGAGCTGCTGGGCCGGAATCGTGGCCCAGTCCACGGTCACGCCGTCGAACAGGGCGAGGTCCTCGGCGCCGCGGACGTCGGTCAGCGGGTCGAAGCCGAGGTCGGCCACCCGGCTGGTCCAGTATGGACTTCCGGTGCTCGGCGAGAAGTGCCAGGCCATGGTGGCTCGGACGAGCTCATCGAGGGTGGGTGGCTGATCCAGCGGCGCCTCGAAGATCGTGCTGAAATCATCAGGCATTTGTCAGCTCGCGAGTTAGTCAGGACAAACGGACTGCTGGCACCATGCCGGACCGCCGATCCGGGCGCAAGCCGCGGTGCAGCGTGATTCAAGGAGTGGGCCGATTTAGCCAGCTTCCAGGAGGAATCGCTCAGGTTTGAAGAAGCTGTAGCTCGCCGGCGGCGCTTATCGTGACCGCAGTGCCCGTGCTTTTTGAAATGGCGCGGAAATCACAACTCGTGAGGGGAGCACCCCGTGGACGCAGTCGGCGCTCCATTGACCACTCGACAGCACGTCCTCGAGTTCGTCGATCCGGTGGAAGGCTGCACCGGGTATCTCGTGTACGACCGCATCGAGTGCCGCCTGGCGGCGGGCGGATGCCGGATGTGGCCCGGCCTCACGGTGGACACGCTGTCCGCGCTGGCCGAGCGGATGACCCTGAAGCAGCGGGTGCTCGGCACCAACGTGGACGGCGCGAAATGCGGCGTCGACTTCGATCCGCAGGCGCCGGGAAGCCGGGCGGTGCTCGGCCGCTTTCTGGAGTTCCTGCGGCACGAGCTGCTCACCCGGTTCAGCATGGGTTGCGACATGGGCACCCGGTTCGAGCAGCTCGAGGAGCTGGCCACCGCCATGGGCATCGGTTCGGTCAAGGTGGCGGTGAAGAAGGCGCAGGGCTTCAGCGACGAGGAGTTCGCCCGGCGGCAGAGCCTGCTCGACGCCAAGGTCGGGGCCTACACCGTCAGCCAGCGCCGGGCCGGTCACGCCGTGGCGGCCGCCACCGTCGCCGCGGCCCGGCACGCCGGCTACAAGGTCAAGGGGCTGCACGTCGGCCTGCAGGGCTTCGGCAACCTCGGCCGGGCCGCGGCCTACTCCCTTGCGAACTGGGGCGCGTCGGTGACCGCGGTCGGCGACGAGCACGGCTGCATGGTCGATCCGCACGGTTTCGACGTCGCACGGATGCTGCAAGCCGACCGGTCGCGCCCGGTGGTCGACCTGCTCGGCCAGCCGCTGCGGCTGCCCCCGAGTGTCCTTTGTGAACTTCCGGTCGACGTGCTCGTGCTCGCGGCGGCCGAGGATGCGCTCACCCCGGAGCAGGCCGCCGTGCTGCCCGCGCCGGTGGTCGTGGTGGCCGCCAACTGCGGCATCACGCCGGAGGTGGAGCGCATCCTCACCGACCGCGGTGTGGTCGTGGTGCCCGACTTCATCGGCGGCATCGGCGGCTCCGCGTCCATGGAGACGCTGTTCGGACCGGCGAGCACGCCGTCCCCCAAGGAAGTCCTCGACCTGCTCGAGGGCCTGATCGACGAACTGGTGACCGACGTGCTCGGCGCCGCGCGCACCCGCGGGCTGCCACCGAGCCAGGTGGCGCTCGACATCGCCGCGGCGGCCCCCGTCCACCCGGACGGACCGCCATACGGCTCCAGCCCATACCTGCCATCCGGGCGCCGGCCGCGCGGTAACCGCGTTGCCAAGGCGGGCCGTCCCGCTAAGAAGAGAGGCAAGATCAGGTGAGCACCGGGCACGAGGACTGCCGGCACGAGCGCAGCCACATCGTCGACTCCACGTTCTACGGCCGGCGCTACAGCACGCCGGCCACCCGCAGGATCTTCTGCGACCGCTGCCGGTTCCAGCGCTGGCTCGACATCGAGGCGGCGCTGGCCATGGCGGAGGCCGACCTCGGCATCATTCCGGCCGAGGCGGCGAAGAAGATCGGCAAGGCGGCTCAGGTCAACAAGCTGGATCTCGGGAAGGTCAAGGCGGAGATCGAGCGCACCGGCCACTCGCTCGTCGGCCTGCTGCGGGTGTTCCAGGAGGCCGTCGACGACGGCGCCGGTGAGTACATCCACTACGGCACGACCACTCAGGACATTCAGGACACCGGGCAGTCCCTCGAGATGCGCGACGTGCTCGACGAGCTCGAGGACATGCTCCGCGACATCATGGTCCGCCTTGCCGAGCTGGCCGAGGAGCACGAGACCACCGTCGCGTTGGGACGGACCCACGCGCAACCCGCGCTGCCGCTGACCTTCGGCGTCAAGGTGGCGAGCTGGCTGGACGAGATGCTCCGGCACGCCGAGCGGGTGGAGAACATGCGTCCCCGGGTGCTGACCGCCGAGCTGTTCGGCGCGGTCGGCACCATGGCCGGCTTCGGCGACCAGGCGCTCGAGCTGCTCGACGGGTTCGCCGGCCGGCTCGGCCTGACGGCCCCGCTGATCGGCTGGCACGTGTCGAGGGACCGGATCGCGGAGTACGTGTCGACGCTGGCGATGATCGCCGGAACCGTCGGCCGCATCGCCGACGAGGTGCGCACCCTGTCCCGGCCCGAGATGGGCGAGCTGGAGGAGGGCTGGCACCACGGCAAGGTCGGCAGCAGCACCATGCCGCACAAGCGCAACCCGGAGGCCAGCGAGCAGGCAGTGGTCATGGCCCGGCTCTGCGCCACCCTGGTTCCGGCGGCGATGGCGGCGATGAGCGGGGACAACGAGCGCGACTCCCGGTCTCTGCGGCTGGAATGGGCGATCGTGCCCGAGGTCTCGCATTACGCCCTGTCCGGCTGCGAGATCCTGCGCATCATCCTCAACGGCCTCGTCGTGCACACCGACCGGATGCGCGAGAACGTCCAGGAGGTCTCCGACCAGCTGGCGACCGAGGCGCTGATGCTGGCCATCGGTGAGCGCGCCGGCAAGCAGTTCGCGCACGAGGTCGTCTACGAGCTGAGCCAGGAGGCGCGGCGCGACGGCATCCCGCTGCGCGAGATCTTCCTCACCCACCCAAAGCGGTGCGTCGAGGCCGACGACGAGGTGCGCCGGATCTTCAACCCGAGCCGGTACCTCGGCCAGTCCTCGCAACTCACCAGGCGCGTGGTGGATCGGGCGAGGTCCTGGTTGGACGGACGGGCGGCCGCATGACCGCGACGACGATCCTGTTGCCGCAGCCGCTCTACGCCACGATCGTCGGCCACGTCGTGCGCAAGATGAGCGGCTACTACCTCGACGGCGAGACCCCGGAGCGCAAGGCCTTCGGGATGCTCGCCGGCACGCCAGGGCCCGACGGCTTCACCGTCACTGCGGTGTTCCCGTTGCTGGTCAACATGCGCCGCGACGACCGGTACCGCGACGACATGGACGAGATCGTCGACTCGTTCGCGATCCCGTCGGAGACGCCCAACGAGCAGCGCGGGTGGATCGCCAACCCGTTGGAGCTGATGGCGATCGAGGACGTCTGCGACGCGTACGGCTGGATCCCGTTCGGCAACTACCACACCCATCGCGTTCCGTGGCCGCACGACCCCATGCGCGACTCGTGCACCCGCCTCGACCGTTCGCTGGCCGCCGACACCGGCCAGTGGACGTTCATCTACTCGGCGGTCGACCTGCGCCGGCCGTCGATCCGCGCCTTCTACGAGGGCGACAACGACCGCGAGGCCACCATCCGGCTCGCGCCGAAGTCCCTGACCACCGTGACAGCCGGGAGAAGAGCTGCGTCATGACCGCGACCTACGAGGACGTCCTGCGGTTCCACACCCATGAATGCCCAGGCATCGCCGTCGGCTACCGCATCGCCGAGCTCGCCGCGCAGCGGTTCGGCCGGCACAGCTTCGAAAACGAGCTGGTCGCCACGGCGGAGACCGACTCGTGCGCGCTGGACGCGATCCAGGTGCTGACCGGGTGCACGTTCGGCAAGGGCAACCTGGTCCACGTCGACAACGGCAAGTACACCTTCTCGTTCTGGCGTCGCTTCGACGGCGCCGGGATCAAGATCTCCGCCCGGCCCAACGGCGACGCGTACCGCGACGAGCAGACCTGGGCCCTGTACAACAGGATCCAGGACGGCACCGCGACCGGCGCGGACCGCGCGCTGTTCAGCCGGCTGCAGACCGCCCGCGTCAAGCGCATCCTGGCCGCTCCGGTCGAGGCACTCCTCGTCGTGGCGGAGACCACCGACGCGATGCCCGAACGGCACCGGCTCAAGCCGAGCGCCCCCTGCGCCGGCTGCGGCGACCTCACCGGCGTCGACATCCTGCACGACCACCGCGGCCGGATGCTGTGCCCGCCGTGTCACCTCCGGGCGCACGGCGGCGTGCTGCCGCCGGACCACGGCCACCACCACCATTCCCCACCCCAAATTGCCAGCTGAGCCGCCGGCGTCGTAGCGTGACGGGATGGATCTGCGGGTCTCCCGTTGCTTCATCGCCGTGGACGACCTTGACAGTGCGCTCGCCTTCTACCGCGACGTGCTCGGCCTCGAAGTACGCAACGACGTCCGAGCCGAGGGGATGCGCTGGGTCACCGTGAGCCCGGTGCTCCAGGAGCCGACCGACCAGCCCAACGGCGTACGCGACTGCGCATTCCGCGACCCCTCGGGAACCATGCTGCGCTTCGCCGAGCCCCGCGGTATTTGACTGTCCATCTGGAACTCAGAGCCGGTTCTGCAGCGCGTCGGCGGCGGCGAGGAGGTCGGCCGCCCAGCGGGCGCCCGGCCGGCGGCCCATGCGGTCGATCGGTCCGGACACCGAAACGGCCGCGATCACGGCGCCGGAGGAGTCGCGCACCGGGGCGGACACGCTGGCGACGCCGGGCTCGCGCTCGGCGACGCTCTGTGCCCAGCCGCGGCGGCGAACCTCGAGCAGGGCCCGCTCGCCGAACACGGCGTCGGCGAGGACGGTGCGCTGGATGGTGGGATCGGCCCACGCGGCAAGGACTTTGGCGCCCGAGCCGGCGGTCATCGGCAGCCGGGCGCCGACCGGCACGGTGTCGCGCAACCCGCTGGGTGGTTCGGCGGCGCAGATGCAGATGCGGTGCAGACCGTCCCGCCGGTACAGCTGCACGCTCTCGCCGGTGCGGTCGCGAAGCCGGGGCAGCACGGCGTTGGCGGCGTCGAGCAGCGGGTCGGTGGCGCCGCCGGCCAACTCGGCGAGCGCGGCGCCGGGCCGCCAGCGGCCGTCGGATCCCCGGCGCAGCAGGCGATGCACCTCCAGCCCGACGGCCAGCCGGTGCGCGGTGGCGCGCGGCAGGCCGGTCTTGGCGCACAGCTCGGCGAGCCCGCACGGCTCCTTGGCTACCGCCTGCAGCACGGACATCGCCTTGTCAAGAACCCCGATACCACTGTGCTGCTCTTTAGTACTAGGCTGTCCCACGACGCGATACTATGTTCCCGCAATATGGGATGTCCAGTCAGTGGAACGCTGCAAAGGTTGATACGGCCATGGGACTCACGCTCGCCGAGAAGGTATGGAACGCACACGTGGTGCGGCAGGGCAGCGGCGCCGAACCCGACCTGCTCTACATCGACCTCCACCTCGTGCACGAAGTGACCAGCCCGCAGGCGTTCGACGGCCTGCGCCTGGCCGGCCGCCGGGTGCGCCGGCCGGATCTGACGATCGCGACCGAGGATCACAACGTCCCGACCGAGGGGATCGAGCTGCCCATCGCCGATCCGGTGTCCAGGACCCAGGTCGAGACGCTTCGGCACAACTGCGCCGAGTTCGGGATCCGGCTGCACCCGATGGGCGACGCCGAGCAGGGCATCGTGCACGTCGTCGGCCCGCAGCTGGGCTTGACCCAGCCGGGCATGACGGTGGTCTGCGGGGACAGCCACACCTCCACCCACGGCGCCTTCGGGGCGCTCGCGTTCGGCATCGGCACCTCCGAGGTGGAGCACGTGCTGGCCACCCAGACCTTGCCGCTGCGGCGGTTCCGGACCATGGCGATCAATGTGGACGGACGGCTGCGGGCCGGCGTCACGGCCAAGGACATCATCCTCGCGGTCATCGCCAAGATCGGCACCGGCGGCGGGCAGGGCTACGTGCTGGAGTACCGTGGCGCGGCGATCGCCGAGCTGTCCATGGAAGCCCGCATGACGATCTGCAACATGTCCATCGAGGCGGGCGCACGGGCCGGCATGATCGCGCCGGACGAGACCACGTTCGCCTACCTGAAGGGGCGCCCGCACGCGCCGTCCGGCGCCGCGTGGGACGCCGCGCTCGACTACTGGCGGGGGCTGGGCACCGACCCAGACGCCGAGTTCGACGCCGAGGTGCACATCGACGCCGGCGCGCTGACCCCGTACGTCACCTGGGGAACCAACCCCGGCCAGGGCCTCCCGCTGTCCGGGCGGGTGCCGGACCCCGCGGACATGGCCGACGACAACGCCCGGCTGGCCGCCGAGAAGGCACTGTCATACATGGATCTGACCCCGGGCACCCCGCTGCGGGACATCTCGGTGGACACCGTGTTCCTCGGCTCGTGCACCAACGGGCGGATCGAGGACCTGCGCGCCGCCGCCGAGGTGCTGCGCGGCCGCAAGGTCGCCAGCGGGGTGCGCATGCTGGTGGTGCCCGGCTCCATGCGGGTGCGCGCGGCGGCCGAGGCCGAGGGGCTGGACAAGGTGTTCCTTGCGGCCGGCGCGGAGTGGCGCTCGGCGGGGTGCTCGATGTGCCTTGGCATGAACCCGGACCAACTCAAGCCGGGGGAGCGGGCCGCGTCTACATCGAACCGCAACTTCGAAGGCAGGCAGGGCAAGGGCGGCCGGACCCACCTGGTCTCCCCCCTGGTGGCCGCCGCCACGGCGGTGCGCGGCACGCTGTCGTCGCCGGAAGACCTGAGCTGAGGGAGCCGAAACCATGGAGCCGTTCACCAGCCACACCGGCGTCGGGGTGCCGCTGCGCCGGTCCAACGTGGACACCGACCAGATCATCCCGGCGGTCTACCTGAAGCGGGTGAGCCGTACCGGGTTCGAGGACGGGCTGTTCGCCGCCTGGCGGGCCGACGAGGGGTTCGTGCTCAACGCCGAGCCGTACCGGGCCGGCACGGTGCTCGTGGCCGGGCCGGACTTCGGCATCGGGTCCTCACGCGAGCACGCCGTGTGGGCGCTGTGCGACTACGGGTTCCGGGTGGTGATCTCCTCCCGGTTCGCCGACATCTTCCGCGGCAACGCGGGCAAGCAGGGGCTGCTGGCCGCCGAGTGCGACCAGGCCGACGTGGAGCAGCTGTGGAAGCTGCTCGAAACCCGGCCGGGTACCGAGGTGACGGTCGACCTGCGGGAGAAGACCGTGCGCGCCAACGAGTTCGTCGCCCCGTTCGCGGTGGACGACTACACCCGCTGGCGCCTGCTCGAAGGGCTCGACGACATCGCCCTGACCCTGCGACACGCGGACTCCATCACCGAGTTCGAACGCAACCGGCCGCAGTGGAAGCCCACCACCACCCCCGCTCCGACCACCTGATCGCCCCTCCGATCGCCCCGCGAGGCAAGGGATTCGGCCGCCCGAAGTGGCGAATTTGGGCGAGTCGCGTGGAAATTACGCGCGATTAGGCATACGGTGGCACAGAGTCGGCCAGATGGGCCGAGACGGAAGTACGTTCTCATGGAGGACTGAAGGGTGAACAAGGCCCAACTGATCGAGGCGTTGTCTGAGCGCCTCGGCGACAAGAAGGCCGCAGGTGCTGCGGTCGACGGTCTCGTCGACGTGATCGTGCGCACGGTCAACAAGGGCGAGAAGGTCAACATCACCGGCTTCGGCGTGTTCGAGAAGCGCGCCCGGGCCGCCCGCACCGCCCGCAACCCGCGCACGGGCGAGACCGTGAAGGTGAAGAAGACGACGGTGCCTGCCTTCCGTGCGGGCACGACGTTCAAGGACGTCATCAGCGGTGCCAAGAAGCTGCCCAAGGTGAGTGCTCGCGCCGGCGCCGGCCGCGCGGCCGCGTCGTCGTCGTCCACGCGCACCACCGCGACGAGGAGCAGCAGCACCACCGGCCGCGCCGCGGCCACCCGCACCGCGACCACGCGTTCGCGGACCACGGCGGCGAAGCCGACCGCACGCACGACGGCGCGCACCACCGCGGCCAAGAGCACCGCGAAGGCGGCGCCGAAGGCCGCGACGCGGTCCACGGCGAAGAAGGCGACCCCGGCCAAGAAGGCCACCCCGGCCAGGGCGACCCGCCCGGCCGCCAAGAAGACCGGCAAGAAGTAGGTAGGAGAGAGGAACCCCGGGGTCCGCCGGTTGGGCCCCGGGGTTCCGCGCGTGTTGGCACCTCACGTCGTTGTGTTGGCGTCTCACGTCGTCATGTTGGCGGCTGGCGCGGGTGTGTTGGCGGCTCACGTCGGTGTGTTGGCGTTCTGCGCGCTAGTTCCGCGCGCCAGGCGCCAACACGGCGACGCCAGAGGCAAACACGCCGGTTCAGGGCGTGGGGATGTAGTGGGCGGCCAGGAGGCGGGCTTCGCGGGTGAAGGACAGCAGCCAGATGCTGCCCTTGCGGTGGGGAGCGTCGTCGAGGTCCAGTCCGGAGTCCGGGGCCAGGCGGGACAGCAGGTCCGGGATCACGCCGCCCTGGCTGCAGACCACGGGTGTGCCGCCGGCCGCGGCGATCTGCCGTAGCCGGGCCACGGCGGCGTCCTCGTGGCCCGTGTAGCCCCGCTCGGACAGCATCGGCTCCGCGATGACCGGGGTGCCGAGATCTTCGGCCAGCTGCTGGACTGTCTGCGTGCAACGCAGCAGCGGGGCGGAGTGGACCCGGTCGACGCCGAACAGCGGGAGGATCGCGCGCAGCGCCTTCACCTCCTGCCAACCCGCATCGGACAGCGGGCGCAGGTCGTCCGGGCCGGACCAGTCGGCGCGGCGGCCCGCGGTGGCGTGGCGCACGAGGGCCAGCGTGGTGAGTTCGGCCGGCAGCGCGGAGAACGCCCGCACGATGTCCAGATCATGGGGGTAGCTCAACAGGTTGCCCGCCTCGCGCGGCGGCAGCCAGCGCAACTCGTCGACCTCCCGGTTGGGCCGGAACCCCCCGGAACGGGCCCGTGCGGCCACGTAGTCCACCGTCTTGGTCGCGTCACCCACGGGATAGCGCACCTGCCCCAGGTACCGGCCGAGCGTGGCGGAGAAGCCGGTTTCCTCGGCCACCTCCCGCGCGGCCGCCGCCCAGAGCGGCTCACCGGGTTCGAGCTTGCCCTTGGGCAGGCTCCAGTCGTCGTACTTCGGCCGATGCACGACGGCGATCTCGACCGGTCCCTTGACGCCCGGCCGCCACAACACCGCGCCGGCGGCGAGGATCTCGGCCATGCCCGGTCAGCTCAGCGCCCGATGCGTGCCGAGCAGCTGCGCCTGATGGTCGCGCACGGACGAACCGTCCTCAGGGGACGCCTTCCACTCGCCCTCCGGCCCGAGCACCCAGCACCGGGTCGCCGGGTCCAGCGCCGAGTCGAGCATGGCGTCGAGCTGGGCGGTGAGCTTCGGGTCGGTGATCCGCACCTGCACCTCCACCCGCCGGTCCAGGTTGCGGTGCATGAGGTCGGCGCTGCCGATCCAGTGCTCGTCGGCGCCGACGAAGTGGAACACCCGGGAGTGCTCGAGGAACCGGCCGAGGATCGACCGCACCCGGATGTTCTCCGACAGCCCGGGGATCCCCGGCTTCAGCGCGCAGATCCCGCGGACCACGATGTCCACGCCGACACCGGCCTGCGATGCGCGGTACAGCGCGTCGATCACCTGCTCGTCCACCAGGGAGTTGATTTTGAAGCGGATCCCGGCCGGGCGCCCGGTCCGCAGGTGCTCCACCTCGTGCTCGATCCGCTCGATGATGCCGCGCCGGATCCCGTACGGCGCAACGAGCAGGCTGCGGTACTGGTCCTGCCGGGCGTACCCGGTCAGCACGTTGAACAGGTCGGTGAGATCCGCGCCGATCGTCGGCTCCGCGGTGAGTAGCCCGACGTCCTCGTACAGCCGCGCGGTCTTCGGGTTGTAGTTCCCCGTCCCGATGTGGCAGTAGCGCCGGATCGTGGCCCCCTCCTGGCGCACGACCAGCGCGGTCTTGCAGTGCGTCTTGAGGCCCACCAAGCCGTAGACCACGTGCACGCCGGCCTTCTCCAGCGTCCGCGCCCACTTGATGTTCGCCTGCTCGTCGAACCGCGCCTTGACCTCCACCAGCGCGACGACCTGCTTGCCGGCCTCGGCCGCGGCGATCAGCGCGTCCACGATCGGTGAGTCACCCGAGGTTCGGTACAGCGTCTGCTTTATCGCCAGCACGTGCGGGTCGCCGGCCGCCTGCTCGATGAACCGTTGCACGCTCGTGGAGAACGAGTCGTACGGATGGTGCACGAGCACGTCGCCGTCGCGCAGCGTCGAGAACACGCTGCGCGGGGTCTCGCGCTCGGCGAACGCCGGGTGGGTGGCCGGAACGAACGGCGGATCCTTGAGCTGCTTGCGGTCTATGGCGTACAGCTGCCACAGGCAGGACAGGTCGAGCAGGCCCGGCACCACGACCACGTCGTTCGGGTGCACCTCCAGCTCGCGCAGCAGCAGCTCCATCATGTGCTCGCTCATGTCGTCGGCCACCTCGAGCCGGACCGGCGGCCCGAACCGGCGCTGCGCGAGCTCGCGTTCCAACGCCTGCAGCAGATCCTCGTCGCGGTCCTCCTCGACCTCGAGGTCGGCGTTGCGGGTGACCCGGAACGCGTGCACCTCGGTGACCTGCATGCCGGTGAACAGATCCGACAGGTGCGCGGCGATCAGCTCCTCCAGCGGGAGGAAGGTGTCGGCGGCGTCGTCCCCGCCCGCGTCCGCCGGCACCAGCCGCGGCACGTTGTCCGGCACCTTGACCCTGGCGAACCGCTCGGTGCCCCCCTCCGGATCCCGCACGGTCACCGCGAGGTTGAGCGACAGCCCGGAGATGTACGGGAACGGGTGCGCGTGGTCGACCGCCAGCGGGGTCAGCACCGGAAAGACCCGCTCGCTGAAGTACGTCGTCAGCCGCAGCTGCTCGTGCTCGGCGAGGTCGGCCCAGGTGACGATCCGGATGCCGTGCGCGGCCAGCTGCGGGCGCACCCGCTCCTCGAACGCGCGGGCGTGCTGCTCGACCAGTTCCTGGGTGCGCTTGGAGATGTACGCCAGCTGCTCGCGCGGGGTGAGGCCGTCGGCGCTGCGCACGGTCAGACCGGTCTCGTCGCGGCGTTTCAGGCCGGCCACCCGGACCATGTAGAACTCGTCGAGGTTCGACGCGAAGATGGCAAGGAACTTCGCGCGCTCGAGCAGCGGCTGCGACTCGTCCTCGGCCAGCGCGAGCACCCGGGCGTTGAAGTCCAACCAGGACAGTTCGCGGTTGAGGTACCGGTCGTCCGGCAGGTCGGTGTCCGCGATCGTCGGCGTGACCGCGGGCGGCGCCGACGGCACGCCGCGCGGCTCGGGCAGGACTGATTCGACAGCCTCGGCCGACCCGTCCCCGGTCAGCTCATGCACGCGCTCGGTACTCACGCCCCCATTGTGCAGCCCTGCCGGCTCGATGTCGCACCCGTCATCCACCGTTCATGTGCGCACCCATGGGCGGGCGGCACAATAGATCAAAGTGGACGTTCGCGGCCCGAGCCCCAACTCCTCGGCCGCCGCCAGATCCTCCTCGGTGTCCACGTCGCAGCGC
>NZ_DASZCQ010000023.1:0-29313 GCF_035942955.1 Actinophytocola sp. | reverse complement strand
TGGGGTCGGGTTGCGTAGTGGGTTGCGGGCCGGGGTGGGTGGTTGGGTGTCGTGGGTGGTTGGCTGACGACGCCTGCGGGCAGGGGCTCGTTCCTCGCCCCTGCCCTTGTCGTCGTGTGGCGGCCGCCCTCGCCAAAGATTGGTCGACCTCAGCGCAGTTTGACCTCAGCGCAGTGTCGAAACAGGTGCTAGGCGTTTTCCCGGGCGAAGGTGCGGGCGCCCCACCAGACGGCGAGCACGGCCATTATGAGCAGCACGATGCTGCCGGTGAGCAGGCCGTCCATGGTGTAGTCGCCCCGGAACGCCGAGCGGTCGGCGTCGACGATGTGCCGGAACGGGTTGATCTGGGAGATCGTGTACAGCCAGTCGGGGGCGAGCCCGCTGGTGATCGGGATGAGGATCCCGGACAGCAGCAGGACCGGCAGCAGGATGGTGTTCAGCAGCGGGATGAACGCCTCCTCGCTCTTGAGCAGCAGCGCCGTCGCGTAGCCGGCCGAGGCCAGCGTGATCCCCATGAGCAGGGCGATGATCAGGGCGAGCACCACGCCCCAGAACGGCGCGGACAGATCGAACGCGACCAGCGCCAGCACCAGGATGATCAGCGACTGCACCAGGAGCTGCAGCGCGTAGTTGGCCACCTTGCCGAGCAGCAGCGCGATCCGGCGCACCGGGGTGACCCGCATCCGTTCCAGGGCGCCGGTGCGCAGCTCTGCGAGGATGCCGAAGCCGGCGAACATGCCGAACAGCGCCATCTGCACGACCAGCGCCGGGGTTAGGATCGCCCAGGCGTTGCCCGGCGGGAAGCCCGGCGTGTTGGCCACCAGCGGCTCCAGCAGCGGGCCGAACAGCACCAGGTAGAGCATCGGCTGCATGATGCCGATGAAGATCCACGCCGGGATGCGCATCGAGACGGTGAGGTCCCGGCGGAACACCAACCAGATCTCACGCAACATCGGCGGGCTCCTTCTCCTTGGTGGGCTCGGTTTCGACCGGAGGTTCCTGCTCCGCGTCGCGCAGTGTGCGGCCGGTGAGCGTGAGGAACACGTCGTCCAGGGTCGGCCGGTGGATCTGCATCGACGTCATGGGGATGCCCGCCGAGTCGAGCGCGCGCAGCAGCTCCGGCATCGCCGTGTCGCCGCGCGGCACCCGGAACCGCACCGTGCTGTCCACAGTGGACACCTCCTGGGCGCCGGGCAGGGTGCCGGCGATCTCGGCCGCGGCGGCGACGTGCTCGGCCGGCACCCCGACCTCGACACCGTCGCCGGAGACCTGCGCCTTGAGCTGGCTCGGCGGGCCCTCGGCGACGATCTTGCCGTGGTCGATCACGAGAATCCGATCGCACAGCGCGTCGGCCTCGTCCAGGTAATGGGTGGTGAGGAACACCGTGGTGTCGTGGTCGTCGCGCAGCGAGCGGATGTGGTCCCACAGGTTGGCGCGGCTCTGCGGGTCCAGGCCCGTGCTCGGCTCGTCGAGGAACACCAGCCGTGGGTCGTGCACGAGGCCCAGCGCGATGTCCAGCCGGCGCTTCTGCCCGCCGGACAGCGTCTTGGTCAGCCGGTCGTCCAGGTCGGCGATGTCCAGCCGACTCATGAGCTCCTTGCCGCGCCGCATGGCGTCGGCCTTGGACAGCCCGTAGAACTGCCCCTGCAGCACGAGCTCCTCGATGACCTTCAGTTCCGGCGTGGTTCCGCCGCCCTGGGCGACGTAGCCGATCCGCCTGCGCACACCGGTGGGGTCCGTGCGCAGGTCGCAGCCCGCCACGGTGGCCTCACCGGCGGTCGGCACGAGCAACGTGGTCAGCATCCGCAGCGTGGTGGTCTTCCCGGCGCCGTTGGGTCCGAGGAAGCCGACCAGCTCCCCCTTCGCCACGTCGAGGTCCACGCCGCGGACCGCTTCGACCGTGCGGCCGCGGGCGCGGAAGGTGCGCGCCAGGCCGCGAGCGTTGATCATATTCTTCCCCTCTGTTAGTCAAGTTTGACTAGCGCCCCCATCCTAGCCAGCTAGTCAAGTTTGATTACGATCGGGCACGCGCCGAAGTGGTCGGGCGAGTCGTCGGCCATCACGTACTTCCCGGCCTCCAACCGGCCGACCAGATCGTCGGTCCACCGGATCATCGCATCGAGGCACGACAGCCAGAGCCGGTACAGCTCGCTGACGTGCTCCGGCTGGCCCCAGCCCGTGCCCTCCTCCAGCAGGCCCCGCGCGTTGGCGCGCTCGCCCTCCAGCACCGTGATCCGGTGCCGCAGCAAGCTGATCGCGCGCTGACGGGGCAGCGCGGTGAGGAACGTGATCGCCGCCGAGAGGCTGTGCTGGCCGGCCTGGTCCGGGGCGGCGGTGAGGGAACGGGCGAGCAGCAGCTGGAACTCCGTCTCGCCGTCCGGGGTGAGCCGGTAACCGGTGCGCTCCGGGCCGGACGCCGCCCCCTCCATGCCCACCTGCGCCAGCAGCCCCTCCTTGGTCATCTGCTTGAGCGCGTGGTAGATCGAGCCGGGCGCGACGTTGCCCCACTTGTCCGCCGACCAGGTCAGCAGGTCCCGGCGCACCTGGTAGCCGTGCGCCTGCCCGTGCATGCGCACGACCCCCAGCACCAGCAGCCGCGTCGCCGACACCGGATCCTCCTAACCCGTTCGATCGCGCCGCCCAGTCAACCGTAGCGACCCTTTTCGCGATTTTTTGCGCGCGACGCAGTCGCGCCGGCAGGGCATGGGATGGAATCGTGCGGCGTTGCCGGAGCCCTGCCACCGCGACCGCGTGCCTTCGGCCGGGACGCGCTCGGTGGTCGCCTTTACTGCCGCGAGCCACCGTGGCTCCGCCGTCTAGGCTACGGCGACATGAGCAATCCCGTGCTGACCGCGGTGGCCTGGCCCTACGCCAACGGTCCCCGCCACATTGGCCATGTCTCCGGTATCGGTGTTCCCTCGGACGTCTTCTCCCGGTACATGCGGATGGCGGGCCGCCGGGTGCTCATGGTGTCGGGCAGCGACGAGCACGGCACGCCGATCCTGGTGCAGGCCGACAAGGAGAACCTGACCCCCAGGGAGATCGCCGACAAGTACCACCGGGTCATCGCCGAGGACCTGCGCGCGCTCGGGGTCACCTACGACCTCTACACCCGCACCACGACCGGCAACCACTACCAGGTGGTCCAGCAGCTGTTCCTGGCCATGCACCGGAACGGCTACATCATCCCGAAAACCACCACCGGGGCGGTCAGCCCGTCGACCGGGCGCACGCTGCCGGACCGCTACATCGAGGGCACCTGCCCCATCTGCGGCTACGACGGCGCGCGCGGCGACCAGTGCGACAACTGCGGCAACCAGCTCGACGCCACCGACCTGATCAACCCGCGGTCCCGGATCAACGGGGAGACGCCGAAGTTCGTCGAGACCGAGCACCTGTTCCTCGACCTGCCCGCGTTCACCGAGAGCCTGGGCAAATGGCTGTCCACCAAGACCGACTGGCGGCCCAACGTCCTCAACTTCACCAGGAACCTGGTGGACGACATGCGGCCGCGGCCGATCACCAGGGACCTGGACTGGGGCGTGCCGATCCCGCTGGACGGCTGGCGCGACCAGCCGCTCAAGCGGTTCTACGTCTGGTTCGACGCGGTCATCGGGTACTTCTCGGCGAGCGTGGAGTGGGCCCGCCGCTCCGGCGACCCGGACGCGTGGCGGGAGTGGTGGAACAACCCGGACGCCCAGATCGTGCACTTCATGGGCAAGGACAACATCACCTTTCACGCGCAGATCTGGCCGGCCCTGCTGCTCGGCCACAACGGGCAGGGCGACCGCGGCGGGCAGCCGGGCCCGTACGGGGTGCTGAACCTGCCCACCGAGATCGCCTCGAGCGAGTTCCTCACGATGAGCGGGTCGAAGTTCTCCACCTCCCGCGGCACGGTGATCTACCTGCACGAGTTCCTCGCCGAGTTCGGCCCGGACACGTTGCGGTACTTCATCTCCGCGGCCGGTCCCGAGACCCAGGACGTGGACTTCACCTGGGAGGAGTTCGTCCGCAGGGTGAACTTCGAGCTGGCCAACGAGTGGGGGAACCTGGTCAACCGGGCCATCTCCATGGCGCACAAGAATGTCGGCGCGATCCCCCGGCCGGGCACCCCGACGGCGGCCGACGAGGAGCTGAAGTCGTTGGCGCGCAACGCCTTCGACACGGTCGGCGGACACCTGGCGCGGTCCCGGTTCCGGGCCGCGATCAGCGAGGCGATGCGCGTGGTCGGCGCGGCCAACAAGTACATCTCCGAGCAGGAGCCGTGGAAGCTCAAGGACGATCCGGCGCGGCGGGACACCGTCCTGCACACCGCGCTGCAGGTGGTCCAGGACGCCAACACGTTGCTCACCCCGTTCCTGCCGCACTCCGCGCAGCGGGTGCATGAACTGTTGGGCGGCACCGGGGTCTGGGCCGCCCAGCCGGAGCTGCGGGAGGTCGACGACCTGGACGTCGCCGGCCGGGTGAACCCGATCCTCACCGGGGACTACGCCGCCGAGCAGGCGCGCTGGGAGTCCACGCCGATCGCGGTCGACCGTCCACTCTCCAAACCCACGCCGCTGTTCGCCAAGCTCGACCCGAAGCTCGGCGAGGTCGGTCCGGAGTGGGCGCCGATCGTCACGTGACCGAACGCAAAGGTGATCCACCACCGGTACCGGAGCCGCTTCCGGTACCGGTGGTGGACGCGCACACACATCTGGATGCCTGTGGCGCCAAACTATCCACCGATGTGTCCACAATGGTGGATAGAGCGCAGCGGGCCGGCGTCACCCGGGTGATCACGGTCGCCGACGACCTGGACTCGGCGGCGTGGGTGGCCGAGGCGTCCACATGGGACGATCGGGTGTTCGCCGCGGTCGCGTTGCATCCCACCAGAACCACGTCGTTCTCCGACGCCGACCGCGAGACGATCGAGCGGCTGGCCCGCCGGCCGCGCGTGGTGTGCGTCGGCGAGACCGGGCTGGACTACTACTGGGACTACGCGCCGCCGGCCGCCCAGCAGGAGGCCTTCCGCTGGCACATCGACCTGGCCAAGCGGATCGGCAAGCCGCTGATGATCCACTGCCGGGACGCGCACGAAGACGTGCTGCGCATCCTGACCGAGGAGGGCGCACCGTCCACAGTGGTCTTTCACTGCTTCTCCGGTGACGCCGCGATCGCCCGCCGCTGCGTGGACTCCGGCTACGTGCTGTCCTTCGCCGGCACGGTCACCTTCCGCAACGCGGCGGCGCTGCGCGAGGCGGCGCGGCTGGTGCCGATCGAGGCGCTGCTGGTCGAGACCGACGCCCCGTTCCTCACCCCGCATCCGTTCCGGGGGCGGCCGAACGAGCCCTACTGCGCCGGGTATACGGTCCGGGACCTGGCGCGGCTGCGGGGTGCGGACCTGTCCGACCTCGCCGCGGCCATCTCAGCGAATGCCGACCGCCTGTTCAGGTTGGGTGAGGTGACTGCCGGTGATGTCGACGGCCCCGAGCGGTAGTCGATTGCGACAAATGGCCGACATCCCTTGCTCCCCCGATGGTGTGACGGAACTCACGACACACCCGGAGGTGTTTGCGCGACGTCCCCGGCACCGTTACTGTCCCGTGACCGTACCCGGATGCAACTGGTCCGGGGTGAGCCCGCAGTCAGGCCAGTGCACGTCGGGGTGGCTGTCCGTGCCGGACAGCCTTAGGGATGGTCGCTGGCTTCGGGACGCTGTAACGGACGAAAGCGCGAATGTTGCGCTCACGCGCGGCCTTCGGGCCTTCTGGAGGTACTCGACCCTGTGACTGGCAACAGAACCGGCGAGCTCGACGATTCGCATTTCGCGGACACGGACTGGTTCACCCCGGTGACCGCCACCAGCACGGACACCCTCAGCGAAGACTTCCGCGCCTGGCGCTCGGAGTTCCCCGACTACCACGAGGCCACCGCGCCCGAGTACTCGGACTCCCTCGCCGTCACGCCGCACGACGTGCGGGTGGCCCTCGGCCCGGACGCCGACGATTTGATGGCCGCCGCCAACGTCGACATCGACGAGCTAATCCGGCTGATCAACGCCGAGACCACGGTGCTGCCGGTCATCCCGGACGAGCTGTCGCCGCAGCGTTACGGGCAGCCGCTCGTTCCCACCGGGCCGCGCACCGGCGTGCAGACCGTCGCCAAGCGGTGGAAGCAGACCTTCCTCAAGTCCACGATCGCCGCCGTCCTGGTCACGCTCATCGGCGGCGGGGCCGCGGCCATCGCGCTGAACAAGTCGGTCACCATCGACGTCGACGGCCAGACCCGCGAGGTCAACACGTACGCCTCGACCGTCGGCGAGGTCCTCGAGGACGAGGGCCTCAACGTCACCGAGCACGACTCGCTGAGCCCGTCGCCCAACGCCGACATCGGCGACGGCGGCAAGATCGTCCTGCAGCGCGGCCGGCTGCTGCACCTGACCATCGACGGCGAGAAGCGCGACCTGTGGGTGCGCGCGACCACCGTCGGCCAGGCGCTCAAGCAGCTCAACCTGGCCGCGCAGGGCACATGGGTGTCCGCGGGCGCCGAGACGGCCGTGCCGCTGGAAGGCATGTCCCTGGTGCTCAAGACGCAGAAGAACATCACGTTGTTCGACGGCGGCAACCCGCCCACGCCCATGACGACCAACGCGGTCACCATCGACGAGCTGCTCACCGAGCTCAAGCTCACCCTCGGCCCCGAGGACACCATCACCCCCGCCGGGGACATCAAGATCACCCCGGGCGCCGAGGTCCGGATCACCCGCAACGGCGTTACCGTGATCAACCAGACCGAAGAGGTCGCCCCGCCCGTCCAGAAGATCGACGACCCCGAGCTGGACCGCGGCCAGCAGGTCGTCGTCGACCCCGGCGCCCCCGGCGAGCGCATCGCCACCTACCGGATCACCATCAAGAACGGCAAGGAGGTCTCCCGCGAGGAGATCGGCGCCAAGACCACCAAGGACGCCAAGCCCAAGATCGTCCGCGTCGGCACCAAGCGTCCGCCCGTCCCCGTCATCCCCGACGGCGAGGTCTGGGACCGGCTCGCCCAGTGCGAGTCCGGCGGCAACTGGGCCATCAACACCGGCAACGGGTACTACGGCGGCCTGCAGTTCAACCTGAGCACCTGGCAGTCCAACGGCGGCACCCAGTACGCCGCCTATCCGCACCAGGCCACCCGCGAGGAGCAGATCGCCATCGCCACCCTGGTCCGCGACCGCCGCGGCGGCTACGGCGCCTGGCCCGCCTGCGCCCGCAAGCTCGGCCTGCCCACATAGCACAATTCCCCGACAATCCCCCCGCCCGACCGCTCCATCCACGCTCCCCATCCACACCCGACCCACCTGTCCACACCCCGCCGCCATCCCCCAACTCCCGGCGTTTCCGCCGGTAGACTGGCTGCGGGGGTGCCCCCCGAGGAGCGGTGGGGATGGGTAGGAGTAGTGGCGGCGGGGCGATCATGAAGCGGGTGGTGTTCCGTTGCTCGGATCGGGGGAGGTGCGGCGGATCGCGGCCGAGCTGGGATTGCGGCCGACGAAGCGGCTCGGGCAGAACTTCGTCATCGATCCGAACACCGTGCGGCGGATCGTGGCGGCCGCCGGGGTCGGGGCCGACGACGTCGTGCTCGAGGTCGGGCCGGGGCTGGGGTCGCTCACGCTCGGGCTGCTACCCCGGTGCCGGGCGGTGCTGGCCGTCGAGATCGATCCGGTGCTGGCGCGGCGGCTTCCGGTCACCGTCGGCGAGCGGGCGCCGGAGCTGGCGGAGCGGCTGACGGTCATCCGGGGCGACGCGCTGCGGACCAGCTCGGCGGAGCTGCCCGAGGCGCCGACGGCACTCGTGGCGAACCTGCCGTACAACGTTGCGGTGCCGGTGGTGCTGCACCTGCTGGCGGAGTTGCCGACGCTGACCAGCGGGCTGGTGATGGTGCAGGCGGAGGTGGCCGACCGGATGGCGGCGGCGCCGGGCAGCCGGGTGTACGGGGTGCCGAGCGTGAAGGCGGCGTGGTACGCCGAGGTGCGCCGGGTGGCGACGGTGCCCAGGTCGGTGTTCTGGCCGGTGCCCAACGTCGACTCGGCGCTGGTCCTGCTCCGGCGCCGGGAGCCGCCGTCGGACGCCGACCGCGGGGCCGTCTTCGATCTGGTGGACGCCGCGTTCGCGCAGCGCAGAAAGACGCTGCGGGCGGCACTGGCCTCCTGGGCGGGCGGCTCAACTCGGGCTGGAGCGGTACTGGACGCCGCCGGGATCGATCCGCGGGCCAGGGGCGAGCAGCTGACGGTCGCGGACTTCGCCAGAATTGCCCGGACAGCGGCGAAGTTGTCGGATTGAGGGCCCTTACGAACGCGCGACCGCGGCTGCGCCTGAGGTGTGAGATTGAGAACGTAGGGACTCAATCCCGAGGTAGTGACTTGCACTCGAACGCCGGAATCGGGTGTACTTTTCGACGACGATCCATCCCGAGCGGCCGAGAGACCTGGCTCGACGAAGCCGCAGCAACCACCCCGCGGGGGCAGGTGCTAACGCCAGGAACGATGGAGGAGTGAGTGGGATGCCGATCCTCACCATGAGGCGCGTCATCGACCAGTGCCGGCGAACCGTGACCGCTTGTCCCAGCTCGACCAGCTGAGCCCGGGACATCCGCTCGCCGAACTCCGATTGTCCGCATAGGACTGTCTAGTTAGGAACCAGGGCTGCCGCTCGATCAGCCCTCCTTTCGCTGCACTGGGAGCACTTCGTGATCACGGTAGAGAACCTCACCAAATCGTTTCGCAGTCAGACCGGCCCGGTCGTCGCCCTTGACGGCGTCACCCTCGACGTGCCGGCCGGCAAGATCGCCGGCGTCGTCGGCGCGGCCGGCTCCGGCAAGTCCACCCTCGCTCGCCTCATCGCCCTGCAGGATCGCCCGGACAGCGGTGTGATCCGGCTGGACGGCCAGAACATCAGCACGCTGGATCCCCGCGGCCTGCGGGCGGCCCGAAGTCGCATCGGCGTGGTGCCGTCCGGGGAGTCGCTGCTCGGCCAGCGCACCGCCGCCGGCAACATCGCGCTTCCGCTCGAGCAGGCCGGAATGGACGGCCCGGCGCGCCGGGCCAAGGTCGGCAAGCTGCTCGACCTGATCGGGCTCACCGACAAGGCCGCCACCTACCCCGACCGGCTCACCCCCGGCCAGCGCCGCCGGGTGGCCGTGGCCAGGGCCCTTGTCCGGGAGCCGGACGTGCTGCTCGCCGACGATCCGACGGCCGGCGTCGACCCGGACGGCGCGGCCGGCGTGCTCACCGTGCTTGACCGGGCCCGCACCGAGCTCGGCGCGACGGTGCTGGTGGCCACCGCGGACGCCGGCGTGGTCCGCAAGATCGCCGACGACGTCGCCATCCTCGAGCACGGCCGCATCCTCGAGCATGGCGGCCTGCTCGACCTGGTGCAGGACCCGGACAGCCGCATCGCCAAGGCCATCCTGCCCGCCATCACCGACCCCGCGCCCGGCTCGGCGCACGACCGGGTGGCCGACGTGGTCCTAGTCGGCTTCGCCGCGGTCGGCGCGCTGCTGCCGGAGGCGTCCGCCCGGTTCGGGGTGGACATCTCGGTGGTCGGCGGCGGCCTGACCAGGCTCGGCGAGACTCCGGTCGCCCGGTTCCGGATCGGCGTGTCCGGTGAGCGGGCCGACTCCGCGATCGCCTGGATCGCCGATCGCGGCGGGCTGGTCCGCCAGGCCGCCACCGGCCCGCGAGGTGTCGCCGCCTGACGGTCCCGGCCCCGTACCCTCATCATGTGCTCGCCGTCGTTCCGCCGCCGGTCACCGTCCGGGTGCCATCCAAGGTCAACCTGCACCTGGCGGTCGGCGACGTGCGCGACGACGGCTACCACGAGCTGACCACGGTCTTCCAGGCCCTGTCGCTGACCGACGAGGTCACGGTCGCGGTCGCCGACGAGCCGGGCATCGAGGTGCTCGGCGAGGGCGCCGCCGCCGTGCCCACCGGCGCGGGAAACCTTGCCTGGCAAGCGGTCCGCGCGCTGGCCGGCCACGTGGGCCGCAACGCCGACGCGCTCAAGATCCGGCTGGCGATCCGCAAGGGCATCCCGGTGGCCGGCGGCATGGCCGGCGGCAGCGCCGACGCGGCGGCCGCCCTCGTCGGCCTGGCCACGCTGTGGAAGCTGGAGATCGGGCGGGACGAGCTGGCCGCGATCGCCGCCTCGCTCGGCGCCGACGTGCCGTTCACCCTGCACGGCGGCACCGCGCTGGGCACCCGCAGGGGCGAGCAGCTGGTGCCGGTGCTGACCAGGAGCACCTACCACTGGGTGCTGGCGCTCGACCAGCAGGGGCTGTCCACGGCGAAGGTGTACGCCGAGCTCGACCGGTTGCGGCTGGACGGCGACCCGCCGCGGGTCGGCCCGGTCGAGCCGCTGCTCGAGGCGCTGGCGTCCGGCGATCCCGGCCGGCTCGCCCCGCTGCTCGGCAACGACCTGCAGGCCGCCGCGGTCTCGCTGCGCCCGAGCCTGCGCCGCACCCTGCGCGCCGGCGTCGGCGCGGGCGCGCTCGCCGGGATCGTGTCCGGCTCCGGCCCCACGTGTGCCTTCCTGTGCCAGGACGCCGACGCGGCGCTGCGGGTGGCCGCCGAGCTGGCCGGCGCCGGCGTCTGCCGCACGGTTCGCGTCGCGCACGGCCCGGTCCCCGGCGCCCGGGTGATCGGCGGCGACGACGCACCCCGGCCGATCCCGCCCGAGGTCCACGCCTGACCCGGCGTGTCCCGCCTTCGTGCAGCCGTGTCCCGCCTTCGTGCAGCCGTGTCCCGCGTTCCCGCATGCCCGCGCCCGCTCGGTAGATTGCGGCCAATGTTCCGCAGCCACCTCACCCGACCCCTGCGCTGGTCCATCCCGCTGGCCGTGCTCGGCGCGATCGTGGCCGCGGTGTGGTTCCTCCGGCCGCTGGAGATCGAGATCGCCGGTGAGCCGATCAGGTGCAGCGAGCTCGTCGGCGCCGGTGACATCGACGTGTGCGGGGCCGAGCGGCGCGAGCGGCTCCTGGTCACCGCGCTGATCCTGGTCGTCGGCGGCCTGCCCCTTGCGCTGGTCGTGCTGCGCGGGCTGATCGTGGCCGCCGACACGCTCGTCGCCCTGCAGCAGGACGTGCGGCGCCTGCACGAACGCCTCGACCGCGAGCGCGAGGGCTGATGGCCAACCTCGTCAACCTGGAGGCGGTCGGCAAGAGCTACGGGACCGGGCCGCTGCTGGACGGCGTGTCGCTGGGGGTGGGCGAGGGCGACCGGATCGGCGTGGTCGGGCTCAACGGCAGCGGCAAGACCACGCTGCTCGAGGTGCTCGCCGGCCTCGAGCAGCCGGACTCCGGCCGGGTCAGCCGGAGCCGCGACCTGCGCACGGCCGTGGTCACCCAGCGCACCGAGCTGCCCGAGGGCACCACGATCCGGCACGCCGTGCTCGACCCGCTCGGCGTCACCGCCGAGCACGAGTGGGCCGCCGACCCGCGGGCCAGGGGGATCCTGACCGGGCTGGGCATCACCGCGTTCGGGCTGGACACGCCGGCGAGCACGCTGTCCGGCGGCGAGCGCCGCCGGGTGGCGCTGGCCGCGGCCCTGGTGCGCGAGCTCGACCTGGTCATCCTGGACGAGCCGACCAACCACCTCGACGTGGAGGGCGTGCGCTGGCTGGCCGAGCACCTGACGGCCCGCCGGTCCGCGCTGGTCGTGGTCACCCACGACCGCTGGTTCCTGGACATCGTGTGCGGCCGCATCTGGGAGGTCGTCGGCGGCGGCGTCGAGCAGTACGACGGCGGCTACTCGGACTGGGTGTACGCCCGCGCCGAGCGGGCCCGGATCGCCGACGCCGCCGAGCAGAAGCGCCGCAACCTGGCCCGCAAGGAGCTGGCCTGGCTGCGCCGCGGCCCGCCGGCGCGCACCGCCAAGCCCCGGTACCGGATCGAGGCGGCCGAGGCGTTGATCTCCGACGTGCCGGCGCCGCGGGACTCCGTCGAGCTGATCACGTTCGCCCGGCGCCGGCTCGGCCGCACGGTGCTCGAGCTGGAGGACGTCACGCTGTCCATCGGCGGGCAGCGGATCCTGGCCGCGGAGACCTGGCGGATCGGGCCGGGGGACCGGGTCGGGCTGGTCGGGGTGAACGGGTCCGGCAAGACCACGCTGCTGCGGCTGCTTGCCGGCGAGGTGGAGCCGGACGCCGGGCGGTTGGTGCGGGGCAAGACCGTCCGGCTGGCGTACCTGACCCAGGAGCTGCACGACCTGCCGGGCCCGCAGCGGGTGCGCGAGGCGGTCGAGGAGATCGCCCGCCGGGTCGTCGTCGGCAAGCAGGAGCTGTCGGCCTCGACGCTGCTCGAGCGGTTCGGCTTCCCGACCAGCCGGCAGTGGACGCCGGTCGCCGACCTGTCCGGCGGCGAGCGGCGGCGGCTGCAGCTGGCCCGGCTGCTGATGGCCGAGCCGAACGTGCTGCTGCTCGACGAGCCGACCAACGATCTGGACATCGACACGTTGCAGCAGCTTGAGGATGTGCTCGACTCCTGGCCGGGCACGCTCGTCGTCGTCTCGCACGACCGGTACCTGGTCGAGCGGGTCTGCGACACCGTGGTCGCGCTGCTCGGCGACGGCCGGGTCACCCACCTGCCCGGCGGCATCGACGAGTACCTGGCCCGCCGCGTTTCGCGGGTTGCCGAACAGGGCACCCGAACCGTTGAGCGCGTCCCGTCCAGCGCGGCCGAGCGGCGCGCGGCCCGCAAGGAGCTGGCCAGGTTGGAGCGCCGGCTGGAGGCGCTCGCGCGGCGCGAGAAGGAGCTGCACGTGGCCCTGGCCGAGGCGGCCACCGACGCCGAGCGGCTGGTCGCCCTGGACGCCGAGCTTCGCCGGGTGCTCGCGGAGAAGGACACCGTCGAGCAGCTTTGGCTGGCGGCCGCGGATGACGCCGAGTAGCCCGCTCTACAGTGAGGAAAATGACCGCGCGGCAGCCAAGGTGACCACAGCGCCACCATGCGAAAAGGCACAGTGAGGATTTATGAGTCGGTTCATGGACAAGCTGCTGGACACGGCGCACGGGGTCGGCCAGCGGCACGGGGTGGTCACCGGAGAGCCCGCCGAGCCGGTGCACACGACGTGGGCGGACGTGCACCGCAAGGCCAGGCGGATCGCCGGCGACCTGATCGCCAACGGCCTCGGCAAGCACGACGCGGTCGCGATCCTGGCCGCCGAGCCGGCCGCGATCGGCCCCGCCGTGCAGGCGGTGTGGCTGGCCGGCGGCAGCGTGACGATGCTGCACCAACCCACGCCGCGCACCGACATCGCGGTGTGGGCCGAGGACACCGTGCGCGTGCTCAGCATGATCGGCTCGAAGCTCGTGCTGCTGGGGGCGCCGTTCGAGCCGCTGGCGCCGGTGCTCGACCAGCACGGGATCGGCTACCGGCTGCTGGCCGACCTCGACGGCGGCGCGCCGCTCACCGAGATCGTCCAGGTCGGTGAGGACGCCCCCGCGCTGCTGCAGCTGACCAGCGGCTCGACCGCAGAGCCCAAGGCCGTCAAGATCACTCACGGGAACCTGATCTCGAACATCACGGCCATGGTCGAGGTGGCCAAGCTGGACGTGGAGAACGACATCCTGGTGTCCTGGCTGCCGATGTTCCACGACATGGGGATGGTCGGGTTCTATACGGTGCCGATGGTCGTCGGCGTGCGGTTGATCAAGGTCACGCCGGTGGACTTCCTGTCCGCGCCGCTGCTGTGGGCGCAGCTGATCACCAAGTACAAGGCGACCGTCACCGCGGCGCCGAACTTCGCCTACGCGCTGCTCGGCCGCCGGCTGTCCGGTGTGGACGATGACGCCGCCTACGACCTGTCCACGCTGCGCATCGCGCTCAACGGGGCCGAACCGATCGACGAGAAGGCGGTGCGGTCGTTCACCGAGGCGGGCGCCCGGTTCGGCATGCCGCCCGAGTGCGTCTTTCCCGCGTACGGCATGGCCGAGGCCACGCTCGCGGTGTCGTTCGCCCCGCTGTTCACCGGCCTCACCCTCGACTACATCGACGCCGACGCGCTGGAGGCCGAGGGTCGGGCGGTGCCGGTGGACCCGGCAGACGCCGACCGTCCCGAAAGGACAGTCCGGTCGTTCGCCCGGCTGGGCGCGCCGCTGCCCGGCATCGAGGCGGAGATCGTCGACCAGCAGGGAAACCGGCTCGGTGAGCGGGAGGTCGGCGAGATCCGGCTGCGCGGCACGTCGGTCACCCCGGGCTACCTGACCGTGGACGGTCCGGTCCCCACGCAGGACGAGAACGGCTGGCTGGCCACCGGCGACCTCGGGTACACGGTGGACGGTGAGATCGTCATCTGCGGCCGGCGCAAGGACGTGATCATCCTGGCCGGACGCAACATCTACCCGACCGACGTGGAGCGCGCCGCGACCTCCGTCGAGGGCGTGCGGGCCGGCAACGCCGTCGCGGTCCGGCTGGACGCGGGCAGCCGGCGGGAGCGGTTCGCCGTCGTCGTCGAGTCCAAACTGGCCGGTGACGCCGACGCCGAGAAGGTGGTGCGCAAGGAGGTCGGCGCCCGGGTATTCGAGGCGGTCAACGCCCGACCGGCCGCCGTGCTGGTGCTACCGCCCGGCACGCTGCCCAAGACCCCCTCCGGCAAGCTGCGCCGGGCCGCCGCCGGGGAGCAGCTCGCCGCCAGCATCCGCGGCCGCGAGGAGGAGACTAGTCCGCCTCTCCGGAATTAACTGCTGTCGTTGCGTTCCAGCCGATCGTGCGGATGTGGGTTGATTGTGGCTGGGTGCCGTCACGGTCCCCCGAGGTTCCGTCGCTCGGCCCAAGACTTCCACGACGATCCAAGAACCAGGCCCTAGCCCTCCCGGTGGCGCAGCTCCCACAGCCAGGCGTCGATGAGCGTGTCGACGACGTCGGCGTGGTAGCCCTGGCCGGTGAAGAAGGTCCGGCTGAGCTTGACCCTGGCCAGGTCGTTGGAGGTGGGGCCGTCGACCCGCTCGATCGCCGCGGCCAGCAGCTTGGCCAGCTTCTCCACGTCGCCGGGCCGGTAGCCGCGGGCGCCGGGCGGCGCGGGCGGCAGCGGTAGGGACAGGATGTCGCCCGGCGGGGCGGCCTCCAGGTCGTCGTCGGGGTCGTGGCGCACCGGCTGGGTGGCCGGAGTGGTGTCCACCACCGGCAGCGAGGGGGGCTGGGTGAACGGCATCGGATGGGTGTCCTCGGCCGGGTAGTGCGGCCGGGGCGGCACCGCCACCCGCTGCGCCCGCGCCCGCAGCTCCAGCGTGGCGACGACGGTGTCGAGGAAGGCGTCGACCTGGTCCTCGTGGTAGCCGCGCTTCATCAGTGGCGCGGCCTCGAAGACCACCGCGCGGACGTCCTCCGCGGTGAGCGTGTCCTTGCCGGCCAGGGTGGCCTCGATCCGGTCGAGGAAGTCGTCGACCTGGTCCTCGTCGTAGCCACGCTTGCCGAGCGGCGCCTTGTCGAACACGACGTCGTGCACGTCCGCCTGGGTCAGCGGTTTGCCGTCCATCCCGCGCGTTGCCTCCGGTCAGCCTGCGTGGAACACGTTCTGTGCGGCCTCGAGGCCCATCCGGACCAGCGCCTCCACCGCGTCCGCGCACCGATCGACGCCGAACGCGAGCTCCCTGCGCTCGGCCGCGGAGAAGTCGCGGAGCACGAAGTCGGCGGGGTCCATCCGTCCCGGCGGCCGGCCGATCCCGAACCGCACCCGATGGTAGTCCCTCGTGCCGAGCGACTTGGTGATCGAACGCAGTCCATTGTGGCCGTTCTCGCCGCCGCCGAGCTTGAGCCGCACCGTGCCGTACGGCAGGTCCAGCTCGTCGTGCACCACCACCAGCCGTTCCGGCGGCACCTTGAAGAACCGCGCGGCCCCGACCACCGGCCCGCCCGAGGTGTTCATGAACGACCGGGGCTTGACCAGCGCGACCCGGTGGCCGCCCAGCCGGCCCTCGAGCAGGTCCGTTCCCGTCCGGTGCGCCTTGAACCGCCCGCCCATCCGGTCGGCCAGCTCGTCGGCCACCAGGAAGCCGATGTTGTGCCGGTTCCCGGCGCACCGCGGACCCGGGTTGCCCAGCCCGACGACCAGCGTCGGCTCGTCCGTCGATTCGTCCACCATCGGCCCGTCGCCTCCCGGCCGGTCGGGCGGGGGTCAGCCCTCGGGCTGCTCGCTCGGCGCCGGCGCCTCGGCCTCCACGCCCTCGGCAGCCTCGGCCTCGCCCTCCGCGGGCTCGGCGCCGAGCTCCTCGGCGGTCGGCGCCACATTCACCGCGACGACCAGCGCCTCCGGGTCGGTGGTCAGCGTCGCGCCGGACGGCAGCGCGATCTGCCCGGCGAGGACCTGCGTGCCCGCCTCGGCGCCGTCGATCGAGATCTCGACGTGCTCGGGGATGTGCAGCGCCTCGACCTCGACCTGGATCGTCGTCAGGTCCTGCGTCACCAGCGTGCCCGGCGCGGCCTCGCCGTTGACCACGATCGGCACGTCCACCGTGACCTTCTCGCCACGCCGGACGAGCAGCAGGTCCACATGCTCGATGTAGTTCTTGATCGGGTGCGTGGTGACCGTCTTGGTCAGCGCCAGCTCGCTCTCGGCGTTCCCGATGTTCAGCGTCAGCACGGCGTTGTGCCCGTGCTCGCGGACCACCCTGGCGAACTCCAAGGCCGGCAGCGCAAGATGCTTGGGATCGGAGCCGTGGCCGTACAGCACCGCGGGGATCTTGCCGGCGCGGCGGGTGCGGCGTGCGGCGCCCTTGCCGAACTCGGTGCGCGGCTCGGCGGCGAGACGGACCTCGGACACGGTGGTGCTCTCCTTGCGTGGTGGCAAACTCGGGGCGGCGGTGGTCTGCGGCGCTGGTGCGAACGCGTGGCATCGCATCCGCCGCGTCGATCACGCCGGGCGCACTGCCCGCCCTCGCCGAGACAACCCCGACAGTTTACGCGCCGCCCCAGCTCCCGTTCACCGGGGTCAGACAGTGTTGAAACTCGGGCAAGGCTGTGCTTGTTAGCTCGGGCAAGGCCGCCCTGTCGCCTTCGGCGAGCGGCCTTGGGTTGGGTTGGTTGGGGGGTTGCGGGCCGGTGTGGGGGTTGGGTGTCGTGGGTGGTTGGGTGACGACGCCTGCGGGCAGGGGCTCGTTCCTCGCCCTGCCCTGGTCGTCGTGTGGCGGCCGCCCTCGCCAAAGATTGGTCGACCCCAGCGACACTTCCAGCGACACTGTCGAACACGCGTTAGGCGTTGCCGTCGAACAGGCTGGTCACCGAGCCGTCCTCGAAGACCTGCTGGATGGCGCGGGCCAGGAGGGGGGCGATGGACAGCACGGTCATGCCGGGGAAGCGTTTGGTGTCGGGGATGGGCAGGGTGTTGGTGAAGATGACCTCGCGGGCGCCGCATTCGGCGAGCACCTTGGGGGCGGGGCCGGACAGCACGCCGTGGGTGGCGGCGACGACCACGCCGGCGGCGCCCTCGTCGAGGAGCTGCTCGACGGCCTTGGCGATGGTGTTGCCGGTGTCGACCATGTCGTCGACCACGATGCAGAGCCGGTCGCGCACCTCGCCGACCACCCGTTTGGCCACGACATCGTTGGGGCGCAAGGGATCGCGGGTCTTGTGGATGAACGCGATCGGGTAGCCGCCGAGGTCGTCGGCCCACTTCTCGGCGAGCTTGGTGCGGCCGGCGTCGGGGGAGACCACGGTGAGGTCGCCGCCGTCGTAGGTCTGGCGAACGTAGGAGGCCAGCAGGGTCTGGGCCAGCAGGTGGTCGACCGGGCCGTCGAAGAAGCCCTGGATCTGCGCGGTGTGCAGGTCGACGGTCATGATCCGGTCGACGCCCGCGGTCTTGAACAGGTCGGCGATGAGCCGGGCGGAGATCGGCTCGCGGCCCTTGTGCTTCTTGTCCTGCCGGGCGTACGGGTAGAACGGCATGATCGCGGTGATCCGCTTGGCCGAGGCGCGCTTGAGGGCGTCGACCATGATCAGTTGCTCCATGACCCACTGGTTGATCGGCGCGCAGTGGCTCTGGATGACGAACGCGTCGGTGCCGCGCACGGACTCCTCGAACCGGACGAAGATCTCACCGTTGGCGAACTCGTACGCCGACTGCGGCGTGATGCCCACGTTGAGGTGCTTGGCGACCTCCTCGGCCAGCTCGGGATGTGCCCGCCCGGAGAGGAACATGAGGTTCTTCTTCGGCGTGCCGGATTTCGCGGCCATGCTGATCATCCCTCGTCGTCCTGGTCTGAACCAACTCCATTCTCGCTGGTCGCGGCGTCGAGCGCGCGGCGGGCCGCCTCCGCCGACGGCGTGCCCGCGCGGTGCTTGAGCACCCACTCCTCGAGGTTGCGCTGCGGCCCGCCGGACACGGCCAGCGCGCCGGGCGGCACGTTGCGCCGGATCACCGCACCGGCGCCGGTGTACGCCCCGTCCCCGATGCTGACCGGGGCCACGAACATGTTGTCCGAGCCGGTGCGCGCGTGCGACCCGACCACCGAGCGGTGCTTGGCCACGCCGTCGTAGTTGACGAACACACTGGCCGCGCCGATGTTGGTGTGCTCGCCGATCGTCGCGTCGCCCACATAGGACAGATGAGGCACCTTGGACCCGGTGCCGATCTCGGAGTTCTTCACCTCGACGAACGTGCCGATCTTGCCGCGCTCGCCGAGCACGACGCCCGGCCGAAGGTAGGCGAACGGACCGACGACGGCGCCGGCGCCGATCCGCGACTCCCGGCCGTGGGTCCTGATCACCTGGGCGGCGGCGCCGATCTCCATGTCGGTCAGCGTGGTGTCCGGCCCGATCACCGCGCCCTCGCCCACCACGGTCCGCCCGCGCAGCTGCACCCCGGGCTCGATGACCACGTCGCGGTTCAGCGTGACGTCGGCGTCCACCCAGGTGGTGGCCGGGTCGATCACGGTCACCCCGGCCCGCATCCACGCCTCGACCAGCCGGCGGTTGAGCTCCGCGCCCAGCGCGGCCAGCTGCACCCGGTCGTTGACGCCCGCCACCTGCCACGGGTCGGCGCACACCAGGGCGCCCACCCGGTGCCCGTCGGCGCGGGCGATGCCGATCACGTCGGTGAGGTACAGCTGACCCTGGGCGTTGTGTGGGGCCAGCCGGGTCAGCGCGCCGGCCAGCACGCCGGCGTCGAACACGTAGATCCCCGAGTTGATCTCGGTGATGGCCCGCTGGTCCTCGGTGGCGTCCCGGTGCTCGACGATCCCGGTGACCGCGCCCGCGTCGTCGCGCAGGATCCGGCCGTAACCCTCGGGGTCGTCGACGACGGCGGTGAGCACGGTCACCGCGTTGGCCGCGGCGGCGTGCTCGGCGAGCAGCGCGGCCAGCGTGGCCGTGTCCAGCAGCGGCACGTCGCCGTAGGTGACCAGCACGGTGCCGGACGCCGGCGCCGGGAGCGCGCCGAGGCCGCACGAGACGGCGTGCCCGGTGCCAAGCTGCTCCTCCTGCACCGCAATGGTGATCTTCTGATCAAGCCCGCCGGCCAGCCCGGCCAGGTGCTCGCCGACCTTGTCCCGGCCGTGCCCGACCACCACCGCGAGGTCCGCGGGGGACAGCCCGGCCGCGGCCCGGATCGCGTGCTCGATCAGCGATCGGCCGGCGATGCGGTGCAGCACCTTCGGCGTCGCCGAGCGCATGCGGGTGCCCTCGCCGGCGGCGAGGATGATCGTGCTGAGGCGGGTGTGGCCACCCTGAGGCATCGGACGCTCTCCATACACATAGACACGAACGACACCGTCCGCCGGGCGAACGGGTCCGGTAGAGCGATCCTACGGTCCCTCGGGCAGCACCCACGCGGGGTCGGCCCGCGGCGAGAGCGGGGACGCGGTGGGGGGATGGTGGGCGGGTAAGGACAAGTCGATCTCGCCGAGCTCGTCGTCGGTGATCGGGCTCAACCCGTTGCCGTTGGCGGAGATTCCGCCCGCAACGGTGGTGTCGCCGGACGATCCGGCTGGCGCGGACACGATGTCGTTGCCGCCCTTGCGCTTCGCCTGGTACATGGCCGCGTCCGCGCGGGCCAGCGCGCGGGCCGCGGTCTCCTGCGGGCGCAGCGACACCACGCCGACGGACAGGGTGACGCCGTGCGACAGGTCGCGGGGCAGCGCCGCGACCGCGGACACCGCGCGGCGCAGCGCGGCCTCGGCGGCGTGCAGCGGGGCGCCGGGCAGCAGCGCGATGAACTCGTCACCGCCGTACCGGGCGACGATGTCGTTGCCGCGCAAGGTATCCCGGATGGTGCTGGCGATCACGCGGAGCACGTCGTCGCCCGCGGCGTGCGACATCCGGTCGTTGACGTCCTTGAACCGGTCGAGGTCGATCAGCGCGATGGCCAGCGGGTGGTTGGCCGGCGAGGCGGCCAGGCTCTCCAGCTTCTCGTCGAGCGCGCGCCGGTTGGCCAGGCCGGTGAGCGGATCCTGCAGCGCCTGCCGCTCCACCGCGGCGTGCCGGAAGGACAGCCGCTCGTGCTCACGCCGGGCGTTGAGCGTGGTGATCCGCGACTCCCTGGTGGCCCACAGCGCCTCCTCCAGCTCGGTGGCGTACTGCTCGAGGGCGTTGGTGGTGCGCTCGCCGCCGTCGGTGCCGGACAGCCGGGCGAACTCGCGGATCAGGCACAGCCGCAGCGTGCGCTCGGACGCGTCGTCCAGCCGCTCCCGGACGTCGCCGAGCACCTTGATGGCCTGCTCGGTGTGGCCCTCGGCCTCGAGGCAGCGGGCAAGGGCGATCGACACGAGGATCAGGTCCCGCGGGTACAGCGGGGTGTCCAGCAGCCGGGTCAGCCGCTCCACGTACATGCTCGAGTGGTGCGCCAGCGCATGCGCGGAGGCGATGACCGGGCACAGCGCCGGCTCCGCCTGGTCGGGACGGTCGAGCAGCAGCGCCTCGACCGCGGTCGCGATCGCCGCCGCCGTGGTGAACCGGCCGATCGCCTGGGTGGTCTCGCCGATCCGCTCAAGCCGCAGCCCCCAGCCGAGCAGCAGCCGGGCCCGGTTGACCAGCGCCACGGAGATCATCTGCGGGCCACCGCTGTCCCGGATGAAGCGGTGCGCTCTGGTGATCACCTTGTCGGCGACCTCGTACACGCCGAGCTGGGTGAGCACCAGCCCGATGTCCATCAGGGTCTCGGCCATCAGCACGTCGGAGGTGCGCCGGCCGAGCACCGCGTCCGGGGTGACGTCCTCGTCCAGCAGGGCCAGCGCCACGGCGACCTCGGACAGCGCCTTGTCCTCGGCGCCGACCAGCAGCTGCCGCCGGCCGCGCAGCGCGTGCGCGTCGGCCTGCAGGATGACCAGGCCGTGCCGGCGGGTGTGCGCGAGCAGCTCGTCGAGCAGCGGCTCGGCCGAGTCGGCCACCGTGCTGTCGCCGACCCGGACCAGGATCGCCGCCCGCAGCAGCTGGGCGACCATGCGCGGCTCGCCGCGATGCTGGGCCTCGGTGAGCAGCCGGTCCAGCTCGTCGGCGCGCCGCTGCCGCTCGTCGTCGGCACCGGAGTGGTCGGCTTTGGCCACCAGCTCCCTGGCGCGACCGACCAGCCACGCGTCCGACCGCTCGGCCAGCGCCGGCAGTGCGGGGTCATCGCCGGCCCCCTGCGGGGACCCCACCCCCACCGGGCCGTCGTGTGCCGAGTCGCCGTCCACGCTCGCGGTCCACCCCTTGGTCGGCCCTGCCGTCGTGTGCGTCGTCATGGTTCTCCCGCGCGGTCGCTCCGCTCCGCCGCCAGGATTCGAACCTGAACCATCAGAACCAAAATCTGAGGTGCTGCCTTTACACCACGGCGGATCAGCTGCGGGATTTCGGGTACCCCGCGTTCCAGCATGACATCGTGGCACGACCACCCACCCCAGGTCAGCACCGGCCTGAGGATTATCTGGCGCCGCGTCCGATCGGGTGTTACCTGGGTCACACTGCGTGGCCGGTGGTCACTCAAGGGTCTGGCGCGCGGGCCACCGGTCAACCTACGCTGTCGTAAGTTAGGTCGTCCTTACTAGAAATCAACGAGGTTTGCCAGTGACCACAGTCCTCGACCAGACCACCGGAGCACACAGCGCCCGCGGACCCAAGCCGCTCGTCGAAGGTCGCCGCAACCTGGCCACCCAGATCGCGGTGTACATCTTCATCCTGGTGCCGTTCGCGGCACTGATCGCGGCCGTGCCGCTCGCCTGGGGCTGGGGGCTGACCTGGGTCGACGTCGTGCTCTTCTTCGCGTTCTACTGGCTGACGCTGCTCGGCGTCACGGTCGGCTACCACCGGCACTTCACCCACGGGTCGTTCAAGGCCAAGCGGGGCATGCGGATCGCGCTCGCGCTCGCCGGCAGCTTCGCCGTGCAGAGCCCGCCGATCACCTGGGTCGCCGACCACCGGCGGCACCACGCGTTCTCCGACCGGGAGGGCGACCCGCACTCGCCGTGGCTGTTCGGCACCTCGCCGTTGGCGCTGGCGCGCGGCTTCTGGCACGCCCACATGGGCTGGATCTTCGAGCGGGACGTGACGAACAAGCAGCGCTTCGCCCCCGACCTGCTGGCCGACCCGGACCTCGTGAAGGTCAACCGGCTGTTCGTGCTGTGGACGACGCTGACGTTCCTGCTGCCTGCCGCGCTCGGCGGGCTGCTGACCTGGTCCTGGTGGGGAGCGCTGACCGCGTTCTTCTGGGCCGGGTTCGTCCGGGTGGCGATCCTGCACCACGTGACCTGGTCGACGAACTCGATCTGCCACATGATCGGCGAGCGGCCGTTCGTGTCGCGGGACAAGGCGGCCAACTTCTGGCCGCTGGCGATCCTGTCCGGCGGGGAGTCCTGGCACAACCTGCACCACGCCGACCCGACCTGCGCCCGGCACGGGGTCAAGCGCGGGCAGATCGACATCTCGGCGCGGGTGATCTGGCTGTTCGAGAAGCTCGGCTGGGTGTACGACGTCCGCTGGCCGACGTCGCAGCGCCTGGCCCGGATCACCGCCGGAGCTGAGTAGTCCTGCGCGTCCGCATGACCGGCAGCCAGCGCCGGGAACAGCTAGTGGACGTGGCCAAGGCCCTGTTCGCCGAGAAGGGCTTCGACGGCGCCTCGGTGGAGGAGATCGCCAACCGGGCGCGGGTGTCCAAACCCGTGGTCTACGAGCACTTCGGCGGCAAGGAGGGCATCTACGCCGTCGTCGTCGACCGCGAGATGCAGGCCCTGCTCAGCCGGATGACCGCGGCGCTGACCGAGGACGCCCACCCGAGAGCGCTGCTCGAACGCGCCGCCGGGGCCCTGCTCGACTACGTGGAAAGCTCCGCGGACGGCTTCCGGATCATGGTCCGCGACTCCCCGGTGGCGATGGCGACCGGCACGTTCTCCAGCCTGCTCGGCGACATCGCCAGCCAGGTCGAGCACATCCTCGCCCGGCAGTTCGGCGCCCGCGGCTACGACCCGCGGCTGTCGGCCCTCTACAGCCAGGCCCTGGTCGGCATGGTCGCGCTGACCGGCCAGTGGTGGCTGGAGGTCCGCGAACCGAAGAAGGAGGAGGTGGCCGCCCACCTGGTCAACCTCGCCTGGAACGGCCTGTCCCACCTCGAGCACGAGCCGACCCTGCGCGAGCGCGGCTGACCCCGGCTACTCCGCATCGAGAACCTCGTCGACCTCTGCGTCGGTGACATCCTCGATGTTGAAGTGTTCGAACAGCTTGGTCCACCGGAGGTCGTGCTTCGTGAGCCTGCGATGCATCTTGTAGATCGATTCACTATGGGAAGCCTGCACTTCCTTGATCTCCTTGACATCACCTTCGAGCGAGGTGATCCGGCGGTCGAGTGTCTTGAGCGTTGTCATGCGTTTCATCGTGGCTCCCCGTCGCGGATCGAGTGGCTGACGTGAGGTGCTCTGTGGACAGCCGACCTTCCTGTGGATAGCTGGCCGATCGCGGCGGTCGGAGACTTGACAGAGCGTCTGAATGACTCCTCGGTGAGCGCCTTATCGATCTCCTCGGCCGTAACCCGGGAAGGCCGGAGTGGTCGAGGATCATTCTGATCATGAGCGTGGTCTCCACTGAGATCCGGCGGAGCTCGCGGAGTTGGGCACGACTGTCGAGCTTGCGTTGTGGCACGGGTGGATTCTGGCAAGCGACGAGTGGCGTGGGGGCGGATCAGGTTGGCGTCACTCGAAGGAGTTTGTCGTCGTCGCCGTTGGTGGTGGTGAGGTAGAGGGCGCCGTCGGGGGCGCGGCGGGCGGCGCGCAGGCGGCCGTAGCGGTCGTTGAGCTCCTGGGGGATGGCCACCGAGACGACGTTGCCCGGCTCGTCGAGGGTGAGCACGAGGAGCTTGGCGCCCTTGAGCGCGGTGATCACGAGCGCGCCGTTGAGGGTGCCCCACTGCGGGCCGGACAGGAACTCCGCCGCGCAGATCGCCTCGGTCGTCTCGCCGGACTGCCAGATCGCCGGCACCGCGTCGGGGAACCGGTCGAGGTCGGTCATCGGGACGGACTCGTCGTAGCGGTTCCGGTTCGCGCCGCCCTTCGACGGGTCCCAGCCGTAGTTCGCGCCGGCCTTGAGCAGGTTCACCTCGTCGTTCTTGTCCGGCCCGTGCTCGGCGGTGAAGATCTGGTCGGTGCCCGGCCGCAGCGCCACGCCCTGCACGTTGCGGTGCCCGTAGGTGTAGATCCGGGAGCCGGGGATCGGGTTGCCGGGGGCGGGCTCCCCGGTGTTCAGGTCGATCCGGAGCACCTTGCCGCCGAGGATCTCGCGGCTCTGCGGGATCAGCGGGTTGGACGCCGAGTCGCCGGTGCCGACCAGCAGCGCGCCGTCCGGGGCCAGCACCGGGCGGCAGCCGGAGTGCCGGCCGCTCGGGTTGACCGGCAGGCCGGTGAGCAGCTCGGCGACCCGGGTGGCGATCTGCTCGTCCTCGGCCAGCCGCCAGGTGACCAGCCGGACGTCGGCGGCGCGGCCGTTCTCGGTGTGCGTCTGGCAGGTGGTGAACCGGCGCGAGGTGGCGAAGTCGGGGTGCACCACCAGGCCCATCAGCCCGCCCTCGCCGCGCACCAGGACGTCCGTGGTGTCCGCCTTGACCTGGGTGACGGCCGCGCCCGGCGCCCCGTTGGACAGCAGCACGAACTTGCCGGGCCGCTGGCTGACCAGGATCTTGCCGTCCGGCAGGAAACCGAGATCCCAACCGTGCTGCAGGCCGGCGGCAACCTCCTCCACCCGGAAGCCCGGGGTCGTGGCCCGGCTCGGCTCGGTCACGGTGGTCGGCGGGCCACCGTTGGCGGAGCTCGCCGGGACCGGCACCTGCCCGACTCCGGCGCTGCTCGAACACGCCGACAGCGCGGCGGTCGCGGCGGCGACCAGGGGAAGCAACCTGTGGCGCATGGGGCCAGAATGCCCGGACCGACGTCGTAATCGTGTGTGGATTCGGCAACGGGTAAGGAGCGTGGCATGAGCGACTGGGCGGACTTCCGGCAGAACCGGCAGATCAGGGAGCTACAGGACGAGCTGTCGGTGGTGAACTCCTCGCTGGCGTCGGCGCGCTCGTCGACGAGGCGGCTGCAGGCCGAGCTGTCCACGGTCACCGGGTCGCTGGAGCACCGGCTCGACCGGCTGTCCGCGGCGTTCGACGCGTTCGTGGAGATCAGCGACTTACGCATCACGCTCGCGCTGTTCGACGCGCACGCCGGGGGTGCGGCACCGCGCCCGCCAGATGCTCGGCGAGAGCCCGATGCCGGGTGGGAGCGGGGACGCGGAGGGGGGACGGTGGGCGGGTACAAAGGAGTCCGATGTGGACGGTTACTGGCTGGCGCCCGCGCTGGCCGGCGCCGAGGCGACTGTGGACGGCCGGCCGGCGGCGGAGCACCTGGAGCTGGCCAGGTCCCGGGACGACCGCCGCGCGACGGTGTTCCACGTGCTGGCCACCGCGCTGCTCGGCCGGCCGGACGAGACCGCGCTCGGCGCTGCGCTGCCCGAATTGGAGGTCAACGTGCCGCGGTACCAGCGGGCACTGTGGACGCTGGCGGCCGACGGCCACCTCGGCGCCGACGGGCGGGCCCTGCTGCTCCGCCGGGCCGGCGACACCCTGGCCACACTGTCCGATTCGGACACCGAGGAGGCGGTGGCCGCGTGGCGGCGCGCGGTCCGGCCGGAGCGGGACGTCGTGGCCACGCTGCCCAGGGAGCTCGGCCGGGCCGAGGACCTGATCGGCGCGCTGGACGCGTGCGAGCGGCTGGCGGTGCTGCGGCACTGGGTCGCCGGCGCCCTTGCGAAGGCCGACGACGTCGCCGACGAGGTCGACCCGGTGGTCAGGCGGACCCTCGAGCTGCTGGTCGACGAGGGCAGCCCGGTCGAGCTTCCGTTGCTGGTCCGGGAACGCCGGCTGCGCCAGGTGATCGAGGGCAGCGGCGACGGCGAGCCGGAGAGCTGGGACACCCCGGTCGGCGCGCTGGTCGAGCTGCTGCGGGCGGACGCCGTCGACGAGGACCGGCCGGGGCGCCGCGCGCTGGCCGTGCGGATCTGCGCGCCGCACATCCTCACGGCCGCCGACCGGTTCGCCGAGCGGGCCCGAACGCCGCTCGGCGAGCAGACCAGGGCGCGCACCTCGCTCGGGGAGCTGATGATCACCCCCGCCGGGCCCGTGCCGACCTCCCTGGACACCGCGATCCGGCGGGCCACCGCCGCGCTCGTCGTCGACGGCAGGCGGCGCCGGGTCGGCTACACCGCCGCGGCCATCGGGCTGCTGCTCGCCCTGCTGTCCCTCGTCGCCGGGTGGGGCTGGCTGGTGCCGGCGCTCGCCGCCGGCGCGCTCGCCGGCGCGCAGCTGTGGCGGGACCGGACCGAGCGGGCCGCCGCCGCCGAGCACCGGGCGAGCACGGAGGCCACGCTGCGCGCGGACGCCAACCGCAGCGTCGAGGCGCTCACCCGGGCGCGGGCGGAGCTGACCCGCCGGCGGTCCCGGATCGACGAGGACCTCGCCGCGCTGCGCGCGTCGTTGTCCTGACACCTGCCGACAAGACAAGACCGCTCTACTCCGATGCGTGGCGTGATCGAGGCCACTAGGGAAAGCTGTCCACATGCGCAAACTGTCGTTGGACGCCGTTGCCCGCGAGCAGTTGAAGAAAGCGACCGAGAACACCCAGCGGCGAAGCGCCAAAACGGTGTTCGGCGGCCACGAGCACGTGCTCAGGCAGAGCGTGATCGCCCTGGCCGCGGGGGCGGTGATGGCCGATCACCTGAGCCCCGGCGAGGCCACGCTCCAGGTGCTGCGCGGCCGGATCCGGCTCACCGCCGGCAAGGACAGTTGGGAAGGCCGCACCGGCGACCTGTTGGACATCCCCGGTGCGCGCCAGTCGATCAAGGCCCTGGAACCCTCGGTCGTGCTGCTCACGGTGGTCAAGCCCTGAGCGGCGAAGGGGTCCGGGGCTGAGCCTCGGTGGGGTCCGGGGGCTTGCCCCAGAAAGGATGAGGCGGCTTTCCTCACACCCACGATGAGGAAAGCCGCCTTCGTCGCTATGCGGCGGTGCAGGAACCGAGCGTCGGGGCGGTCCAGTTCCCGTTCGTCAGCACGGTGAAGCCGAAGCTGGTCGTGGCGCCGGCGGCGAGGTTCGCGGTGCCGGGCCGCATCGTCATGACGTTGCCGCTGGTGTCCCAGCTCGGGGTGCCGTTCCAGGTGGCGGAGATCCGCTGGGGGGACCGCACGGTCACCGTGGTGACCCAGGAGGTGATGGCGGTGCCGCCCGCGCGAACGGTGACCTGGCCGTTGAAGCGGTCGCCCCACCGCTGCGTTTCCTGGTAGGAGACGGTGCACGTGGCGCCGCCACCACCTCCGCCGCCACCCCCGGGGGTTCCACCCAGCGCGGTCAGCACCGCGTTGTAGGCCGGCTTCTTGGTGTAGTTGCCGTCGAACAGCAGCGGCGTGCCGCCGGAGCGCCAGGAGTACTTGTCGGTCACGCCCCAGACGGTGATGCCGGTGCAGCGGGAGACGGCCAGGCACGCGTTGACCACCCGGCTGTAGTTGTTGGCCTGGGTCGTGCCGGAGCCCTCGATGTCCAGCTCGGTGATCTGGACGTCCACGCCGAGGTTGGCGAAGCGCTGCAGGTTCTGCTGGTAGTCACCCGGCACCGGGGACTGGCTGTTGAAGTGGGACTGGAAGCCGACGCAGTCGATCGGCACGCCGCGGTTGCGGAAGTCCTGCACCATGGCGAACACGGCGTTGCTCTTCGCGTTCACCCCGTCGGTGTTGTAGTCGTTGTAGCAGAGCTTGGCGTTCGGGTCGGCGGCGCGGGCCGCGCGGAACGCCTCCTCGATGAAGCCGTTGCCAAGCTGCCGCTGGAACACCGAGTCGCGCCGGGCGCCGCTGCCACCGTCCTGGAACGCCTCGTTGACCACGTCCCAGGAGTGGATCTGACCGCGCCAGTGGCCCATCACCTGATTGATGTGGTTGACCATGGCCGAGCGCACGGCGCTGCCGGTCAGGTTGCTCACCCAGCCGGGCAGCTGCGAGTGCCACACCAGGGTGTGGCCACGGATGCGCATGCCGCGGCCGCGGGCATGGTTGGTGATCCGGTCGGCGCTGGCGAAGCTGAACGAGCCGGGGGACGGCTCGACCGCCTCCCACTTCATCTCGTTCTCCGGCGTGACGCTGTTGAACTCGGTGTTCAACGTGTTCACGTAGTCCGACTCGCCGAGATGGTTGGCCGCCACGGCGGCGCCGAAGTAGCGGCCCCGCTCGGCGGCGGCGGCCCCGAGCGTGCTGGCCGCGCTCGCCGTGCCGGACAGCCCGACGAGCCCGCCGGCCACGAGCGCGCCGAGCACGCCGGCGGTGAGGGCAGTTCTGACGGTTCGCAACGCTGAGCCACCTCCTTGTAGCTGTCAGCAACATCTCGTCCGAGTATGACCGCAGCGTCGAAGCTTCGTCAACATCGAACTTCCGGAAGACTTCCGGTAGGAGAAGTAGGTATCTACGACGGAGGACTTCCGCTCATGTAGTTCGGCGGCCGTTGTGCGGGTTCCGAAAATTTCGGAGTTGTTCCGCAATTCAGGATGCTTCGGTTCGGACTGTCGGGCCCCGGTCGTAGGCTGGGTAGTGAGAACCCCTCGCCCGGTCTCGTCCCGGGCAGGGGTATGTCCGCATGTCCGACAGGGGGATGCTCGTGACTCGAGTCGGCCCGCTCGCGGGGCTCCTCGACGCTGTCCTGCCCGATCCCGCACTGACCGCCCTGATCGAGGCGGCCGGGGCGCCGGCCCTCGAGATCGAGGGCACGCCCGCGGCCCGCCCGCTGGTGGTGGCGGCGCTGGCCACCAGGACGCCGGTGCTGGTGGTCACCGCGACCGGGCGGGGGTCCGACGAGCTGACCGCGGCGCTGACCGACCTGCTCGGGCCCG
>NZ_DASZCQ010000022.1:0-7485 GCF_035942955.1 Actinophytocola sp. | reverse complement strand
GGGCCGGGTTCCGACCCGGCCCCGGCGCCAGTGAGCGGAGCCTGCGGAGCGAACCATTCGACACTCCTGCGTCTTCGAGGAACGAGAAGGCGCAGGCTTGGCGGAGCCTGCGGAGCGAACCGTCAAGTGCTCCTGGGTCTTCGGGGTACGAGAAGGCGCAGGCTTGGCGGAGCCCGCCGTGCGAACCATCAAGCACCGCCCTGTCGCCGATGGACTAGGCGACAGGGTTTTCGCATGCCTTGAACGCGGGGCGAGGGCGTACTGAATCGAGACCGGCACGCGCCCGGAATGTCTGTACAGCTTGTTTCGGCGCAGTTACCATCCGATCTGGGAGCGCTCCCAGAAGAGGCGGCTGCCAGCTGCCGACGATGAGGTCGAGAGGACGATTTCCCAGATGAGGACCCTGCCAAGATCATCAGAGTTCAGCAGACGACGAGGTCGCGCCCTTGCGGCTGCGGGCGTATCGGTTGTGCTGGCAGTAGCCACGGTCACCCTCGCAACGAACAGCACCGCGGGTGCCGCACCCGGGTGCCGGGTCGACTACGGGTCATCCAACTGGGGCGGGGGTGGCGGCTTCACGGCCAACCTCCGCGTCACGAACCTGGGTGACCCGATCACCAACGGCTGGACGCTGGCGTTCAGCTTCCCGTCCGGGCAGCGGGTGAGCCAGGGCTGGAACGCCAACTGGACCCAGGCGTCCGGCAGCGCCAACGTCACCGCCACCAGCCTGGACTGGAACCGCACCCTGGCCACCGGCCAGGCGACCGACATCGGCTTCAACGGGACGTTCACCGCCACCAACACCGCGCCGTCCTCGTTCACCCTCAACGGCACGGTGTGCACCGGTCAACCCCCGGGCTCGACCACCACGACGACGACCACGACCACGTCGACCACGACGACCACCTCCAACCCGCCGAACCCGGGCAACCGGGTGGACAACCCGTACGTGGGCGCGACGGTGTACGTGAACCCCGACTGGTCGGCGCGGGCCGCGGCGGAGCCGGGTGGCAGCCGGATCGCCAACCAGCCGACCGGCGTGTGGATGGACCGGATCGCGGCGATCAACGGCACGACGGGCGCGCGCGGCCTTGCCAGCCATCTCGACGAGGCCGTCCGGCAGGACGCGGCCAACGGCGCGTCGGCGCTGGTGTTCCAGGTCGTGATCTACAACCTGCCCGGCCGGGACTGCTCGGCGCTGGCCTCCAACGGTGAGCTCGGGCCGACCGAGATCGACCGCTACCGCACCCAGTACATCAACCCGATCAGGGACATCCTGGCCAGGCCGGCGTACGCCAACCTGCGGATCGTGACGATCATCGAGATCGACTCGCTGCCGAACCTGATCACCAACGCGGGCGGCCGGCCGACCGCGACGCCGGAGTGTGAGGTGATGCGGTCCAACGGCAACTACGTGACCGGTGTGGCGTACGCGCTCGGCACGCTCGGCGCGGTGCCGAACGTCTACAACTACGTCGACGCCGGTCACCACGGCTGGCTCGGCTGGGACGACAATTTCCTGGCGACCATCCAGCTGATGTGCCAGACCGCCCGCACCGCCCCGGCGAGCCCGTCGAACGTGCAGGGCTTCATCGTCAACACGGCCAACTACAGTGCCCTGCAGGAGCCGTTCTTCACCGCCAACACCGTGGTGGGTGGCCGGGTGCTGCGCGAGGTGGCCGGCGGCTGGGTCGACTGGAACCGCTACGTCGACGAGCTGACCTTCGCGCGGGACTGGCGGTCGCGGGCCGACCAGGAGTGCTTCGACTCCAACATCGGCATGCTGATCGACACCTCGCGCAACGGTTGGGGCGGCGCGGCCCGGCCCACCCAGGCGAGCACGTCGACCGACCCGGTCACGTTCATGAACGAGTCGCGGATCGACCGTCGCATCCACCTCGGCAACTGGTGCAACCAGAGCGGCGCCGGGCTGGGCGAGCGGCCGCGGCCGGCTCCGTCCGCCGGGATCGACGCGTACGTGTGGATCAAGCCGCCGGGCGAGTCGGACGGCTCCAGCACGGAGATCCCGAACGACGAGGGCAAGGGCTTCGACCGGATGTGCGACCCGACCTACACGGGTAACCCGCGCAACAACAACAACATGTCCGGGGCGCTGCCGAACGCGCCGCTGTCGGGCCACTGGTTCCCGCAGCAGTTCGCGCAGCTGATGCAGAACGCCTTCCCGCCGCTGTAAGGAAATTCGCCGCCGCACCCAAGGCCGCCTTCGCTCCGTTCACCCGAGCGAAGGCGGCCTTCGGGCCGCCCTCCTCCGGGCGGGTTGGCCTCTCACGGCCCCCACCCTCGCCACGCGCCAACACGCGACGCCATGGGTCCAGCCACGCAACCGCCAACATGGCAACGTCCGGGGCCAACACGCCGGCGCCATCCGCCAACACCCCCGGCGCCAGGTGCCAACGCCGACGCCAGGCGCCAATTCGCCGACGCCAGGCGCCAACATGCCGCGCCACGGGCCAACATGCCAACGCACGGCGCCCAACACAGCCATGCCACCCCGCCGCCACGGCCGGCCAACACCCCGAGGGCCATGCGGCGACATGCCGACGCCACGGGTCTCCAGCCAGGCCACCCGCCAACGTGGCGACGCCACCGCCAAGCTGCCAGGCCACCCGCCAACCTGCCGGCGCCACCCGCCAACATGGCGACGCCACGGGTTTCCGGCCACGCCATCCGCAACATGCCAACGCCAGGCGCGCCAACATGCCGACGCCACGGATCCCAGCCACGCCACCCGGCAACATGGCGACGCCAGGCGCCAATGCGCCAGCGCCGCGGGCCAACATGCCGGCATCAGGGACCACCAGCCACGCCACGGGCCAACGGCGATGCCGCGACCCCAACACCCGCGCACCTGCCTACATGCCGGCGACACCCGCCAAACGTGCCGGGTAGGCGAAGGCCGCCTTCGTTGGGAAGGCGGCCTTCGGGTGAAGCGGATCAGCCGTGGTGGTGGGTGTGCGTGGTGTCGTGCCCCGCGGCGGTGTGTTGGAGCAGGGTGGGCAGGGTCCGCAGAGTGTTGATCACGGAGGTGAGGAAGGTGGAGTCGGCCGTGGTGGCGGTGGCCGCCGGGGCCGAGGGTGGCTGGCAGGCGGTGATGTCGGTCGGCGGGTTGTTGGTGCCGGTATGGCTCCCGTTGAACCCGAACGACACCGTCTGACCGGGGTTGATCCGGAGGTTCCAGCTCATGTTGATCGCGGTGACATCAGCCCCGTTCTGCCTGATGTCGGCGTTCCAGCCCTGGGTCACCTGCTGGCCGTTCGGGAACGACCAGCGCACGGTCCAGCCGAAGACCGGGTTGTCCCCGACGTTGGTGACCCGCACCTCGGCGCTGAACCCGTTGCCCCACGTCGTGCCGGGTACGTACTGCACCTCGCACTCCGCGGGCGGCGGCGGTGGCGGAGGCGGCGGGGGTGGCGGCGCGTCGTTGCTGATCCACATGTCCATGCAGTTGTAGAACGCCTCGGGGCTGTCGTTGCGCTGCCAGATCGTGTAGAAGATGTGCCGCCCGCTCTTGTTGGCGGGCACGGTGGCCGGCCAGGTCCACTCGGCGCCGTCCGGGCCGGACCCGTTCAGCGGCGGGTTGGTCACCTCGTTGAACGGCACGGGCTCGAGGTCCGCCCAGCGCAGCGGCTGGGTCGGGTCGAAGCCGTCCCTGGTGACGTAGGTGGACCAGGTTCCCGGGTGCGGCGCCCAGGCGTTGAACCGCATGGTGATCTGCTGCCCCGGCCGCACCTGGTTGAGCGGCCAGTCCGCGCGCGCGGCCCGGAACTGGGCGAACTGCTCGCCGGGACCGCACAGGTTCCCGTCCGGGATGATCTCCCGGTGCCGGCCGCCGGCGTTGCTGATCAGGTTGCCGAACCAGTTCCAGAACGGGTAGTTGGGGCCGTTGCGCCAGGCGGCCGCGCAGGCCGGGTTCTGGGGGTTGAGGTCGCCGTTGCCGTTGGTGCGGCCATCGACGAAGCAGGCGTAGGTCCGGGACAGCGGAAACGTGTTCGAACCGTGTGCCTGTGCCGCCGGACCAGGCACTACCACCAGCAGGGAGGTGGCTAGGGCGACGACGACGCCGCCGGCCCGCGCCTTGTGGAGTGCTCTCATGTGGCCCACCGTCTCCTTTCAGTTACGGGTAGCGATTGGGAGCGCTCCCAGAATCAAACCGTTACAGCCGTGTGTCAATATCGATCTCCGGAGCCCGCCCGAGCGGGCCCGAAGTAGTCGATCTGGGACTGTTGAAACATTGACACCTGTAGTGATCACCTGGTAACAAATGGTTTACTGGAATCTGGGAGCGCTCCCAGAGTCCAGCGCCAACCCTGTGCGGCCACTTGGCCGCGGCGAGAACCACCTGGAGAACCACATGCGACGACCCCATCGGCTGGGAGCGCTCCCAAGCGTCGCCCTGGCCCTGCTGCTCGTGGCGACGCCCGTGGCGGCCTCGTCGGAGATCTCCCCGCAGGCGGTGGCCTGCTCGGTCAACTACGGCGCCAGCAACTGGGGCGGGGGTGGCGGCTTCACGGCCAACCTCCGCATCACCAACCTAGGCGACACGCTCAACGGCTGGACGCTCACCTTCACCTTCCCCGGAACCCAGCGGGTGTCCCAGGGCTGGAACGCCACCTGGACCCAGGCGGCCGGCAGCGCGAATGTCTCCGCCACCAACCTTGACTGGAACCGCACCCTCACGGCCGGGCAGGCCACCGATATCGGCTTCAACGGCACCTTTACCGGCACGAACACCGCGCCGACCAGCTTCGCGATCAACGGCGTCACCTGCAACGGCGCCAACTCGGCCCCGACCGCCACGCTCACCGCGCCGGCGACCGGGTCCACCTTCACCGCCGGCTCGGACATCGCGCTGGCCGCGACGGCGGCCGACTCCGACGGCACCGTGGCGCGGGTCGAGTTCTTCGCCGGCAACACCCTGATCGGCTCGGACACCTCCAGCCCGTACGGCCTGACCTGGAACGACGTCCCGGCCGGCAACTACGTCCTGGTGGCGAGGGCGATCGACAACGCGGGCGCGGTCGGCAACTCCGCCCCCGTCGACATCACCGTCACACCGGACACCGGCCCGTCCATCGTCGCCGCCCCGTCGGCGATCAACGTGCCGGAGAACGGCACGGCGAACGTGTCGCTGCGGCTGGACCGGCAGCCGGCCGGCAACGTCACGGTGACCACCGCGCGGACCTCCGGGGACACGAACCTGACCGTGTCCGCCGGCGCCACCCGCACCTTCACCCCGGACAACTGGAACACCGCGCAGACGGTCACCCTGGCCGCGGCGGAGGACGCCGACAGCGCCAACGGCGTGGCCACCTTCACCGCAAGCGCCACCGGCCAGGGCTCGGCGACGATCACGGCCACCGAGGCGGACAACGACCTGTCGACCTACGCCCAGCGGTTCATGCAGCAGTACAACAAGATCATGGACCCGGCCAACGGCTACTTCAGCAGCCACAACCCGAAGATCCCGTACCACTCGGTCGAGACGCTGATCGTGGAGGCGCCGGACTACGGACATGTGACGACCTCCGAGGCGTACAGCTTCTGGATCTGGCTGGAGGCCGAGTACGGGCAGGCGACGCAGGACTGGACCCGGTTCAACACGGCGTGGCAGTCGATGGAGACGCACATCATCCCGACCGCCGCCGACCAGCCGAGCAACGCCGCGTACAACCCGAATGACACCGCGACGTACGCGCCCGAGCAGGATCTGCCCAGCCAGTATCCGGTGCCGCTGGACGCCAACGTGCAGACCGGCCCCGACCCGCTGGCCAACGAGCTGCAGAGCACGTACGGCACCCGGGACGTCTACGGCATGCACTGGCTGCTCGACGTGGACAACCGGTACGGCTACGGCCGGCGCGGCAACCGCACCGGCAGCCCGGCCTACATCAACACCTTCCAGCGCGGGCCGCAGGAGTCGGTGTGGGAGACCGTGCCGCACCCGTCGTGGGAGCCGTTCAACAGCGGCCAGGGCGGGCCGAACGGATTCCTGCCGCTGTTCATTCAGGACTCCCAGTACGCCCGGCAATGGCGCTACACCAACGCGCCGGACGCCGACGCGCGCGCCGTGCAGGCGGCCTACTGGGCCAACGTCTGGGCTACCCAGCAGGGCCGGCAGGCCGACGTCGCCGCCACCGTGGCCAAGGCCGCCAAACTGGGCGACTTCCTGCGGTATGCCTTCTACGACAAGTACTTCAAGCAGGTCGGCAACTGTGTCGGGCCGACGACCTGCCCGGCGGGCAGTGGCAAGAACAGCTCGACCGGCCTGCTGACGTGGTACTACGCGTGGGGCGGCGCGACCGACGGCTCGTGGGCCTGGCGCATCGGGTCCGGCCAGGCGCACTTCGGCTACCAGAACCCGATGGCCGCCCATGTCCTGGCGAACGTGGCCGCGCTCCGGCCGCAGTCGCCCACCGCGGCCGCGGACTGGGCCGGCAGTCTGCAGCGGCAGTTGGAGTTCTACCGGTGGCTGCAGTCCAACGAGGGCGCCATCGCCGGTGGCGCGTCCAACAGCTGGGCCGGCCGCTACGCGCAGCCGCCAGCGGGAACCCCGACCTTCTACGGGATGTTCTACGACTTCCAGCCGGTCTACCACGACCCGCCGAGCAACCAGTGGTTCGGTTTCCAGGCGTGGTCGATGGAGCGGGTCGCGGAGTACTACAACGTGACCGGCAACGCGCTGGCCAAGACCGTGCTGGACAAGTGGACCGCCTGGGCGCGCGCCAACACCACGGTGAACGTGGCGGCGGGCACCTGGTCCATCCCGAACGAGATGTCGTGGTCCGGTGCGCCCGACACGTGGAACCCGACCAGTCCTGGCGCCAACGCCGGCCTGCACGTCACGATCATGAACCGCGGCAACGACGTCGGCGTGACCGCGGCGTACGCCAGAACCCTCGCGTACTACGCGGCCCGCTCCGGCGACACCGCGTCGCGCGACATGGCGAAGAACCTGCTCGATGCCATGTGGGCAACGACGAACCAGGACACCAGGGGTGTCTCGGTGGCCGAGACCCGGTCGGACTACAACCGGTTCGACGATCCCGTCTTCGTTCCGTCCGGCTTCACCGGGACGATGGCGAACGGCGACGCGGTCAACTCCAGCTCGACGTTCATCGGGATCCGGTCCTGGTACCGCGACGACCCGGCGTGGCCGCAGGTTCAGTCCTACCTCAACGGTGGTGCGGTTCCGAGCTTCCGTTACCACCGGTTCTGGGCACAGGCGGACGTCGCGATGGCCATGGCGGACTTCGGTCGGCTGTTCCCCTGATGCCGGTGGCGGGGCCCACGCCGGGGCGTGGCGCGGGCCCCGCCACCCACCCTCCCCGGACAGGGGTCCGGGGCTGAGCCTCGGTGAGGGTCTGGGGACTTGCCCCCAGTAAGGAGGGACGCAACGATGCGTGCTCGAGCGATCCTGGCCGCCGCTGGTCTGGCCCTGGGGACCGTGCTCGCCGCGCCGGCGGC
>NZ_DASZCQ010000021.1:0-10596 GCF_035942955.1 Actinophytocola sp. | reverse complement strand
GGCGGGGGGGGGCCGGGCGGGGCGGACCGGGTGTGTCGTGCGGATCGTCACGGCACCGCGGTGATCGTCAGGTGCGGGCTGAGAGTGTAGGCGCCGTTGAACCCGGCGGTGTAGCCCGCCTGCAGCAGGTTCAAGCAGCCGGAGACCTGGGACACGGTCAGCGTGCGTGCGGGGTTCGTCACCAGCCGCCAGTCATTGTTGGTGTAGGTGGCGGCGGCCGTGCCGGTGATCGTTGCCGTGCAGAACGGCCCGGTCAGCCTGGCGGTGATGTTGGTGATGCGGCCCGCGGTCGTGCCGGAATTGACCGCCGGGTCGTAGGTGATGCCCTGAAGGGGCCAGTTGCCGAGGTGTGCCACGCTGAAGTTGAAACCGAACGGGCCGGAACAGCTGGTGAACCTGACGCTGCCCTGGGGCAGGTTACCGAGCGTGGCCGGGCTGCCGGTCGCGCCCGCCAATGCGACGCCACCGACGACGCTCGAGCTTTGGCAGGTGAGCGTGACGGTCGCAGCCTGCCCAGGGGGCCCGGCGGTGAGCGTCGTGACGCCGGCCGTGGCGCCGATCGTCCCGCTCGGGGTGACGGTCCAGGTGCCTGGAGTGAACGGGACCGCGGAGGCAACGCCGCCGCCTAGAATGATCGCGGCCGCTGTGGCCGTGGTAACGGCCAAGGCCCGCACAACTCTGCGCATGATGGTTCCTCCACAAAATGGCATGTGAGGAATACGTTTATCGGTATCCTCTCGCCGAATTCGTCGGCTTGTTACCGATAAGTAGATTACGCCACCGTAGCGTTCGCCACAAGTATTTCTTGAAGAATCACCTCCCTGATACGAGTCCGTTGTATAAGTTGTCACCGAGGCAATATCAAACACGTTCGAGCTTGTCAGATTACGAGCAGTTTCAACGTGGCACGAGTTCAATGATCACCCATTTGCCCCCTTCGCGCTTCGCGGTCACCGAGAGCTGGGCCGCCGCGGCGCTGGTGGTGTTGTTGTCGACCCGGGTGGCCGACTGGTCCAGGAAGGCCAGCACCTGCCCGTGGTCGCCGGCCAGGTGCTGCACGGCGACGTCCGAGACCCGCGTGCTGAGCACCAGCTTCTGCTCCGGCGCGAGCCTGCGGACCTCGCCGAACAGCCGGCGATAGGTGTCAAGGGCCGACCCGCGCAGCACCTCGGTGGCCGCCTGCTCGGTGACCTCGGTCCGGTCGTAGGCGTAGGAGAAGATCCGGTTGAGCGCCTGGGTGACCGACGCGGCCAGCTCCGCGGTGGCCGCGGGATCGACCAGGGCGCGGTTGCTAGCCGCCGCCGTCGCGCGCAGTTCGTGTGCCCGCAGGAGAAACCAGGTCCCCGTCCCGCCGAGGGCGAGCGCGGCCACGAGCAGCAGCACGATCGCCAGGCGCCGCTTCGGGTTCGGCGTGGACCCGGGCGGATCCGGAGGGTCCTCTTCGGGCGGGTCCGCAGTGTCCGGCTCGGGCGGATCCGCCACCTTCTCGAGCCGTTCGGCTTGCGTGGTCATGATCGTCACCTCCCCGGCGCTCAGCTGGCGCCGAACGGAACCTGGTCGAGGGCGGACAGCTTCCACTCGGCGCCGGTACGCGCCAGCGACGCGATGAACCTGTTGCGTTTGGTGGCCGGCTCCGCCCCCGCCCTCGCCGTGGTGATCTCCACCGAGACCAGCAGCTTCGCGGTACCGGCACGCTGGTCCAGCTCGCTGACCGCGGCGTCGAGCACGGTTCCGGTGGCCACCGTGGCCCCTTGCCGCAGCCTGCTCTTCGTCTGCTCGTCGGTGCGGGCGAGCCGGTCGTGCAGCGGGCCGGTGGACACCGAGAGCCAGCGCGCTATCCCGGCGTCCACGTCGTGGTAGTCCAATGTGGTCAGCTCGGCGACGTGCGCCCGGCCGGCCCGCAACACGTCGTCACGAGCCTCGGCATAGCCGACCGCCTCGTCGCCGGCCGCGGCCAACCAGTACCAACCCGCCCAGCCGGCGAACCCGGCCGCGGCGACCAGCAGCACGATGGCCACCCGCAACAGATTCAGCTTGGCAGCCACAGCAGCTCCTCCAGCGTCGTCGACACCAAGGGAAGGGGCGGCAGCCCGAGCGGCCCGGCGAGCGTGCCGCCCGGGGTCGCGGCCGGCGGTACGGCGGCGTCCGGCAGATGCTGCGATCCCCGCACCAGCCGCGGATCACCACCGGGGACTGTGCATCGGGCGTCGAGGTTGAGCGGGGCCGGCGTGGGGTCCTCACCCTGCCGGCGCGGCGTCGTCTCGTACCCGGCCTCGCACGGTTCCGGGTCGAAGAAGGTCAGGGCCAGCGACAGGTGGCCGCCGTCCGGGGTGATCGCCGTCGAGGTGGCCGCCACGGCCTGCGGCGCGACCACCAGAAGGTGCTCCAGTCCGGCGGTGCGCAGCTCGAACACCCTGGCCGTGGTGAGCAGGTTCGCCAGCAGGACGGCCAGCCCGGGATCGGTGTCCTTGAGCAGCCCGGACAGCTGGGTCGCGGCCCGCGGGGCGGCGCCGATCAGCGCCCGCAGATCACCGTCCGATCTGGCCAGCTCGGCGGCGAACAGCTTGGCGTCCGCGCTGAACGAGCGCCACGCCGCCGACGAGTCCACCTGCGTTCGCAGCACGGTCGCCCCGTCGTTGATCAGCGTGATGGTCTCCGGCAGGTGCGCCGCGGCGGTCTCGGTTAACGCCATTGAGGAGTCCAGCAGCACCTGCAGGCTCGGCCCGGTGTCGCGGGTCGCGGCGTAGAGCTCGTCGACCACCGTGCGCAGCGCGTCGGTCGGCACGGATTCGTTGAGGGCGGACAGGTTGCCAAGCACGGTGGCCACCGGCAGCGGCAGCGTCGTCGACTCGCGCGGGATCACCGCGCCGTCGACGAGGAACGGCCCATCCTCGGATCTCGGCTGCAGGTCGACATATTGCTCGCCGATCGCCGAGCGGTTGGCCACCACGGCCCGCGCGCTGGCCGGGATCGGTGGCGCGTCGGCGTCGATGAGCAGGTCGGCCTCCATGCCGTCGTCGGTCAGCCGCAGCTCGCCGACTCGGCCGACGGCCACCCCGCGGTAGGTGACCTCGCCGTTGGTGAAGATCCCGCCGCCGTCGGCCAGCTGCAGCCGCACCACGTAGCCGTCCTGGCCGAACAGCCGGTCCAACCCGACGTAGCTCGCCCCGACGTAGGCCACAATGGACAGTGCGACGACGGCGAAGACCAGCACCTGGATGCGTACTCTGCGGGTGAGCATCAGCGGTCACCCGCCTTTCCGGTCACCGGCCCGGTCACCGGCCCGGTCGGCGGCAGGGGCAGCGGCGGCAACGGCATGGGGAACCCGGGCTCCGGCTCGATGGACAGGAAGATGTTCAGGTAGTCGCCCTTGATCACGTCCAGGACCGAGTCGGGGTACGGGAACGTGGGCAGGATCTCCAGCGCCTCCGGCAGGGCCTGGCCGGCTTCGGTGAGCCGGTGCAGCACCGGCGCCAGCGCGGTCAGGTCGGCGACCATGTCGTCGCGGCTGCGGGTGATCGTGTCCACCGCGACGTCGGACAGCGAGTCCAGCGACTGCAGCATGGTGACCAGCGCGGTCCGCTGGTCGGCCAGCTCCCGCAGGCCCGGGGTGAGGTCGGTCAGCGCCCCACGGACCTGGGACTCCCGGTTGGCCAGCGTCGCCGACAGCCGGTTGAGCCCGTCCAGCGCGGCGGTGATCTCCGCCCGGTGCCCGTCCAGCTCGGACATTAGTTGGTCCAGATTGGACAGAAAGGCCCGGATCTCGGTCTCGTTGCCGGTCAGCACCTTCGACAGCTCCCGGTTGATCGTCTGGAGCTGACCGATGCCACCCCCGTTGAGCAGCAGGGACAGCGCGCCGAAGACCTCCTCCACCTCGGCGTGCCGGTTGGTGCGGTCCAGGGTGATCACCGCGCCGTCGGTGAGCCGGTCGCCGGCCGGCCCTGGTGCCCCGGCCGGCGCGGACAGCTCGACGAACTTCTCGCCGAGCAGGCTGGACTGCCGCAGGTTGGCTGTCGCGTCGGCGGGCAGCACGACATCGCCGTTGATCGCGAGCACCGCCTCGGCGGTCCACCCGTCCGGCCCGCCGAGCCCGATCGACTCCACCCGGCCGACCGCGACGTCGTTGACCTTCACGGCGGCCTGCGGCACCAGGTCGAGCAGGTCAGCGAACTGCACGGTGACCCGGTACGGGCGGTCGCCGAGATCGGCCCCACCGGGCAGCGGAAGGTCGTAGACCCCGGTGAAGCTGCTGCTGCATCCGGTCGCACACGCGAGCACCACCGCGGCGAGAAGGGAAGCAACGTGACGGTGCGTTCTCAGCCTCATCGCGCACCTCCCTGGTAGACCTCGCCGGCGACCGGCAGCGGCAGGTACTCCAGCAGGTTCGCCCGGCCCTGCAGGGTCTGCGAGGCCGGGTCGAACGCGTTGAGCAGGTTGGTCACCGCGATCGGTGCCACGTCCAGCGCCTCGGCGAGCTGGGCCCGCCGGTCCACCAGCACCTGGGTGGTCTCCGCCAATTTGTCCACATTGGACTTGATGGCAGCGCGGTTGTCCCGGATGAACGCCTGGATCTCGCCGAGCGCGCCGGCCAGCGAGTGCAGTGCCGCCGACAGCTCTTCGCGGTCGGCCGCCAGCGTCCGCCAGACCTCGGCGAGCTGCCCGTTTACCTCCAGCACCCGCTCGTCGTTGCGGGCCAGCATGCCGGTGAACGTCTGCAGCTCGTCGATCGTGCCGAACAGGTCATCCCGGGAGCTGGCCAAAGTCCTTGCCAGCTCAGCGAAGTTGCGCACGTTCTCGTTGAACGCCGCGCCGTTGCCGCGCAGGTTCGCCGCGCCCGTGGACAGCAGGTCGGACAGCGCGCCGTCGGCGTTCGCGCCGTTCGGGCCGAGCGCGGTCAGCAGATCGTTGAGGCTGGCGTACAGCTCGTCCAGCTCGACCGGAGTGGCCGTGCGCTCGGCCGGAATCACCGCTCCATGGGCCAGCTTCGGCCCGGCTCCGCTCAGCGTGGTGAGCTGGACGTGCCGGTCTGCGACCACGCTGGGTGCGACTATCACGGCCCGGGTGCCGGCGGACACCGGCGCGTCGGAGTCCAGGGTCATCACCACCTCGACCCGGTCCCCGCGCGGGGTCACCGAATCCACCGCGCCGACGCGCACGCCGAGCACCTGGACGTCGGAGCCCGGGTAGACGCCGACCGCCCGGCTGAAGTAGGCGGTGATCCGCTTGCCGTTGTCGCCGGCGAAGATCCACCACAGGTTCAACGCCGTGATCACCGCCAGCACGGCGAGCCCGACCGCCAGCCGCTTCCTGGTGAGTCCGCGCGCCATCACCGGCCACCTCCCGGCGGCGGTGGCGTGCAGGGATTGCGGTTCTCCGGTATCAGACCGCAGATGTAGGTGTCGATCCACCGTCCGGTGCCGGCGGTGTTGTTCGCCACCCGGAAATATGGACCGGCCACCTGCAGGCTCCGGTCGAGGTCGGCGGTGTGCCGCTGCAGGATCGCGGTGACCGTGTCCAGCTCCCGCAGCGCCGGACCGAGCCGCGCCTGGTTGTCGGCCACCAGCCCGGACAGTTGCTCGGCGAGTTTCCTTGTTCCGTCCAGCAGGGCATGAATGGTCTCCCGGCGGCTACTCAGCTCGGTGAGCAGCAGGTTGCCGTCGGTGATCAGCGCGTCGATCTCGTCGCTGGACCCGGCCAGGGTCGTGCTGACCTCCCTGGCGTTGGCCAGCAGGCTGGCCAGCTGCTCGTCGCGCGAGGAGATCGTGCGGGACAGCGCGGTGAGCCCGTCGAGCGCGGTGCGCACGTGCTTCGGCGAGTTCCGGAACGTGTCCGAAATGGACTGGAAGCTCTCCGCCAGCTGGTCGGTGTCGATCGCGCCGGCAGTCTGGGCCAGCCCCTCGAACGCCTCGGTGACGTCGTACGGCGTGACGGTCCGGTCCCGCGGGATCGGTCGCTTCGGGTCCTGGGTGGTGGTGCCGTCCGGATGCAGGGCGAGGAACTTGCGGCCCAGCAACGTCTTGATCTTGATCTCGGCCGTCGTCCGGTCGCCGATCCAGGTGTCCGACACCCGGAAGCTGACCAGCACCCGGTCCTCGGCGAGCTCCACCTCGGTCACCTTGCCGACCTTGACCCCGGCCACCCGGACCTCGTCGTCCGGCCGCAGCCCGGCCGCCTCGGAGAACTCGGCCCGGTAGGTCGTCCCGCCCCCGATGATCGGCAGCTCCTCGGAGTAGAACACGATGGCGGTCACCGCGGCCAGCAGCGCGGTGCCGATCACGCCGATGCCGACCGGGTTGCGCTCGCGGAAAGATCTCATGGTTGGCACCTCGCGGCCGGGATGACGACTTCCTGCGGCGGGTCGGTCCGCACCGTTGCCCGGCAGAGGAAGAAGTTGAACCAGGAGCCGTAGGTCGAGGTGCGGCCGATGGCCTCGAACTTGGCCGGCAGCAACGTCAGGAACCGGTCCAGCTCGGCCGATCCGCTGGCCAGGTTGGCCGACAGCTGGCCGAGGCCGGCGATGCTGTCCTTGAGCGGCGGCCGGGCCACCTCGAACAGTCCCGCGGTGGCGTTGGTCAGGTCGGCGATCCCGTCGATCGCGTCGCCGATGGCGGTGCGGTCCCCGGCCAGACCGGAGACCAGCCGCTGCAGCGTCGAGACCAATGTGGACAGAGCGTCGCCCTGGCCGTTGATCGTCCGCAGCACCGAGTCGAGGTTGGCGATCACCTCGCCGATCACCTTGTCCCGGCTGGCCAGCGTCGCGGTGAGAGATCCGGTGTGCGCCAGCAGGCTCTCCACGGTGCCGCCCTCGCCCTGCAACACCTGCACGATCTCGCCGGACAGCTGGTTGACGTCGGTCGGGGACAGCGCCTGGAACAGCGGCTTGAACCCGTTGAACAGCTCGGTCAGGTCCAGCGCGGGAGTCGTGCGCTCCACCGGGATCTCGGCCCCCTCCGCGAGCGGCGGCCCGCCTCCGGTGTCCCGCTCGAGCGCGATGTAGCGCTGCCCGACCATGTTGCGGTACTTGATGACGGCCATGACGTCGCCGGGCAGCCGCCGGCTCCGGTCGACGGAGAACGTGACCCTGGCCAGGTTCGCGTCGACGACGGTCAGCTCGTCGACCTGGCCGACGCGCACCCCGGAGATGCGCACGTCGTCCCCGGGATTGAGGGACGTGACGTCGGTGAACCGGGCGTGGTACGTGGCCGTGTCGCCCAACCCGGTGTTGGCGATCGATACGGCCAGGACCGCCGTGGCCAGCCCGGTGACCAGCACGAAGATGATCGCCTTGAGCAGCGGGCCGGCGAGGTTCCTCATCGCAGCGTTACCTCCGTTCCGCGGTAGAGCGGTCCGATGAGGACACTGCTCCACGGCGCGACCTGTCCGGGTGCGACCCCCAGCGCCGGGGCCGCCAGCGTGGCGAGGAGCTCGCGCTCCTGCGGGGAGTTGGGCAGCCCGAGGTCGTCACCGGCGCCGGGCAGCAGCGGGTGGCCCCGGCTGCCGGTGGGCGCGGCGACCGTGCCGGCGGTGGGCGCCACGCCACTCGGGTAGCACCGCGGACCTCCGGTCTGGTCGTACACCGGATCGTCGACGCCCGGGCGGTACGGCCCGCGTGACTTGGTCACCGAGGCCTCCACGTGCAGGCCGGGCCGGTCGGTTCCGGCGCCGAGGACCTTGTCCATGACCGGTTTCAGATCGGCCAACGCCTTGAGGGTGCAGGGGAAGCTCGGCGAGTACCGGGCGGCCAGCTCCAGCGGCGCCCGGCCGGACGCCGCCAGCTGGATGATGTTGTCCTTGTTGTTGCGCAGGAAGATGGCCACGTCCTGAGTGGACGAGGTGACCTGGGCGTAGAGCGTGCGCAGCTCGTCGCGCCGCTCGGCGACGGTGTTCAGGGTGACCGTCGAGTCGGTGAGCGAGTCCAGGATGTCCGGCGCGATGTCGCCGTACAGCTCGCTGACCCGGGCCAGGTTGCGGACGTTCTCGGTGAGCGTTGGCAGGTTCGGGTTGAACTCGGTGAGGTAGTCGGCGGCGGTGACCAGCGTGTCGCCCAGCCGCTCGCCGCGGCCCTGCAGCGCGGTGGCGATCGCGGTGAGCGTGGTGGCCAGCTTCTGCGGCTGCACCGCCCGCAGCACCGGGAGCAGGTCGTCGAACACCCGCTCCAGCTCGATCGCGTTGGCCGAGCGGTCCTGCTGGATCACGTCGCCGGCGGCGATCGCCGGCGCGCTCGACTCGTCCGGTATGGACAGTTGGACGTAGCGCTCGCCGAACAGCGTCTTGGGGATCAGCAACGCCGAGACGTCCCTCGGGATCTTGTCCACCTGGGACGGATCGAGCGCCAGCAGGATCTCCGCGCCGCCCGGAACGCTGCGCACCTCCCGGACACCGCCGACCACCACGCCGCGGGCCTTGACCTCCGACGCGGTGTGCAGCTGGTTGCCCACCCGGTCGGCCCGCAACGTCACCATGACCGCGGAGACGAACTCCTTGCGGTAGATCTGCACCGACAGGGTCACCAGGGCCGCCAGCACGAGCAGGAACGCGAGCCCGGCCGAGCGGCGGCCGAGCTTGCGGAGTCCGGGACGGGTGCTCATCCGGCCACCTGCACCGTGGTCGTGGCGCCCCAGATCGCCAGGCTCAGGAACAGGTCCAGCACGTTGACCGCGACGATCGAGGTACGCACCGACCGTCCCACCGCGACACCGACGCCGGCCGGGCCGCCGCTGGCCCGGAACCCGTAGTAGCAGTGGGCAAGCACGACGACCACGCTGAACACCAGCACCTTGCCGAACGACCACAGCACGTCGATCGGCGGGAGGAACAGCGCGAAGTAGTGGTCGTAGGTGCCGGCCGACTGGCCGAAGAACCAGACGGTCACCTGCCGGGAGGCCAGGTAGGAGGTGAGCAGCCCGATCCCGTACAGCGGGATGATCGCGATGAACCCGGCGATGATCCGGGTGGTGACCAGGTACGGGATGCTCGGCACGCCCATCACCTCGAGCGCGTCGATCTCCTCGGAGATCCGCATCGCGCCCAGCTGCGCGGTGAACCCGCAGCCGACCGTCGCCGACAGCGCGATCCCGGCGACCAGCGGGGCGATCTCCCTTGTGTTGAAGTAGGCGGACACGAAACCGGCCAGCGCCGGGGTGCCGACCTGGTTGAGCGCCGAGTAGCCCTGCAGGCCGACGACCGTTCCGGTGAACGCGGTCAGCCCGACCATCACGCCGATCGTGCCGCCGATCACCGCCAGCGCGCCGCTGCCGAAGCTCACCTCGGCAAGCAGCCGGACGATCTCCCTGGTGTATCGGCGGATCGCCCGGGGGACCCAGGCCAGCGCGCGCAGGAAGAACAGGATCTGGTCGCCGAGGATGTCCAGGAACGTGAGCTGCCGGTCGACGGCCGCGCCCAACCGGCGGGCCGCGGTGGCCCGCTCGGGATCGGTGACCACGGTCGCCATCAGGCTCCCTTCGGCGGTACGACCTGCAGGTACAAGGTGGTCAGGATCAGGTTGAGCAGGAACAGCAGCAGGAACGTGATGACCACGGACTGGTTCACCGCGTCGCCGACGCCTTTGGGGCCCCGGCCGGGGTTCAGGCCGCGGTAGGCCGCGACCACCCCGGCGACGAAGCCGAACAGCACCGCCTTGATCTCGCTGATCCACAGGTCGGGCAGCTGGGCGAGCGCGGAGAAGCTGGCCAGGTACGCGCCCGGGGTCCCGCCCTGCATGACCACGTTGAAGAAGTAGCCGCCGAGCACCCCGACCACGGAGACCAACCCGTTGAGGAACGCCGCGACGCCCATCGCGGCGAGCACCCGCGGCACGATCAGCCGCTGGACCGGGTTGACCCCGAGCACCTCCATCGCGTCGATCTCCTCGCGGATGGTGCGCGCTCCCAGGTCGGCGCACATCGCCGAACCGCCGGCGCCGGCGATCAGCAGCGCGGTGACCACCGGGCTGGCCTGCTGGATGATCGCCAGCACGCTGGCCGCGCCGGTGAACGACTGCGCGCCGATCTGCTGGGTGAGCGAGCCGAGATGCAGCGCGATCACCGCGCCGAACGGGATCGACACCAGCGCCGCCGGCAGCAGCGAGACGCTGGCGATGAACCAGAACTGCTGCACGAGCTCGCGGAACTGGAACGGCCGCCGGAACGTGCACCGCACCACGTCGAGGGCCAGCGCGTAGAGCCGGCCCGCCTCCCGCATCGCCGCGGTGCCGGGGAACGACGGGGTCGGCGTGGTCATCTCACCGCCATCCCTTGTCCGGCAAGCGAATCGAGCGACGTGCGGATGGCGTGCCGGGCCCGTGGCGGCAGCGTGTGCAGGATGCGCAGCACCCGGTCCGTGCGGCGCCGGACCGCCCGGCGTTCCGGCATTCCCGGTGTCGGCTGCAGCTGCGGGACGATCCCGCGGACGTCCTCCTCGTCGGTGCGGTGGATCGCCCGCTCGGCCGCCATCGTGGCCTCGTCCTTCTCCTCGGACATGCCGATCGGACCGAGCCGCCGGCCGTTGAGGAACTGCTCGACCACCGGCTCGTCCGACGTCAGCAACACCTCCCGCGGCCCGAACATGACCAACTCCCGGCGAAACAGCATGCCCAGG
>NZ_DASZCQ010000020.1:0-6816 GCF_035942955.1 Actinophytocola sp. | reverse complement strand
CATCGGCATGTTCGCGTGTTCGGTCGCCGTGGGGGGCTCGATGCCCGATCGGTGGCATAGACGATGTATTGGTCCTGCAGGTGGCGCAGCATTGATCGTAGCGGCGTTTGCGGCGGTCGATCGTCACGTACAAAGTGCTCGGGATTGGTTCGGGCTCGGTTGTAGCGCATGGTCGTTCGGGGTCGGCGTGGCGGGCGGCGATGTGGAGGTCGTGGAGGTCGAGGCCGGCGTCGAGCCATGGTGGTGACGACCGTGTGGCGCAGTCTGTGCGGGTGCATCCTGGGCGGGCGAGCTACTGAGGTCGGGGCCGGGGCGCGGCGGCGGGTCGCGCCGTGTTGCGTAGGTTGGTCGGCAGCTGGCGCGCTGCGGTCGACCTCAGCCATCGTCTGCGTCCAGGACGACGGACGCACCGGTCTTCGGGTCGGCTGAGTGCGCTGCGGACGATGCGGTCGCTCGGTGGTCATAGGACGCCGCGGGCGGCGAGGCTGCGGAACAGGTCGGCGGTGCCGAATGTCCACGGTTCGCATGCGTCGCTGGTGCGGATGCGGTTGGTCAGTGATCCCAGCGCGGGCGCGGAGATCGTGACGATGTCGTCGACGTGGTGGGTGAAGCCCGTGCCTGGCGTGTCCCGGTCCCCGATCGGGGCGAACATCGTGCCGAGGTAGAGGACCGCGCCGTCCGGGTACTGGTGGTGCGGGCCGAGCATTTGGCCCACTAAGTCGGCCGGGTCGCGGCTGATCGACGCCATCGCCGAGGAGCCGTCGAGGTGGTGGCCATCGGTCCCGTCGACGGTCAGGGTGACGGTCGCCGCGCGGACGTCGTCGAGCGTGAATCCCGGCTCGAACAGCCGCAGGAACGGCCCGAGCGCTGCGGAGGCGTTGTTGTCCTTGGCCTTCGGCAGCAGCAGCGCCGAGCGTCCCTCGACGTCGCGCAGGTTGACGTCGTTGCCCAGCATGGCCCCGACGACGCGGCCGGTCGACGCGACCGCGAGCACGACCTCGGGCTCCGGGTTGTTCCACCGCGAGTCGGGATGGATGCCGGCATCGGTCGCGGTCCCGACGGCGGCCAGGACCGGCGCCTTGGTGAAGATCTCGGCGTCCTTACCGATCCCGACCTCGAGGTACTGGCTCCACACGCCCTGCGCGACAAGCCACTCGGCGAGCGCGGCGGCCTCGGGCGACCCGGGCCGGACCTCGGCGAGGCCGCGGTCGCCGAGCACCGCGGTAACCGACGCGCGGACCGCGTCGGCGCCGGCCGCGTCGCCCCTGACGCGCTCCTCGATGACCCGCTCCAACAGGGACACCACGAACGTCACCCCGGCGGCCTTGACGACCTGCAGGTCGATCGGGGCGAGCAGCCACGGCCGGCGGCGGTCCCGCGCCTCGACCGGGGTGTTGACCAGCGCCTCGTCCAGCGAACAGAGGCGCTCGCCGGTCGCGGCGCGCAGCCCTCCGGCCGGGTCGACCGACTCACACAGGTCACGCACCGTGGGAAACGCCGAGGTGACGTCGTACAGACCGTCCGCGCGGACGACCACCACCGACGGACCGCCCGCTTCCGGCACAAACACCCGGCCGACGAGCGCCCCCGCCGCACCGTCCGCCGGCAAAGTCGTCGCGACAGACGGCGGAAATACTGGCATGGTCACATCTTCCCCTCTCACGATCAACAACGATGCAACACCGGCGCACACCCAGCAACAGCCCGCCCACCATCAGCGGCACAGCAGACGGCCCGCAGATCGCGTTCGTCCACCAGCGCCCCACCCTCCAGCACGCCCTGCGCCGACCAGCAGGGTCGATCATCGCCGTCTGCGCACCACACGTCGACTTCGACAACCCCGACCGCACATGACCCGACACCGAAGCACGCAACTCACACCCGGTGGCCGGGTTTCATACTCGGACAGCTTCACCATTGTCACCGGTGACCAACCGCGCGTAGCCAACACGAGCAGAACCCCTCGCGCTCGACCTCACCGCCGGACAACCCGAAGCATCGTCCCAATCCAAGTGGTGCTCGAGCGAATCAGGTGGCTCGGCCGGGACCGAAATAACAAAACCCCCGACACTCGAACAGCGGCATGAGAGTGCGTTTCCCTTTCTCCGATCCTTTGGGCATGCTATGTTGCTTGTTACCAATGTGGGGCTGCCTGTTTGTTGCTTCCTTCAGGAACAACTCAAATTTGGCTCGTGCCCGCATCGGTAATGGCGTCTCAAATGGGGTGGTTGTTCAGATCGGCCAGGGTGATCAGCCCGTCTTCGAGTGCGCGGGCGACGAGGTCACTCTTGGTCGGTGCCGGACGGCCGGCGTTGGCGTAGCGCACCCGCACCCGTTCGATGTAGGTGTCCACGGTCCGGGCGCTGATGCCGAGCATGGTCGCGGCCATTTGTTTGGAGGATGAGGCGAACCAGGCTCGGAGCGCGGCGATCTCCATCGGCGCGAGATGCGGCCGGTTGGGGTCGTCGTCGGCGACCAGCGCGCCGCTAAGCGAAGGGGGCGTGTACGGCGACCCTGCCGCTGCCGCGCGCACTGCGGCGACTAGGTGTTCCTGGCCCTCGCGCTTGGTGACGTAGGCGAGAGCGCCCAGGCTGACACAGCGCACTGCGGTGGTGTTGTGCGCGTCTTGCGAGTAGACCACGACCCGTCGGCCGCTGTCGACGAGCCGGCGCAGTTCGGTGAATTCCTGTTGGTCGGTCTGAAGTTGGAGGTCGAAGATCACTACGTCGGCGTTGGCGCCGGGGCCGGTCCACACGTTGGCTAGTCGGGCGTTGGCGTCGATTAGTTCGATGGGCGGATCGGCCTGGCCGCACCAGTAACGGACACCGGCGGTGACCACCGAGTGGTCGTCCACGATCACCGCGGTGATAGGTTGGTCTGCCATCGCACCTCCACCCACAGTGTGTCGTGCTCAGTGATTGTGGTGAGCTGGACCGCGTCGCTGTCTGGGTGTGGCAGATCCACCGGTGCGCAGTCGGCTACGACGTTCACCGATAGCAGGCCGGGTGTGCCGATCACGGTGACTCGCGCCCAGGAGATGGCGGTCGCCAAAGCCGCGAGCGGGGCCTCGGTGAGTGCCCGCCGGATCGGCAGCGGCGGCTCCGGCCACTGCCCACGTCCCTCCATCTCGACCAGGATTCCCTTGCGGTCGGCCACATCGGCGCAATGCCGTAGTTCATGCAGCAGCGGGTTGGCCACCGTGTCCAGTTCGGCGAACAGCCGCCGCATGCGGGCTGCTTCGATAGCGCATTGCCGCTGGACGTTGGCTTGCTCTGGGTCCAAGCATCGGTCTGCCAATCCGCGTAGGAGCGGGACGGCTGTGACGTACAGGCTGGCGAAGCGCTGCCTCCGGCGCTCGTGTAGACCGGCCGCAACCGCCTCTGCCACGCGCACCGTTTCTGACTGTTGGAACGCCTCATCTGCGGCATTGGCAATGAATCGCAACGCTGTGATCGCGATCGCGCCGGCAACCGGGAAGCCGATGGAGGTGATCGAAGCGGTAGCGAGCCACAGTATCTCGGTGCAGTGTCCGTTGCCTGTAAGCACCACCGTGCATAGAGATAGCAATTCATGCACGCCAAGAAAAGCCAGCAGCTCGCAGAGCGGGCGCTCGGTCAGTACGATCACACCGACCCAGCCCACCGACCCGAACGACCAGTCCGCCGCCGTGATCGCGTACCCATCGCCGAGCGAGAGGTCGGAGGCAATCGAGGCGCCGAGCGTTGCGGCCAACGCGGCCCACCGCAGCCAGCCCCAACGCTTTCCGCGCAGCACAAGGTATGCGGCCAGACCGACCACTGTGGTGTAGGTCACCAGGCAGCAGACCTGAACCCACGGCACACGGTAGGTGAGGAAGCTGCGGATCAGGTTGGGCAGACCCAACGTGTACAACACCACGGCCGCGATCACCATGGCGGCCAGCCGCAGCCCCAGCAGGAACCGTTGGGCCGTCTGGCATTCGGCCTCGCTGAGCCAGGCTTGCCCACCAATTACACGCAATCCGCGCCGCAGAAGGCCAGCTGCACCACGCCAGTAGCTTGGAACATATCGTGTCTTGGGTTGCGTGTCAGCCATACCGCCACTCCAGAACGACTCGGGTGCCGGCGCCGAGGGAGGTGCTAATGTGCGCCCGGCCACCGATAGCGTGCATCCGGCCGTAAATCGACTCGCGCAGACCTCGTCGAGTATCGCCGACCTGATCGAGGAGGAATCCGCGACCGTTGTCGACGATCTCCACCTCCACCCGATCCGCATCACCGCGCACCCCCAGCGCGGCCTGATTCACTCCGGCATGCCGCACCACATTGTTCAGCGCTTCGCCCGCAGCATCGGCGATGGCGCCAGCCACATCGCTGGGCAGGAAAAGCTCACCGCTGACCTCGAAGTCGACCCGCGCCGCGACCAGGTCCGCGGCGGCCCGTAGCAACAAGATCAGATCAGCCTGTGGTGGCAGCCCACCACCATAGGTAGACAGCACGGCAAGGTCACGTTCGGCTTGTGCGGCAAGCAGAGCACGGTCAGTGCCCTGGCCGATGCCGACCATTAGCAAAGTCGTCGCTGCCGTGTCGTGCAGCGCGTTGGCTAACGCCCGCTCGTCGGCGCGGACCGCGTCGGCCACCCGCTGGGCGATGCGGGCGCGCTCGGCGGCGGCCATCTGCTCGTCAGCGATCCGCCCCCCGCGCCGCACCAAGATCCACTGCACCCGGGACAACGCGGCGGCGACCACCATCCAACTCGACATGAACAGCATGGCGTTCGGCGGGGCGATGAGCGTGCCGCAAACCGCACCTCCCACGACGATCAGCGTGACCACGGAGCCCAACACGATCTCGGTGTGGCACTGGTAGCCGACACAGGCGAACCCGGCCAGCGCGAGCACCCACGAGTCACCGTGCGCCAACCACGTCGCAGGCACCAGCCATTGCGCGCACAGTCCGAGCGCCCCGAGCATGACCGCGTCGATCACGGTGTGCCAACGAGCTGGGTGGACCAGCAGCGCCCGGACGTACACCGCGCTCCACGCCACCAACGCACCGGTCGCTATCGCCATGACGACAAGCAGGTCCGGCTGCGCAGCTAACAAGCCAATCACGGCCGAAAGCGGCAGGGTCCCGGCACGTACCCCGATCGCGAACAGCCTGCCTAACCGGTAGAGCCGGCGAACCGCCTCACCGGCACCTGCCGGTAAGCGTTCACCTGCACCGCGAACATATCGCACAACATTCTCCGGTCACGCTTTCGTCCAGCACAGTGTGCCAGGCACTCCCACGGCAGTTTGTCGGGCGAACACCCCTCCGCGTTTCACCACGACCACACATAGCGTGTGTTCACCACCACACGAGGAGGAACTGATGAAGATCCATCTGCACTCGCTTGGGTGTTGACCTCCGAATAGGACAACGGCAGGCAGGAGATGAAGCGACTCCTGCCAGAGGCAGGCCTCGAAGCCCCATGTTGCCACCATAGTCTCGAGAAGCCACAAGAGTCCTAAACATCCCCTACGCGAGCGCCGCAACCGGCACCACCATTTTGACAGTGGCAACTAATCCACGTCGGGTTCGTGCAAACCCCATGCAGCAGTGACGCGTAACAGTCCGGACACTAACGCCAACGGGGAGAATCCCGATTCCATTAGAAAGGAGTTCTCATCATGACACCAGCAAAGAGAGGACGTGCGATTGCGGTCCGCGCGTTGACGCTTGCCGTCAGCTTACTGGCCTCGTTGGCTGCCGGCCTGGCCACCAGCCCAGCCGCGACCGCGCAGGGCAGCGACTTGTCCCCAAACGAATCTCTCACAGCTAACCAGGACCGCTGGTCGGCCGACGGCCGGTACCGTCTGGTGATGCAGGGCGACGGAAACTTGGTTGAATACGGCCCGTCGGGCGCGTTGTGGTCAACGCGAACGGCAGGACACCCGGGGTCGTGGGCCGTCATGCAAAGCGACGGTAACCTGGTTGTCTATGGGCCAGGTGGGAATCCATTGTGGGACAGCGGAACATGGGGCAATTCAGGCGCGCGCGTGGTAGTCCAAAACGACAGCAATGTCGTCATGTATGCAGCATCAGGACCCCCGCTCTACGCGACTTGGCGCACACGGGGAGCCAGCCGCGGATACAATGCTGGAGTCTCCGGAAACTGCACCTGGTATGCCTACGAGCGATTCCGCGGTGATGCCACCACCTATCCGGCCCTGTCGGGCGACGCGTACAACTGGGACAACTCGGCACGAATGACCGGCTGGTCGGTCTGGCTAGATGCCACCCCACACTCGATCGTGGTCTTCGAGCCCGGCGTGCAGGGTGCGTCCAGCCTCGGGCACGTCGCCTGGGTCAACGTTGTGCAACTGCGTGCGGATGGACGCTACATCTACATCACCGAGATGAACTTCACCGGACTGGGCCGAATCAGTTCACGCTGGGTCAAGGACGTAATAGGAATGTCCTACATTCTCGCACCCAGCCTGTAACGCAACGGCCAACGTTGGCCGGTCGGAGAAACGACCGGCCAACGTTGGCAAACGCGTGAGGTCACATCGACGCGATGCTCCCCAACGCGCAGATCACCATCCCGCACAACCGCATCCACCTGATCGGTACAACGCGCCGCGCCGAACCTCGTCCGAAGGAACACCGATCAGCGGCATTACCGGATGCGCGGTGGCATGGCGTCGCGTGACGTTGGTCGAGAGTGCACCGTCATGCCGGCAGCGCCGCGGTGAGGTCTACTTCGATGAGTTGGCCGGGGAACCCCAGTCGCGTGACCCCGAGCAAGGTGCTCGCGGTGGTGAACGCGGCCCCGAGGGGCGACCGAGTCAGC
>NZ_DASZCQ010000019.1:0-1502 GCF_035942955.1 Actinophytocola sp. | reverse complement strand
CCTCGACGGGCCCGATCCCGGCGACCCCCTGCGCACCAAGACTGCCGGCCGGCCGGCCCGCGGAGCAGCGTGAACGCACCGAGTGCGGCTGAGTAGTGCTACTCAGCAGGCGGCGAGCACGGCCTGCTCGATGGCGCGGCGCCAGAACATGTCGGGCGTGTGTCGACCCACGACGGTCAGGCTGAACGAGGACACCGCGGTGCCGCCGAGCGTTGCCGCCCGCGCCCACCGCACGTCGGCGCCGCACCGCTCGAGCGCGTCGGCCACGCTGTGCAGCAGCCCTATCCGGTCCGCGGCGCGCACCTCGAGCACCACGGCCGACGAGTCGCCGGCCTCGTGGTCGAACCACAGCACCTTGGGCTCCGGCGCGTCCTCCGCCCGGCCGCCGTAGTCGCGCTCCTTGGCGGCGAGCCGGTCGGCCAGCGGGAGTGTGCCGGCGATGGCCCTGGCGAAGTGCTCGCGCAGCAGCGCCGGGTCGGGCAGCGAGCCGAACCGGGGGGAGACGGAGAACAGGTCGACGGCCACGCCGGCGTGGCTGGCCAGCGAGGCGGCGTGCACCTGCAGCGAGTGCAGGGCGAGCACACCGGCCGCCCTGGACAGCAGCCCGGGCCGGTCCCTGGCCACCACGGTGATCCTGGCCAGCGGGCCGGTCTCGTCCACGAGCACGTCGGGTTTGCCTGACGCCGCAACGGCTTCGGCGAGCGCGCGCTGGCCGGCGTCGAGCGGGGCCGGACCCTCGTGCGGCTCCCCGGCCATCCGCCGGCGGCACCGGGCCACCAGGTCGCCGATCAGCTTGGCCTTCCAGTCCGACCACACTCCGGGGCCGGTGGCCAGCGAGTCCACCTCGGCCAGCGCGTGCAGCAGCTCGAGCAGCACCGGGTCGCCGTCGAGTGTGTCCACCACGCGCTGCACGGTCGACTCGTCCTCGATGTTGCGCCGGGTGGCGGTATGCGGCAGCAGCAGGTGGTGGCGCACCATCGCGGACAGCGTCTCGACGTCCGATTTGGACAGACCGAGGCGCCGGCCGACCTGGGTGGCCAGCGCGGCGCCGACGATTGAGTGGTCGGCGTCGCGGCCCTTGCCGATGTCGTGCAGCACGGCGCCGAGCAGCAGCAGGTCCGGCCGGGACACCCGGGTGAGCAGCCGCCCGGCGTTGGCCGTGGCCTGGACGAGGTGCCGGTCGACGGTCCAGATGTGCACGGCGTCGCGCGGCGGGAGGTCGCGGATCGCGCCCCACTCCGGGAAGAGCCGGGCCCACAGGCCGGTGCGGTCCAGCGCCTCAACCACGTCGATGAGCCCCTCGCCGGTGCCAAGCAAGGAGATCAGCGACTGGCGGATCTCGGCCGGCCACGGCGCGCGGGGCTCCGGCGCCGACTCGCCGAGCCGGGCCAGCGCGGCGGGGGCGATCGGGTTACCGGTCCGGGCGGCCGCGGCGGCGACCCGCAGCAGCAGGCCGGGATCCCGGCCGGGCTCGGCGTCGCGGGCCAGGGCCACCTCGGAGC